>CAZVYM010000003.1:0-87743 GCA_964630935.1 uncultured Gemmatimonadaceae bacterium | reverse complement strand
TCCTGTCCTTGATGCAGTCTCGCATGGTCGGCGTCACTGGCATGATCTCCATCGCCGCGACGCGCCCGCCCTCCCTGCGCTGCACGAGCCGTTGGCTGACGATGGCCATCAGCGACTCCGACAGCCGGATGCGGACCATCTCCTGCTCGTTCGGGTCGAACATGGCGATCACACGAGAGATCGTCTGGACCGCGTTCTTCGTGTGCAGCGTCGAGATCACTAGGTGGCCGGTCTCCGCCGCCTTCAGCGCCTTGTCGATCGTCACCTTGTCGCGCATCTCGCCGATGAGGATCACGTCGGGATCCTGTCGCAGCACCGACCGAAGGCCCGACACGAAGGTGTCGGTGTCGGTGCCGATGTCGCGCTGCGTGATCGAGCACTTGTTGTCGCGATGCAGGAACTCGATCGGGTTCTCGAGCGTGACGACGTGAAGGTGCTTGCGCTGATTCATCCAGTTGATCATCGCCGCCTGCGTGGAGCTCTTGCCGGAGCCGGTGACGCCGGTGACGAGGATCATCCCGCGCTCGTTGTCGGCGATCTTGCCGAGCACCTTCGGCAACTCGAGATCTTCGAACGTCGGGACGTCGAAGGGAATGATGCGCATGACGATCATCGGGGAGCCGCGCTGGCGCATGATGTTCACGCGGAAGCGACCTACCCCGGGGAGCCCCCAGGAGCAGTCGTAGTCCAGGAGCGTGTCGAAGTTCTCGCGGTCCTCCTCGTGCGGAATCAGCTTGAGCGCGATCGCCTTCACCTGATCCATCGAGAGCTTCTGCTGGGTGAGCGGCTGGAGGGCGCCGTGGACCCGGATCCGGATCACGTCGCCCGTCTTGATGTGGATGTCACTCGCCCCGCGTTCCACGGCGGCCTTGAACAGATCCTGCATTGCGATCCTCCCGACGATGGCGGTCCCGACAAGATACTACCGGCTCCCGGGCGAACCCAAAGGGATTCTCGCCGAGCACGGCGTGGGGTGTCGCGGAACTCCGCGACGGCCCGCTATCTCCCCTGGAGCGCATCTCTCCAACGAAGGCCCATGCGCGAACGCACCTCGCGCAGGGTGTCGCCGGCGATGGCACGGGCTTTCTCGGCCCCCTCCTCCAAGATACGTCCCACCTCCTGCGGATGCGCACGGAAATGTGCCGCGCGCTCCCGGAACGGAGCGAAGGCCGCCGCGATGTTGTCCGCGAGGATCTTCTTGCACTCGACGCAGCCGCGCGTGGCGCCCCGGCATTGCACGGCCACATCCTCCACGGTGGCCTCGTCTCCGAAGAACTTGTGGAGGCTGTAGACGTTGCAGACTTCGGGGCGGCCGGGGTCGGTGCGCCGTACGCGCTGCGGGTCGGTCACCGCCGTGCGCACTCGTGCCCACACTTCGTCCGGCTCGGCGAGGATGCCCACGGTGTTCCCGACCGACTTGCTCATCTTCGCGTCACCGTCCAGGCCGAGGATCTTGCCCGCGTCCCCGATCAGCGCTTCCGGCTCGGGGAACGTGTCGCCGTACGCGGCGTTGAACTTGCGCGCGACCTCCCGGGTCAGCTCCAGGTGCTGGCGCTGGTCCTCGCCCACGGGCACGGCGTCGGCCTTGTAGGCGAGGATGTCCGCGGCCTGCAGGATCGGATAGTTCAAGATGCCGGCCGGGACCGACTCGACCCGCGCCGACTTCTCCTTGTATTGCGTCATCCGCTCGAGGTCACCCACGGGCGTGACCGCGTTGAGCAGCCAGGCCAGCTCCGTGTGCTCGTGCACGTCGGATTGCACGAAGATCGTGGCGCGCTCGGGGTCGAGCCCCACCGCGAGAAAGCTCACCGCCAGGTCGAAGACGTTCCCCGGCATCTCCTTGGGATCGGTGCCCGACGTGATCGCGTGGTCGTCGACGATGCACCAGATGCACTCGTGCGTGTCCTGCAGCTCGACCCAGCGCTTGAGCGCGCCGAGGTAGTTGCCGAGGTGGGCTTCACCGCTGGGCTGCATGCCGCTGAAGATGCGGAGCTTGTGGCCGGGCTTCTCTGGATCGGTCATTCCGGGAGCTTTCTTCGGGATGGACGCAAAGACGCTAACTTAGCGCTCCGTTCGCGGGTACGGGACCCCACGGTCCTCGGGGTCGTCCCGGTCCTCCCGGAGGCGACGCCGGAGATGCCGCCATCCGTCCCGTTGCCCTCGTCCATTCGTCGACTCCGACCTCCGAGCATGCAGACGTGAACGAGCTGACCCGTACCGCCCTCGACGCCGCCGAGGCCGCCGTCGCGGTCCACCGTAGGGACCATCGCCTCGTCGACCTCGAGGCGTCTTCCGAGAAGGGGCGCGCGGACTACGTGTCGCGCACCGACTTCGACGCCCAGGCGGCCGCGATCGGAGTGATCCACGCGCGCCATCCCGGGCACGCCGTGCTCGCCGAGGAGGACGCGGGAGACTTGAGGTCGCGCCTGGCCGCGTGGGACGGCTCGCCGCTCTGGGTGGTCGACCCGCTCGACGGGACGTCCAACTTCCTGCATGGCCATCCGCAGTACGCGGCATCCGTGGCGGTCTGGGCCGACGGAGAGCCCCGGGCGGGCGCCGTGGTGTGCGGATCCAGCGGCGAGCGGTGGTGGGCCGCCGAGGGAGAAGGTGCCTTCAAGGGCGGTCGGCCCATCTCCGCCTCGCGCCCACGCAAGCTGCGCGACGCGCTCGTCGGAACGGGGTTTCCGTTCAAGCTGCTCGAAGAGCTGCCCACCTATCTCGGTCAGCTCGACCGCGTGCTGCGGTCCTCGTCCGGGATCCGCCGGGCCGGCTCTGCCTCCATGGACCTGTGCTTCCTCGCCCAGGGATCCCTGGACGCGTTCTGGGAGCTGATCCTGAGCCCCTGGGATTTCGCGGCCGGGATCCTCATCGCTCGCGAGGCCGGCTGTGTGGTGACGCGGCTCGACGGCGGCGAGGTCGATCTTCTGGACGGCCCGCTGGTGGGTGCGAGTTCCCCGCAGCTCCTCGAGGAGCTGCGGGCGGCATTGGGGTGAGAGCCGAGTGCGTTCGTGGGCGCGTGCGGGCTCGGACCAGGTTAGATTGTGTCGTCGCGCTCTCCCGCCGGATCACCTCGTTCCCATCAGGACCCCCAACGGAGTCATCCCCGCGATGCGTCCTATCCCATCCGGCGCCCCGTGCGTCACGGTCGCTCTCTTCATCCTCTCCCTGACCGGCTGCGGCGGCTCGACCGGCGACGGAGGGAAGGCCGCGGTCACCGACTCCGCGGGCGTCCAGCTCGTCTCGAACAGCACGCGCGGCCTTTGGGGAGATCACTCTCCGTGGCGCTTCGAGGAGGAGCTGCGCATCGGTGGGATGGGGCTCGGGGCCGGCGAGTCGTCGGAGGCCGTCTTCGGCGCCGTGATCGGGCTCGACCTCGACGGCGACGGCAACGTCTACGTCGCCGACCAGCAGGCTCAGCACGTTCAGGTGTTCGGGCCCGACGGGCGGTTCGTTCGCACGATCGGCAGCCCCGGAAGCGGACCCGGCGAGATCAGCCGGGCGATGGCCGGCGTCTTCGTGCACGCCGACCAGGTGTGGGTGCCCGACGTCAGCAACCAACGGATCGACCTCTTCAAGCTCGACGGCACGCCGGACGGGAGCCTTCCCATCGATCTCAGCCACGGCGTACCGGTCCACTGGGAGCAGGCCAGCGGCGGACGGATCGTCGCCCAGATCCGCACGCTCGGACTGCCCGGCATGGTGGACAACCCGGTGGGCGATCCGGTGGTGACGTTCGGGTCCGAGACGCAGGACACGATCGCGGTGCTGCCGAAGGGAGGGACGCTCACCTTCAGCGGCGGCCAGCCCCGCATTCGTATCTTCGAGCCCGAGCCCGTGTGGGACGCCACCCCGGACGGACGGCTCCTGACGGCGATGAACGCGGCGTACCGCGTGGAGGTGCACGACAGCGCCGGGACGCTCGCGCGCGTGATCACCATGCCGTTCACCCCCCGCGAGGTGACCGAGAGCGACCGGAAGCAGCTCCTGGACGTCATGCGCAAGATGATGCTGGATCAGGGTACGCCGCCGCAGGCCGTCGACCAGGTGATGGGCCTGGTCGGCTTCGCCGACAAGTACCCGGCGATGTCGCGGGTGCTCGCGGGCCCGGACGGCACGATCTGGGTCCAGCGGGTCCGTACCGCCGAAGACGTGAGCGACGGCTCGGAGACCTTCAACCCCGACGACATGGGCTCGGACGACTGGGATGTCTTCGACGCGGCTGGCCAGTACCTGGGCGTGCTCACCGTCCCGCTGAAGTTCTCTCCCCTCCTGGTGCGGGAAGACGCCCTGTGGGGTGTCCAGCGAGACAGCCTGGACGTCCCCTCCGTCGTGCACTACCGCCTGGTCAGCGAGTGAGCACGGACTGATCGAAGGCGCAGGGGCCCGAAAGACATCGGCGGGCCCGGACCGAAGTCCGGGCCCGCCCCCGTCGACCGCAGGGCGCCAGAGCGCGAGCGGGTTACTTCTTCCCGGCTTCGATGGCGATCTTGCGGCTCTTCGCCTCGGCGACCTTCGGCAGGTGGATCTCCAGGATGCCCGCCTCGTAGTGGGCGCGGACGTCGTCCGCCTTCACGGTCCGGGGCAGCGTGAACGAGCGCTGGAAGGACCCGTACCGACGCTCCCAGACATGGTAGCGGCGCTGCTCGTCGCCCTCGGTCCGCTGCTCCGTCTTCTCACCGCTGATGCTCAGGACGTTGTTCTCGATCTCGATCGAGATGTCCTCCTGCTTCATGCCCGGTAGCTCGGCGGTGAGCACGAGCTCGTCCTTGCTCTCCTCGACGTTGACCGCGGGAAGCCAGGTGGCCGCGCCCTCCGACGATCCCCCTGCGGAGAAGTCGTCGAAGAAGCGGGACAGACGGCTCGATGCCTCCTCGAGCTCCCTCCAGGGCGAGAGCGAGGGGTTCCGGAACGTATACCGCGTGATGGCCATGGTTTCCTCCATTTCGACGGGTTGATGACCGATGGAGTCGTTCACTTTCGACGCCCACGGACAGTAGCAATCCGCGTGCCATCCGTGACGTCGGTAGAATCTGCCAAAGTGAATGTGTACAATGGGTTACGGGATGTGGCAGTCTGTCAGTTTGACGTCCCCACCGACCTCGGACTGCCGTTCCGACAAGCCGCTGCCCACGACTTGCCCGCCTCGGAGGACGAAACCCTTGGGAAGCCGAGGCGGGTGTGCGACATTTCGCACGTGTTTCGCCTGCCCGCATGAACAGAAGACTGGAGGACGTCGTGGAGGACCGGATCCCCGTCGGTGTGCTCGGCGCCACCGGCATGGTGGGGGCTCGACTCGTCGGCATGCTCGCGCGTCACCCGTGGTTCCGCGTGGCCGAGGCCGGAGCGTCGGACCGGTCCGCCGGCTCTCGTCTGGGTGACCTGCTCGCGTCCGAGGAGATCGGTCCGCTGCCCGACGACGTCGCCGACCTGGAAGTCCGTCCGCTGGAAGGAGGCTGGACCTCGCCCGTCCTGCTCTCCGCGTTGCCGGCCGCCGTGGCCCGTCAGGTCGAGGCCGACGCCGCCAGGGCCGGCCACCTGGTCGTGAGCAACGCGTCGGCCTATCGGGCCGACCCACTCGTTCCGCTGGTGATTCCCGAGGTGAACGCGCACCACCTCGAGCTGGTCGAGCGTCAGAAGGAGCGCTGGCCCGGTGCGATCGTGACGAACCCGAATTGCGTGGTGACCGGTCTGGCCACGGCGCTCGCGCCGCTCCACGCGGCGTTCGGGCTGGAGCGGGCCGTGGTGACGAGCCTGCAGGCCATCTCGGGTGCCGGTCGGCCTGGACCCTCGGCCTACGATCTGGTCGACAACGTGCTTCCCCTGATTCCCGGCGAAGAGGAGAAGATCTCCGCCGAGCCGAAGAAGATCCTCGGCACCATGGAAAACGGAGCGCTGGTGCCGGCTCCGTTCGGGCTGAGCGCGACGGCCACGCGGGTGCCGGTGCTCCATGGACACACGGTCTCGGTCTCGGCCGCGTTCCGGACGCAGCCCACTCCCGAGGAAGCGGCCGAGGCGTTCGCCGCGTTCGAAAGCCGTATCGAGGGGTTGGGCCTGCCCACGGCGCCCGCCCGGGCCATCGTGGTGGCCGAGGACCCGGCAAGGCCCCAGCCGCGTCTCGACCGCGATGCGGGTGACGGGATGACCGTGACCGTGGGGCGCATCCGGCGGGACGAGGTGCTGGGGCTCGCGTTCCTGGCGCTCGCGCACAACCTGGTGCGCGGCGCGGCCGGAGCGGCGATCCTGAACGCCGAGCTCTGCCGGGTCAAGGGACTGGTGGACGCGGCTGCGGAACGAGCCACGTGACCGATCCGGCCCCTCCTGCGCCGGTCGTCTACAAGTTCGGCGGGACCTCTCTGGCCGATGCCGAGCGCATCGGCCACGTCGCGCGCCTCGTGGCGGAAGGACCCACCCCCCTGGTGGTCGTCGTGTCGGCTCTGGCCGGCGTCACCGACCGACTGGTCGCCCTGTGCTCTCGGCTCGGAGGCGACCCGTCCAAGGTCGAGGAGATCGTCTGGGGGCTCCGGGACCGGCATCTCGAGGTCGCTCGCGGCCTCGGGTTGAACGAAGCGGAGGAGCGGACGCTCGGCGCTGCGGTGGAGGAGCGCCTCGACGCGCTCTTCACGGCCGCGCTGGACTCCGAGAGCCTGCCGGAGCCGGCCCGTGAGGACGCTCTGCTCGCGACCGGCGAGGATCTCTCGACGCTCCTCGTGGCCGCGGCCGTGCGTCATGCGGGCCGGCCGGCTCTCGCCGTGGACGCCCGCCGCGTGGTGGTTACCGACGACCGGTTCGGGGGGGCCGTGCCGGACGGCAGGTCGATCCGCCGCCGATCGCTGGAGCATCTTCCGCCGATCCTCGCCGACGGCGTGGTGCCGGTCATCCAGGGATTCGTGGGTGCGACGCCGGACGGCCTCACCACGACGCTGGGGCGGGGAGGCTCGGACTTCACGGCCGCGCTGCTGGGAGGCGCGCTCGACGCCAGGGAAGTCCACGTCTGGACGGACGTGCCCGGAGTCCTCAGCGGGGACCCCAAGGAGGTCGGGGAGCCCCGCCTCCTGGAGGAGATCGGCTTCGAGGAGGCCGTGGAGCTCTCCTGGTCCGGCGCCAAGGTGATCCATCCGGTGGCCGCGAAGTGGGCCGTCTCCCAGGGCGTGCCGCTACGGATCCGGAGCACCTTCGAGCCGGAGCACGAGGGAACCCTCGTGCGGAACGACGTCAGGAACATGGCCGAGATCGCCGCCGTGGTGGCCAAGAAGGGCGTCGTGCTCATCAAGGTGCGCTCCCATCCGGCCGCCCTGCCCTACGGATTCCTCGCGCGCGTGTTCGAGATTCTGGCGCGCTATCGTCTCGAGGTCGATCTGGTGGCCACCAGCCACTCGTCGACCGCCTTCACGATCGACGAGGCGGCCGAGCTGGACGACGTGGCCCGCGAGCTCTCCGTCTTCTCCGACGTCGACGTGCGCCGGGACCTGGTGACGGTTACCGTGGTGGGGCGCGGCCTCCTGGCCGAGCCCGGCATGGATGCGCTCGTATTCTGGGCGGTGGAGCGCGCACCGGTGCATCTGATCTCCCAGGCCTCGGACGTGAGCCTCAGCTTCGTGGTGGACGCCCAGGACGCGCCCGACCTGGTGCGACGCCTGCACCTGACGCTCATCGAGCTGCGGGAGACACCGACGCGGAGAAGCGCGTGAAGATCGCCGTGGTGGGGTACGGCCGCATGGGCCACGCGGTGGAAGCGGAAGCGCGGGCCGCGGGCCACGAGGTGGTGGCCCGCTTCGATCCGAACGAGCCCGGCGCCGAGGCGCCGTCCCTGGCCGAGGCGCTCGCCGACGCGGACGTCGCCGTGGACTTCACCGTCGCGGGCCAGGTGGCCGGGACCGCCGCCGCCGCCGCGGAGGCCGGCGTGGGCCTGGTCGTGGGGACGACCGGCTGGGGCGAGGACGCCGCCGCCGCCCTGCGCGGCGCCGCCGCGCGTATCGGAGTCGTTCACGGACCGAACTTCTCGGAGGGTGTGCATCTCTTCCTGCGGCTGGCCCGGGAGGCGGCGCGACTCGCGGATGCCGTGGGCGGATACGACGTCCACGTACACGAGACCCACCACCGGCACAAGCGCGACCATCCGAGCGGCACGGCGCGGAGGATCGCCGACGTCCTGGTGGATGCTCTCTCGTCCAAGGAGCGGTGGCGCGCGGGCCCTCCGGAGGAGATCGCGGAGCCCGACACGCTCTACGTGACGAGCACGAGGGCGGGTGAGGTCCCGGGAATCCACGTGGTCGGGATCGAGGGGATCCGCGACCGGATCGAGCTCCGTCACGAAGCGGGTGGGCGCGAAGGGTTCGCTCGGGGCGCGGTCCGCGCCGCGGAGTGGGTCCGGGGGCGACGTGGGCTGTTTACCTTCGAGCAGATGATGGACGACCTTCTCGCCGAACGAGGCACGGGAGAAGACGATGACTGACAGCGGATACGAAGGGTTCCGGGGCGTGGGCGTCGCGCTGGTCACGCCCATGAGGAAGGACGGCTCCGTGGATCTGGACGCTTTCGCCGGGCACGCGGACGCGATGATCCGGGGAGGCGTGGACTACCTCGTGCCGTGCGGCACCACCGGGGAGAGCGCGACGCTCACGAGCGAGGAGCAGGCACGCGTGATCGGGGCCGCCGTCGAGGTGGCCGACGGGCGGGTGCCCGTGGTCGCGGGTGCGGGCGCGAACGCGACCCACGAGGCCGTGGAGCGCTCGGTGGCGGCGCGGAAGGCGGGAGCCGACGGCATCCTCTCGGTGGCGCCCTACTACAACAAGCCGCCCCAGGAAGGGCTCTTCCGACACTTCGAGGCCGTGGCCGAAGCGGCCGAGATCCCGGTGATCCTCTACAACGTGCCCGGGCGCACGTCCTCCAACATCCTGCCCGACACGGTGCTGCGTCTCGCCGAGATCCCGAACGTGGTCGGAATCAAGGAGGCCTCGGGTTCGCTCACGCAGGTGAGCGACATCCTGGCGCGTCGTCCCGCCGACTTCGTCGTGCTGTCCGGTGACGACGAGATGACGCTGGCGCTCCTCGCTCTCGGAGCCGACGGCCTGATCTCGGTGATCGCCAACGAGGCTCCCGCCGAGACCGCGGCGTTGGTCCACGCGGGGATGGAGGGTGCGATGGAGCGGGCGCGGGAGGTGCACTTCCGGCTCCTCGACCTGATGCGCTGCAACTTCGTGGAGACGAACCCGATTCCGGTGAAGACCGCGGTCGAGCTGCTCGGCGGGCCGGAGGCGCACTTCCGGCTGCCGTTGGTTCCCATGTCCCTCGAGGGCCGGACCAAGCTCGAGCGCGCGCTCGCCGCGGCGGGACTCCGGGGCACGCCGGCAGGGGTCGCATGAGCGCCGTCGCCCTCAGGAGTCTGAGCGCGGAGATCGAGCGTCTCTTCGACGCGGGCCCCGGAGCGGATCCCGCGGAGGCGCGCCGCGCCGTGGCCCTCCTTCTCGACGCGCTGGGACGCGGGGAAGTGCGCGCCGCGGAACGCGGGCCGGAGGGCTGGCGAGCCGTGGCCTGGGTGAAGGAGGGTATCCTCCTCGCCTTCCGCACGGGTGTGACGCGACCGTTCGAGCCCCACACGCGCGCGCCGAACCCCGATTTCGAGGGCTCGACGTTCCGGTTCTTCGACCGCGACACGCTTCCGCTCCGGGACACGCGAGGCGTCGAGGAGAACGTGCGCATCGTGCCGGGCGGAAGCTCGGTACGGGCGGGAGCCTACCTGGCTCCCGGGGTGGTCATCATGCCGCCAGCGTTCGTGAACGTCGGCGCCTTCGTCGACGAAGGGACGATGATCGACTCCCATGCCCTGGTGGGATCGTGCGCGCAAGTGGGCAAGCGTGTCCACCTGTCTGCGGGCGCCCAGCTCGGCGGCGTGCTGGAGCCGGTGGGGCTGCGCCCGGTCGTCATCGAGGACGACGTGATGCTCGGCGGGAACACCGGCGTCTTCGAGGGCACGCTGGTGGGCCGCCGCTCGGTGCTCGCGCCGGGCGTCCAGCTGACCGCCTCGACGACCGTCTACGACCTGGTGCGCGAGACCACGTATCGCGCCACCGCCGACGCCCCGCTCACGATCCCGGAGAACGCCGTCCTGGTTCCGGGCTCCCGCCGCGCGCGCGGCGCGTTCGCCGAGGAGCACGGGATCTCGCTCTACGCGCCCGTCATCGTGAAGTACCGAGACGCGCGCACCGACGCGGCGACGGCGTTGGAGGAAGCGCTTCGGTAGGAGATGGCCCGGTAGGAGGTGGTACGCGGCCGCCCTCAGTTCTTGCCGAGCAGGGCCCGACCGAGACTCGCCGCCCCCCTGGCCGGGTCCAGAGGCCGTTCGACGGGTCTCAGGTGTTGCTTCGCCAGGACGCTTTCGACCGCGATCCGAAGCGGCCCTCCCGGGCCCAGGAGCCCCCCTCCGAGCGCCAGCCCCGGGGGCTTTTGCCAGGGCCCCAGGTTCTCGAGCAGGGTGAGCACGTGTCCCTCCAGCTCCTCGACGGCGTGCCCGAGGATCTCGCCCGCCACCCCGTCCCCGTTCCGGGCCGCCTCGGTCACGACCGAGGCGAGCGCCGCGACCTGGCTCTTCGACGCGTCGGCCGACCACTGGACCAGGTCCTCGGCCCTGGAAAGACGCAGGTGCTCGAGGATGCCTCTCTGCAGACCGGTGGCGGGCGCGCGGCCGTCCGCGTTCCGGGCCACCCGGCGCAGCGCCTCCAGCCCGATGGCGTAGCCACTTCCCTCGTCCCCGATGTGGTGTCCCCATCCGCCCACCCGTCCCTCGCGCCCCCCCTCGTTCCGTCCCCACGCGATCGACCCGGTGCCCGAGATCAGCAGAACGCCCGGCCCTTCTCCGAAGGCATCGTGGAACGCCGCTTGCACGTCCGTGCCGACGTGCACGGCGCGGGCCGTACCGAGGCGGCCCAGCTCGAGCTCCACCGCGGAGCGCGCCGCCTCCCTCCCGGCGCCGGACAAGCCGGCCCAGAGCACGCCGACCGGAACCCGCACCCCGGCCGCGGTAGCCGCCGCCCGCGCCACACCCGCCACGGCCCGAGCCGGTCCGAGCGGATCCCTGGCGCTGGCGATCGCCGGTCCGCCTTCGGCCCGTCCGATCTCCGTGCCGTCCTCGTCCAGGACCACGGCACGCGTCTGCGTCCCTCCACCGTCCACACCGATCACATGACGACTCATGCCGCCTCCTGCCAGAACGCGCCCACCAGGCTGCCTACCGTGAACGTCACGATCGAACCTACCAGCACGTACCACGGCCAGGCCATGTCGTTGCGCAGGAGGACCACGGTGCCGACGCCGACGGCCACCCCCACTACCATCGCGCCCTGCCCGGGCCGACGCGTGAGCACGCCGAGCGCGAACGCACCGAGCAGTCCTCCGTAAACGAGCGAAGCGATACCCAGGGCCACTTCCACCGCGCTGTTCTTCTTCGACAGCGGGATGAAGAGCACCGCACCCGCCACCAGGAGCACCGCCCAGATCAGCGTGAAGATCTTTCCGGCACGCAGGGTACGTGCATCATCGTCCTGCGCACCGACCAAGGGGGCCCAGTAGTCGTAGGCCGAAGCGGAGGCCAAGGAGTTGATCGAAGACGACAGGGAAGACATGGCGGCCGCGAAGACGCCGGCGATGAGCAGCCCGGTCACGCCGGGAGGCAGCTGCTCGACGATGAACCGGGCGAAGATCTCGTCCGACCGGTCGAACGGCCGTCCGGCATAGAAGGCCCACAGCCCCAGCCCGACCAGGAGGAAAAGCGCGAACTGGAGGATGACGACCAACCCGCTCCCCACCAGTGCCTTCTGGCTGGAGCGCAGGTCGCGGCAGGTCAGCAGACGTTGCACGATGAGCTGATCGGTGCCGTGGGAAGCCATCGACAGGAAAGCCCCGCCGAGCAGTCCGGCCCAGAGGGTGTAGGGGGCCGACAGGCTCCACGAAAGGTCGATCGGATCGAGCTTGCCCGCCGCGGCGGAGCTCGACAGCACGTGGGCCCATCCCCCCGGCACCAGGGTCTGAAGCGCCGCCACCGCGATGAGCGCACCGCCCAGGTACAGGATCATCTGGACCGCATCCACCCAGACCACCGCCTTGATCCCGCCGAAGTAGGTGTAGATGACGGTCATCACCCCGATGACGGCGATCGAGAGCCCGTAGGGCCATCCCGTGATCAGAGCCAGCGGGATCGCCGTGGCGAAGAGCCGGACGGAGTCCGCCATCAGGCGTGTCGCCATGAAGATGGCGGACGTGAACCGCCTGGCACCCACGCCGAACCGACCCTCCAGGAGCGCGTACGCCGTGCTCAGCTCGCCCCGGTAGTAGGCCGGCAGCAGGACGAGGGCGACCACCACGCGACCCACCAGATAGCCCAGGGCGACCTGGAGGAACGCCAGGCTTCCCATGTACGCCACGCCCGGGATGCTCAGGAACGTGAGCGTGCTGGTCTCCGTGGCCACGACCGAGAGCATGACCGCTGTCCACGGAAGCGACCGGCTGCCGAGGAAGTAGTCCGTCCCCCCCTTCTGGCCTCTTCCGAGCCATGCGCCCCAGGCGGTGGTCCCCACCATGTAGACGAGAAGCACGGCGAGGTCCAGGGGCGTGAATGCCTTCATGGCGTGCATACCGTCATCATGATCCTGGCACCTCTCGAGCCCGGCCCCCGACGGTCCGGCGAGGCGACGGCGGCTCGGCACCCTTCCGCTTGCTCACGGGCTCATCCGTGATGGCCAGGACCGCCGCGTCCGCCACGGCGCGCCGAAGCGCCAGGTGCTTCTCGTTCGCTCGGGTCGGATGGACCCGGTTCGTCAGGAGGATGACGAACAGATGGAGATCCGGATCGATCCAGATCGACGTGCCCGTGAAGCCGGTGTGCCCGAATGCCCGGGCGCTCATGTAGTCTCCGGCGGACGAGACGCCGGATGGGGTGTCCCACCCGAGGGCCCGGCTCGACGTCTCGTCCCACCGACGCGTGAAGAGCTGGACGGCCTCGGGTCCGACGATGCGCACCGGCCGCGGGCGTGCCACCGGACAGGGCTCCCCGGGGATCCGACCCGGCGTACATGCGGGAAGCGTGCCTCCGGAGACGAGCATGCCGGCGAAGACCGACAGATCCGCCGCCGTCGAGAAGAGTCCGGCGTGGCCGGCGACCCCGCCCATGGCGTCGGCATTCTCGTCGTGGACGCGTCCCCACACCAGCTCGTGGCGCCACAACGTGTCGAGCTCCGTGGCCGCGATGCGCGTCCGCAGCGACGCCGGCGGTCGGAAACGCGTGTCGTGCATTCCGAGCGGACCGAAGACCCGCTCGTCCAGGAAGCGGTCGAGCGACTCCCCCGTGATGGCTTCGACGATCCAGCCGAGGGTCATGAAGCCCATGTCCGAGTACTCCGTGCGGGTCCCCGGATCGTACTCCAGGGGCTCGTCCGCGACCGCGTCCTTGTACGCCTGCACGCCGGCGTGATCGAAGAACCAACGGCGGTAGGCCGGCAGGCCCGCTCGGTGCAGGAGCAGCTGGCGCACGGTCACCCGGTTCTTGCGCGGGTCGCCCCTCGACCACCATGGGAGATAGCGGACGACCTTGTCGTCGAGCCTCAGCCGGCCCTCGTCGAACAGGATCATCACCGCCGTCGTCGTGCCCACCACCTTGGTGAGCGAAGCGAGATCGAACAGGGTCGTGGGCGTCACCGCCCGGTCGCTCCCCCAGGCGAGCGTTCCGAAGCCTTCGAGACGCACGAGGCGCCCGTAGCGTCCGATGGCCAGAGCAACGGCCGAGGCCGTGGAGTCCGCCACGGCCGCCCGGGCGATCGAGTCCACGCGATCGAGGCCCGCGTCCGACATGCCGACGGTGCTCGCCGGGGCGACGGCGAATGCGCCGGAGGTGGCGCGCTCCTCCGCCCCCCGCTCCACGATCCCCGCCGCCGCCAACGGGCTCACGGTCTCCATGCCCTCCGCGCGCACGACCGTGCGAGGCCGGTCCAGGCCGTCGCCCACGGCGTTGAACGGGGGGAGGGGGATCGGAAGACGCCCGGAGATCGCCTCCTCTCCGAACAGCGCCCGGAGCGCGGCGCGCTGGGATACCGAACGGTCGCCCCAGGCCAGCATGTACGTGCCCACGGTCGGAAAAGCCGACAGCAGGTATGGACTTCCGAACGAGATCACGACGGTGGGCTTGGCCGAGTCCGCCCGGGCGACCAGCTCGCGCAAGGGCTCCGGCACCGCCTCGGGACCCGAGCCGGCCGTCGGGGGGACGTAGGCGCTCACGATGACTTCGTCCGCCCCCTCGATCCGATCGGACGCGGCCTTCCAGGCCGCCGAGTCGCTGCGCTCGTCGAGCGCCACCTCGTCGACTCGGCCGACGCGCTCCGGGAGCCCGCTCGCGAAGGTCCGGCCCGCCCAGAGCCAGCTCGAGGGCGCGTAGCGGACGTGGAGGACGGTGGTCGACGTGTCTTCCGCGAGGGGAACCAGAAAGTCGCGGTCCCGCACCAGGGTGATCGAGCGGGTGGCGGCGGTATCCGCGAAGGCCAGGTGCGGCCCCGTACCCACCACCTGGTCGACGCGCTCGAGCGACACGGTCCGGGCTCGCTCGAGACCCGCCCGTGCCTTCAGCTCCAGAATCCGGCGGACCGACGCCTCGATACGGCTCGGCGCGATCCGCCCGGACTGCACCGCGTACATGACGGAGTCGATGACGACCTCGGGATCCTTCGGATCGAGCAGGACGTCCGCCCCGGCCTCGATCGCCCGCACGGCGGATTCGCCGACGCCGTACTCGTCGGTGATGGCGCGCATGGTGAGCGCGTCGGTGAAGACGACCCCCCCGAACCCCAGGTCGTCCCGAAGGAGGCCCGTGATGATGTCGCGAGACAGCGTGGCCGGCGGTGCTCCGGGGCCCAGGAGCCCCTGCATCGAGATGTGCGCGGTCATGACCGCGTCCACGCCCTCGCCGATCGCTCTCCGGAACGGCACCAGCTCGACCGAGTCGAGGCGAGCTCGGTCCGCATGGCTGACGGGCAGGCCGAGATGGGAGTCGACGTCGGTGTCCCCGTGCCCGGGGAAGTGCTTCGCGGTCGTGAGCGCGCCGCCTGCGTGCGCGCCGTGTATGAATGCCGTCCCCAGGCGTGCGACAGCCTCGGGATCGGCCCCGAACGAACGCGTGGCGATGACCGGATTGTCGGGGTTGGAATTCACATCCAGCACCGGAGCGAACAGAAGCTGCACCCCCACCGCCCTGGCTTCCTGGGCGGTGATGCGCCCGTACTCGTAGGCGAAGCGGTCGTCGCCGATCGCCCCGAACGCCATCGTAGGCGGGAACTGGGTGCCGCCTCCCTGGGAGAGCATGGACGGGAGCGCATAGGACCCGCTGATGCGCATGCCCGGGCCGCCGTTCTCGAAGTCCGAAGCCACGAGCAATGGAACGGCGGCGAGCTTCTGGAGGGCGTTCAGCTTGGCGGCGTACGAAAGCGGAAGGCCGATGGAAGGGCTCACGCCGCCGACGTGGTCCTCGGCGACCCATCGCTCGAGCGGCTCGAAGTCGGGTGCCGACGGAGATACGTAGCTTCCCGGAATCCAGACGAACACGAGCTGGGCCACCCGATCGTGGAGGTCGAGGGACGCGAGCGTCCTATCCACCCACCGCCGGGCCGCGGGATCGAGCGTCGAAGATTCGAGGAGGGGCGTCGGCGTCGTGACGGCGGGAGGCGGTACGGCTCCGCGCCCGCAGGACGCGGCCGCCACGAGCAGCACAAGAACGGCCGGAAGGCGGCGTCGCTCAGCCACCGGAGGCCTCCCGGGCCGAGGGAAGCTGGATCCCGGCTCCCCTCGCGAAGAACGGAGGAATGGCCGTCGGGGTGTGGCCCTCGATCGGAGAATCCCCGAAGAGGGCACCCGCCGCCGCCGCCTGACTCGCCTCCGAGCCGCTCCATGCCAGGATGTACGCCTGGACGTGGGGAAACTCCGAGATCAGGTACGGGTTGCCGAACGTCACCACGACGTGCGGCACGCCCATCCTCGCGAGGCTCTCGATGAACTTCGAGGTCTCTTTCGGAAGGGCGACGGAGCCGGAGTACGATACCGCCGTGACGTACGTGCTCACCACGACGAGCGAAGAACGGCGAGCCCGGCGCAGCAGACCCTCGTAGACCGCATCCGGCGTGTCCTGGTCGAGGTCCACGCTCGTGAGGAGCGGATACGTCCGCCGCAGACGCCGCTCGAAGTAGCGCCCGGCCAGGACGTCGGACGGACGTCGGTACGTGACCGAAAGCACCCTTGCCGAGCGGGTTCCCCGGAGTGGGAGGAGGTCCTTTTCGTTCCGGAGCAGCGTGATGGACCGCCGCGCGATCTCGTCGGCGATCTCCTGGTGCTCGGGAATTCCCACCACGCTCGGGATCTTCTCGAGGTCCACCGTCCGCTTTCGGTCCAGGCCGAGCCTCTCCTTCGCCTGCAGAATTCTGAGCACCGAAGCATCGATGCGGGACTCGGCGATGCGCCCGCTGTCCACCGCGGCGACGATCGCGTCGAGATCGCCCCTCACCGAGAGCGGTTGTACGAGGACGTCCGCGCCGGCCTCCACGGCCCGGACCGCGGCTTCGCCATTCGGAAAGCGGCTCGTCAGCGCGCCCATGTCCATCGCGTCCGTGAAGATGAGGCCGTCGAAGCCCAGCTGGCCGCGGAGCAGACCGGTGAGCACCTCCCGCGAGAGGGTCGCGGGAAGGCCGTTACCGCCGTTGAGCGTCGGAACGGCGATGTGGGCCGTCATGATGGCGCCGATGCCTGCGTCGATCGCCGTACGAAAGGGCCTGAGCTCGACCGAGTCGAGGTGCACCCGTGTGTGGTTGATCACCGGCAGGGAGAGATGCGTGTCCGTGTCCGTGTCCCCGTGCCCGGGAAAGTGCTTGCCCGTGGCGATGCCGCCGTGGTCCTGGACACCCCTCGCGAACGCGGTTCCGAGTCGCGCGACCTCCATCGGGTCTCCCCCGAAGGATCTCACGTTGATGATCGGGTTGTCCGGGTTGTTGTTGACGTCGAGCACCGGAGCGAACGGGATCTGCACGCCGACGGCCCGCCCTTCCTCCGCGGTCACGGCGCCCATCTCGTAGGCGAGCGTCGCGTCGCCCGTCGCGCCCACCGCCATCGGGTACGGGAAGTCCGTCGCTCCGCCGAGCGAGATCGTTCCGGGCATCTGGACGGCGCCCCTGAATCGGAAGCCCGCCCCCGTCTCGAGGTCCGAAGCCACCAGGAGAGGGAGCTTCGAGCGTCGCTGCAGTGTGTTGAGCTTGGCCGCGACCTCGGTCGGAGATCCCACGGACATGAGGATCCCGCCGACCTGGTCCTCGTCGATCCACCGGACGATGCGCTCGTAGCCCGCGGTGCCCACGGGTGAGAAGCCACCGAGGACGCTCGGCATGATCATCTGGCCGACCTTCTGCCTCAGCGAGAGGCCGGCGAGCGTGCGCTCGGGCCAGGACAGAGTATCCGGCTCGACCGCCTTCTCTTCGGCCACGCCCGCCGCCTTCTCGGCCACCGGGTGAGTCGACACGGTGTCGGAGACCTGGGCGGGGGCGATCGGAGGGGCGGGCGGCCGGGCTCCGCCGCACGAAGACGCGGCCAGGATCGTCAACCACCCCGCAAGGCGTCGGATCGGGCCTGCGGCCTGCGGGGTGGATCGATGCACCATGCGGTCGAGTCTTCTCCCTGGTCGGCCCGCGGGCCCACGCGCGTTGACGGGGGCGCCCACGACCCCGATGCTACTGCGATGTCGCAGAACTCCACGGGGTGCGATGCAAACGGCGTACCGCGACACCGCTCCCATGGAGCATTCTCCGGACAGGCTCTCTGGCGGACATGATTGGAACGAAGCGAGGATACCGCGGGCGCCGGAGGACGAACGGGCGGGAACTTACCCCCTCCTCGAAGACCTCACAATCCTGGCCGCTGGCGGTCCTTTTCGGTTGTACCCTGATGGCGTGCGCGGTTCCTGGAGGGAACCACGCGACGGAGGAAGCGGCTGCGGACTCGGTGCTCGTTCGCCCGGGGGTGGAGGTGCTGCTGGCGGATTCCCTCGGGCTGCTCGAGGGCAAGCGGGTCGGCCTCATCACCAACCAGACCGGCGTCGACCATCGGGGCCGGTCCACGATCGACCTCCTCGCCGCCCGTCCCCAGGTCGATCTGGTTGCGCTCTTCTCGCCCGAGCACGGGATCCGGGGCGCCGCGGCACCTGGCCAGCGCGTGGAGAGCGGGCGGGACGAGCGAACCGGTCTGCCCATCTACTCGCTGTACGGGACGACTCGCGCGCCCACCCCGGCGATGCTCCGCGACATCGACGTGCTCGTCTTCGACATACAGGACGTCGGGGCACGTTACTTCACCTACGTCTCGACCATGGCGCTCGCCATGCGGGCCGCCGGCGAAGCGCAACTTCCCTTCGTGGTTCTCGACCGCCCCGACCCGATCGGTGGCGTCGCCGTGCAGGGCAACGTGCTCGATACGGCCTACGCGAGCTTCATCGGGATGTATCCCGTGGCGATGCGTCACGGAATGACGGTCGGCGAGCTGGCACGCATGATCCGGAGACGGTGGGGCGTCGCCGTGGATCTTCACGTCGTGCCGATGCGAGGGTGGCGGCGGGACATGCTCTTCGATGCGACGGGTCTTCCCTGGGTCGCTCCCTCGCCCAACATGCCATCGCTCGAGAGCGCGCTCGACTACCCGGGCACGTGCCTGTTCGAGGGCACGCCACTCTCGGTCGGGCGCGGAACCGACCGCGCCTTCCAGTGGATCGGCGCGCCGTGGCTGGACGGCGAAGAGCTGGCCCGCCGGCTCGAGGCCTATCACCTCGATGGGGTGCGCTTCGAGCCGGTGACCTTCACGCCCCGGCGTCCCGGAGACGGCAAGTTCGACGGAATCGAGGTGCACGGTGTCCGCCTCGTGCCGACGTCGGCTTCTTTCGATCCGACGCGCGCGGCGGTGGCCGCCCTGGTCGAGGCGCGTCGCATGTCGGGCGCGCACTGGACCTGGAACGCGTCGCACTTCGACGAGCTGGCGGGCGGCGACGCGTTGCGCGAGGGCATCGAGCGAGGAGAGGACCTGGATCGGCTCACGGCGGGCTGGGACGCCGAGCTGGCGCGCTTTCGGAAGCTCCGGCAGCCCTACCTGCTGTACCACTAGAGCAGGTCGCTGAAAAAGGGGAGTACAGCGGCCGAGGGCGCTCGGAGGCGGCGATCGTCCGCGCCGGGGCCGGGGAAGCGCCGGCCTCGCCATCCTCCGGATTCGAAACACGATTCGTCTCTCTCGGTACCATCTTCCCTAGGACAGTGGCGGAAACGCCGGCGGGAGCCCGTGTGCTCCCGCGACCCTCAGCAGGAGGAAGGATCCCATGAAGCCACTTCGAATCGCGCTGTTGCTGGCGGCCGTCCTGCCGCTGGCCGCTGCGCCGCCGCTCTCGGCGCAGCAGAAGATGTCCATGGACAAGGAGTCCTCCAGCCCCGTCATGGACGCCGTGCGCCAGAGCATCGAGCGTTACGCGAGGAACCTGGAGGCCGCCGCCCAGGAGATGCCGGCGGACAAATACGCCTACAAGCCGACGGACCCCCAGATGACGTTCGGCCACCTGGTGAGCCACGTCGCCCAGGACAACAACTTCCGCTGCTCCAGCGTCTCGGGCATGGACGCCCCGAAGAACGTGCCGGGCGAGGACGCCTCCAAGGACGACCTGGTCAAGGCGATGAGGGCCTCCTTCGAGTTCTGCACGAAGGCCCTGGCCGGCGTCACCGACGCCCAGCTGGGCGGCCGAGTCCCCTTCTTCGGTGGCCGGCAGGCGACGCGTGCCTCGATCGCCATCGGGATCCCGTCCGACCTGGCGGATCACTACGGACAGGCAGCCATGTACCTGCGCCTCAACGGGATGCTGCCGCCGACGGCGCGGCGCGGAGGGATGTAGCGAAGAGCCGGCGTTCCGGTCAGCCGGAAGGACACACCGAAGCGTCGGCGTTCCGGCCCGAAGGAGCCGGAGAGGGGCGGGCCGTCGATACGATGGCCCGCCCCTCCTGTCTACTTCTGGATCTCCACGGCCGCCTCGGCGGCGGAACCCGGCGACACCTTCTTCGCTGCGCTCCGCAGCACCGTCTCGAGATCGACGCCCACCGCCGACGAGATCGCTTCCAGCGTGCCCAACGCGCCTCGGACGCGCTGGTTCACGGCTCCGCTCACGCCGTCTCCACCCCCGCTGTCCAGGACGACCACGCGATCGATGTCGACCCCCTGGACCGCGTCGACCGAAGTCCGCAGGAGTTGAGGGAGCTTCTCGGCCAGGAGCACCGCGAAGGCCTGCTCCCCACCGTTCCTGACCTGCTCGTAGAGCATCTGCAGCACCTGCGAGCTCGCCCGGCCCTGCTCGAGCACCGAGGCGGCGTCTCCTTCGGCGCGTGCCTTCGCCGCGGTGCGCTCCGCATTGGCGGGCTCGACCACGTCGGCTTGCAGGCGCAGCTTCTCGCGCTCGACCCGGCGGCTTTCCAACGCCTTCTGGGCCTCGACCTCGGACTCCTGAGCCTTCACCTTCGCCGTGCGCTCCACGATCTGCGCCTCGCGGTCGAGCTCGGCCTTGCGGACGCGCAGCTGATTCTGCGCTTCGGCGATGGCCACGGCGGCCTCCGCTTCCTTGACCTCGGCGATCTGGCGGGCGTTGGCCTGCCTCTGGCGGGTCTCCGCGGCGGCGTCCGCCTCGGCGATCTCGGCGTCCCGCACGGCCTCGGCCGCGCGCTTGCGACCGATGGCCTCCAGGTATCCGCGCTCGTCGCTCACGTTCTGGATCTTGAGCACGTCCAGATGGAACCCGAGCGCCGCCAGGTCCTCACCGGCGTCCTCGGAGAGCGCCTTGGCGAAGCCGAGTCGGTCTTCGTTCACCTCCTCGGGTGTCAGCGTGGCCAGAACGCCGCGCAGGTTCCCCATCAGGGTGTCCTTCGCCATGTCGCGGATCTCGCTCTCCGTCTTGTCGAGGAGCCGCTCCACGGCGTTGTTGAAGACCGTCTCGGGCTCGGAGGCGATCTTCACCGCTGCGATGGCTTCGATGTTGAGCGGGATATTCCCCTTGGAGAACGCGTTCGCGACCGAGATCTCGATCGGAAACGTCTCGAGCGAGATGTGCTGCACGGTCTCGATGATGGGCACGCGCAGCGTCCGTCCGCCGATGACGGATCGGTACCCCACGGCCTCGCCGCTGGTGAGGCGCCGCCGACGACCGGTCAGGACCGCCGCACGGTTGGGCGGCACGATCACGATCAGCGAGCGGATGGTGGCGACGGCCACCAGGACCACCACGAGGATCGTCACGGCGACGGCCACGCCGCCCGAGATGAAATTCTGATCCATGAGAGCCTGCTCGGTTGAGGAAAAGCCCCCGATCAGGGGAGCATGTCTCGTTCGGTGGGCGCCACCAGCGCCACGCCCTTGCGCATTTCCACTACGAAGACCGACGTCCATCCCTTCGGATCGCCCTGATCCAGGGCGGAGGGATGCGGCAGAGCCCTGAGCTCCACCCACCGTCCCCCCCTCTCCACCACGACCGTTCCGCTCGATCCCTCGATCGGGAGCTTCACCCGCCCGGTGAGTCCCGCGTAGCTGCTCTCCCCCTCGACCACACCGGACTCGGAGCGCCGGACCCAAGCGAAGGCGGCGTTGATGAGCGCACCGGACAAGAGACCCGTCGCGACCGCGAGGATCAACGTGAGAAGCGACGAGCTGGACGGGAAAAGGAACGTGCGGAGCGTTCCCACCGCGCCGAAGCCGAAGAGCGAGTAGATGATGGTGCGGATGGAGAAGATCTTCGCCGCCGCATGCGCGCCACCCACGTCGTCGATGCCGGCATGGGACGCGTCGACATCCATGTGACCCGCGTCCAGCTCCAGGTGCCCAGCGTCCACGTCGAGGTGTCCGACGTCGAGGTCCAGGTCGGCGTCGAGCCCGCCGGCGTCGGCGTTGAGGTCGAGGTCACTGTGCCCGCCGAACAGATCGCCGAGGAGCGAGAGGCCGAGGAACCCCCCACCGAGCACGAGCGCGAAAACGTAGAAGGCAGCCATGGCACCGGGGAGTACGGGTTGGGCGGGAGGGACCTTCAACTTTCACAAGATCGGGCGGAGGAGGGCTGCGCGAAAGTCGCAGCGTGGATTGGGGTGGGGCAGCGGGCGGCGGGCGTCCGGCTCGCCCGCTCGGACGCCGCGCTCCTACCAGCCGGCTCGCTTGGCCCGGTCGACTTCGCGGTGGAAGGCTTCGTGCAGCACCTTGGTCACGGGACCGATCCTCCCGGCTCCCACGGGCCTGCCGTCCACCTCGACGGTCGGCTTGATCTCGCTGGTGGTGCCCGTGAAGAAGAGCTCGTCCGCGGTGGGCAGCTCCTCGACGGCGATCGGGCGCTCCTCGACGGGGATGCCGTTCCTGCGAGCCAGCTCGAGGACGAGACCCCGCGTGACGCCCGGCAGCACGACGTTCGTGAGGGGATGGGTCACCAGGGTGCCGTCGAGGACGGCGAAGAGGTTGTTGTGCGCCCCTTCGAGCGCGATGCCGTCACGCACCTGGATCACGTCGTCGACGCCCGCCTCCACGCCCGCCTGATACGCCAATACGTTGGGCAGGAGCGCGATCGTCTTCACGTTCACCCGCGCCCAGCGGAGGTCCGGCACGGTGATGGCCCGGAACCCCTGCTCCCACCGCCCGGGTCCGGGTCGCGTCCACGCCTTGGCGAACGCGTATACCGTCGGCTCGACCGGCTCGGAGGGAAACGGATGGGCCCGGGGCGCCACGCCTCGTGTCACCTGGGTGTACACGAGCGAAGTCTCGGCTCCGGTGAGGTCGTTCTCGGCGAGGAGCGTCCGGAATACGTCCTCGAGCCCGGCGACGTCGAAGTCGATGCGCATCCACCCGAGGCCACTCCGAAGCCGATCGAGGTGCCGATCGAGCAGGAAGGGCACTCCTCCGTAGCACGGCGTAACCTCGTAGACCCCGTCGCCGAAAAGAAAGCCGCGGTCGTCCACGGAGACCTTCGCGTCGTCCTTGGGGACGTACGCGCCGTCGAGATAGACGGTGCTCATCGTCCGCCGTTCAGCGGGAGTTTCCGTGTCACTCCTAGTTGGACTGCTCTCCGAGGCGATCGAACTCCTCGAGGAGCTGGGCCTCCGGAATCGACTCGGCCTCTTCGTCGGAGACCTCCTCGACCTCGGCGTCCTGCACCTTCGGCTTCTCCGAGCCCTGAGCAGCCTCCGTCCCCTCCTCGCTCGCCTCCCCCGCTCCGAGCTGCTTGGGCTCCTCGGTCGACTCGGCGGGCAGCAGCCCCATGTTCTGCTTCAGCGCCGCGAGCTTGGCCTCGACGTCCGCGCCGCCCCCGGGACCGGCCTCGAGCTTCATGAACTCTGTCTCGAGGGTATCTCCCTGGAGCGCCTCGGTGACCTCCGCCTGGGCGATGTTGCGCCGCTCCTCCTCCTCGATCTTGTCGGCCATGCGGTTGAACGCTTCGAAGGCCGACGTGTCGGAGAGGCCGGACATGGTCTCGTGGATGCGCCGCTGGGCCTGCGCACGCTTCTGCTTCGCGATGAGCAGGTTCCGCTTCCTCTTCGCCTCTTCGATCTTGTCGTTGAGCTGCCGAAGGGAGCCCTTGAGCTTCTCGGTTTCGGCGGCCTGGGCCTGCCAGGTCTGCTGAAGGGCCGTCGCACGGTCCGCGTGCTCCTGCTGTCGGACCAGTGCCTGCTTCGCCAGGTCGTCCCGCCCCTCCTTCACGGCGAGCATGGCCCGGTGCTCCCAGTCGCGGGTCTGCTTGACCTCGTCCTCGAGCTGGGACTTGAGCTTTCGCTCGTCGGCGATGGCCGCGGCCACTTCACGCTTCGCTTTGGCCAGCTGGTCGCGCATGTCCAGGATGATCTGATTCAGCATCTTCTCGGGATTCTCGGCCCGAGAGATGAGGTCGTTGATGTTCGACTTGATCACCGTGGACAGCTTGGAAAAGATGCCCATGTATCAGCCCTCCACCTCTGCGCCCGCCAGGGCCTTGATGCGCTCCATGTGTGCCGACGCGGCCATCTCCATCGACTCGATCGAGGCTTGGATCTCCAGGAAGTCCAGAGTCTCCAACTCGAGCGTATCGCTCAGGATGATCTCGCCGTTCTCGATTCCGTACGCCCCGTGCACGACATCCGTCGCGTTGAGCTCGAGCAACGTACGGTACAAGTCCCGCAACCCATTCCCGTCTTCGGGCATGTCCATGACCTTCATTCGGATCAGGAGCAGGGGCGGGGAGTAGTGCGCCACCATGGGAAGCCCACTGTTGTGTCCCCTCACGAGGAACATCCCCTCGTCCACCTCTTCATACTCGAGATCCATCCGGATCAGGAAGCTCTCGACATCCTCTCGGGTTACCATGACCATCTCCGTTCGCTGAGCCCCCTCGGGGAGGGAAGCGTCCAAACCGTCCACGTCGGACCCTACGGCCACCGTCGCTCATCGGTTTCCGCGACCAACCGGCCCCGCCGCGCGTTCCGATCCGGCTCAGAATAAGGTAGCGCGTCGCTACTGGGGCCGATACCGGCTGGCCTGCGAGCTCCCGCTACCGCTTCGTCCCTCTCCCCCGCACCCGAGGCGCTCAGCCAGCGCCCAGCAGCGGGGCGAGGTGCAGTCCCGTGTGGGACCCCGAAGTAGCCGCCACGGTTTCAGGCGTTCCTTCCACGACGATACGTCCGCCGAGCGCTCCACCTTCAGGTCCGAGGTCGATGACCCAGTCGGCCGTCTTCACCACATGTAGGTTGTGCTCGATGACGACCACCGTGTTGCCCATCTCCACCAGCCGGTGGAGGACCTCCAGAAGGACCCGCACGTCCTCGAAGTGGAGACCCGTCGTGGGCTCGTCGAGAATGTAAAGGGTGCTTCCCGTCGACCGCTTGGAGAGCTCGGTGGCCAGCTTGACCCGCTGAGCCTCGCCGCCCGACAGCGTCGTCGCCGACTGGCCCAGGTGCAGGTAGCCCAACCCTACGTCGTGGAGCGTCTGCAGCTTGGCCTTGATCCGCGGCACGGCGTCGAAGAACTCGAGCGCCTCGCTCACGGTCATGTCGAGCACCTCGGCGATGTTGTGGCTCTTGTAGTAGACGTCGAGCGTCTCCCGATTGTATCGGCGGCCCCGGCAGACGTCGCACGGCACGTAGACGTCCGGCAGGAAGTGCATCTCGATCTTCACCAGGCCGTCCCCGGAGCACGCTTCACAGCGGCCGCCCTTCACGTTGAAGGAGAACCGCCCCGGACCGTATCCGCGCATCTGCGACTCGGGCAGATTCGCGAACAGATCGCGTATGGGCGTGAACACACCCGTGTAGGTGGCGGGGTTGGAGCGCGGCGTCCGCCCGATCGGCGACTGGTCGACGTCGATGACCTTGTCGACGCGCTCGAGCCCGTCGATGCGGTCGTGGGCGCCGGGCACGAGCTTGCTCCGGTAGAGCTGCCGGGCGAGCGCGTGGTAGAGCGTCTCGTTGACGAGGGTGGACTTGCCCGATCCGCTCACCCCGGTCACGGCGATGAACGTGCCCAACGGGAACACCACGTCCAGGCGGTCCAGGTTGTGCTGGCGCGCGCCCCGCACGACCAGCGCCCGTTCCGGGTCCGCCGATCGGCGCTCGGCCGGAACGGGGATCTCCCGCTCGCCGCGCAGATACGCGCCGGTCAGCGAGCGCTCCTCCCCCATCACGTCATCGAGCGTCCCGGATACCACCACCTCGCCTCCGGCGAGCCCTGCGCCCGGGCCGAGGTCGACGACGTGGTCCGCCGTGCGGATCGTGTCCTCGTCGTGCTCGACCACGACGACCGTGTTGCCCAGATCCCGAAGGCGCCGGAGCGTATCCAGAAGGCGGGCGTTGTCCCGCTGGTGCAGCCCGATGGACGGCTCGTCGAGGATGTAGAGGACGCCCACGAGGCGGCTGCCGATCTGCGTGGCCAGACGGATCCGCTGAGCCTCTCCGCCGGACAGAGAGCCCGCGGCCCGCCCGAGCGTCAGGTAGTCGAGCCCCACGTCCCGCAGGAACTGCAGCCGTTCGTTCACCTCCTTGAGGATCGGCCCGGCGATCTCCGCCGGCAGAGGTGGGTGCTCGGACTTCGCTCCCTTCCGCGGTCCCGCCCCCCGCTCGGCCACGGGCACGCCCGAGAAGAAGGCGGCCGCCTCCGCGATCGAGAGGTCCACGATGGCCCCCAGCGACCGTCCCGCGACCGTAACCGCGAGCGATTCGGGCTTGAGCCGGCTCCCCCCGCAGGCCTGACAGGGCAGCGTGGACATGTAGTCCTCGAGTTGGGACCGGACCGCGTCGGACTTCGTCTCCTGGTACCGGCGGTTCACGTTGGCGAGGATGCCCTCCCAGTAGTCCTCGTAGTGCCCCTTGAAGCCCCCCGAGCCCGTCTTGTACGGGAAGCGGATCTTCATCGAGCCGGACCCGTGGAGGATGGCGCTCTGGACATCCTCCGCGAGCTCGCCCCAGGGCGTGTTGGGGTCGAACTCGTATGCTTCCGCCAGGCCCGGGATCACGGAGCGCCGGAGGTGCCCCCCCGGCTCGCCCCAGGGGAGAACGACCCCTTCGAGGATCGACAGCCTCCCGTCCGAGATCACCAGCTCCGGGTTGACCTCCTTCCTGATGCCCAGGCCCCCACATTCCTCGCATGCGCCATACGGCGAATTGAACGAGAACTGCCTCGGCTCCATCTCGGGCAGACTGGTGCCGCACACCGCGCACGCGTAGTGCTCGCTGAAGAGGTGCGTCTCGGGCTCGCCCGTCCCTCCCTTCCCGGGGTACTCCACCACCTCGAGCACCCCGCTGGCCGTGCGCAGCGCCGTCTCGACGGAATCGGCCAGGCGATCCCGGTCCTGCTCACGTACGACCAGCCGGTCCACCACCACGGCGATGTCGTGGTTCTCGTACCGGTTGAGGGCGGGCGGCTGGGAGAGGTCGTGGGTCTCCCCATCCACGCGCACCCTCACGAAGCCCTCCTTCCGCGCGCGCTCGAACAGCTTCTGGAACTCGCCCTTCCGGCCCCGCACCAGCGGAGCCAGGACTTCGATGCGGGTCCCTTCTTCCAGCTCGAGCAGGCGATCCACGATCTGGGTCGCGGACTGACGAAGCACGGGCGCGCCGCAGTTCGGACAGTGGGGCGTGCCCGCACGCGCCCACAGGAGCCGGAGATAATCGTAGATCTCCGTCACCGTCCCTACCGTCGAGCGAGGATTCCGGCTGACGGTCTTCTGCTCGATGGAGATGGCGGGCGAAAGCCCTTCGATGGCGTCGACGTCGGGCTTCTCCATGAGCCCGAGAAACTGCCGCGCGTAGGCGGACAGCGATTCGACGTACCGGCGCTGCCCCTCCGCGTAGATGGTGTCGAACGCCAGCGAGGACTTGCCCGACCCGGAAAGCCCCGTCACGACCACCAGAGCCTCCCGGGGAAGCTCCACGTGGATGTTCTTGAGGTTGTGCTCGCGGGCACCCCGGACGATCAGCTTCTCTCGGGCCATAGCCTGGTATTGTACCCAGGGCGCGGACGGCGTTCAATCCAGCGACCCGGCCGGGGAGAACCCCTACATGGGGCTCAAGAGATCTCCGACATCCGCGAAATCGGCCGCGGGGTACCTTGAGGATGGGCAAGTGTCAGCCCACCCACGCTACCGACGGCCCGGAGTAAAGCCATGTTCCAGTCGCTTCTGGTGCCCCTCGACGGCTCGGAGTTCAGCGAGCGTACGCTTCCGATCGCCGGAGGGTTGGCCCGAGCCACCGGTGCGGCACTGCACGTGGCCCACGTGCACGTGTCCCACACCCCGGATCACTTTCTCTCCAACACCCAGTTTCACTACGAAGGACTGGATCTGGGAGAGTACGACAGCCGTCACCGGGAGGAGGAGCAGACGTACCTCGACCAGGTGCGGATCCGCCTCTCCGAGGTCGGTGCGGAAGCGGTGGATCTGGCCCTTCTGGAGGGCCATGTGGCCGATGGCATCGCCGAGTACGCCGAGAGCATCGGCGCCGACATGATCCTCATGACGACCCACGGGTACTCGGGCGTGAACCGTCTCTGGCTCGGTAGCGTGACCGACGCGCTCATCCATGACACGACGCTCCCGATCCTGGTGCTCCATCCCGGGCAGAACGGGCACCTGCCTCCGGACGTCTCCGAGCTTCACCGAATCCTCCTCCCGCTGGACATGTCCGGCCTGGCCGAGGCGATTCTGGAGCCGGCGGCGGAGCTGGCGCTCGCGACCGGGGCAGGGCTCACCCTGCTGCACGTCGCATCGGCGAGCGGGGTTTTCGGCGTGCGGTTGCTTCCCCTCCTCCCGGACGCGCTGACCCCGGAGATGGAGCGCGCCCAGGACTATCTCGAGCGAGTGGCGGAGCGCCTGCGTTCTCATGGACTCGACGTGGGCGTCGAGGTGGTGAACGACACGCCGGCCCACGGAATCGTCGAAACGGCGAAGAGGCTGGACTCCGACTGCATCGCTCTGGCTACGCACGGATACGGGGGGGTGAAGCGCGCCCTCCTCGGAAGCGTGGCCGACCAGGTGCTGCGCCGCACGTCGCTCCCGCTGCTGATCCAGCGGCCCGCGTAGCGGCCGAGGGAGCGACGCGTGGGCGCGTGTCACGTCCATGCGAGCGACGGACCGGGGCCCCGCGCATTGCGCGGGGCCCCGTCGTGTTTCCAGCCTAGGTCGCGGAGCCTGACGGCCGCGCGCCCGGCGAGCTCAGTAGCCCCACTCGCGATAGACGAACACGCCGAGCACCTGGGAATTCTGCCCGAGCTCCCCGAATCCGGGTGACCCGGTGCGGAGGAAACGATCCTCCACGAAGCCTTCGGCGTTGTAGTTGTCCGAGAGCGCCAGCTCGATGCGAGCGCCACCCAGCCAGCTCGTGCTGGAGCCGCCCTCCGCGGGCCTCCTGAGGACCACCACCACGAACACGTTCTGGCTGAGGTACTGGCCGATCTCGACCTGGGGGTTCTGGATCGCGGCCGACAGGATCCCGACGTTCCCCGCCTCGTAGTCGGCCTGGGAGATCGACAGGTAATCCACGCCGATCTTCTGCGCCACCGCCGTGCTCAGCTGGGTCGCCGCCGTCCCGACGAGGTAGCTGACCGCCCCGCCCGTGGCCCCCTGGACCAGCGCGTTCTGGCCGCTGGACAGCTCATGCGCGGGGCGCCCGAAGACCAGGTAGCTCACCAGGTCGGACTGGGGCACGGCCTGCTCGTCCGTGGACAGGGAGACCCTCGGCTGGGTGAGCGTCCCCGAGACCGTGGCCGTGACGCTCAGCGGATCGTTTCCCACGCGTCGGATACGGCTCACGGCCTGGATGCTCAACGTGGGGTTGATGCCGGGCGTGCCGATGAAGCCGACCGTGCCGCTCTGCACGTCGAAGCGCCGCCCGAGGACCGTATAGGAGCCCCTGAGCGCGTTGAGCTCGCCCACCATGACCAGATCGCGCTTGAGGCGGTCGTAGGTGACGATCAGCTCACCCCCGATCTCGACGTTCATGTCCTCCGAGCGGAGCCACGTGTCCCGCGGCACGGACAGGTCGATGGAGACGCGCAGGTTCTCCAGGAACGGGTTGCGCAGGTCCGCGAGGATCGGCCTCGACGAGAGGATGGTGGTGTCCACCACGTTGAACACGTCCGGATCGGTGAGGTCCACGACCTCGGCGCTCCGTGCGAACTCCTCCAGGTAGAGCGTCCCCTGGTCCACCGTCAGAGATCCGCCCACCGCAGGCTTCCGATAGGTCCCCGTGAGGGTGAGGTCCCCGCTGATCTTGCCGGCGACGTCACGGCGGTTGACTGCCTGGAAGCCCGCGAAATGGATCTTGAGGTCCAGCGTCGGATCCGAGACCGGCTCGAGGGTGAGTGTGCCCGTGACGTCGGAGGTACCGGTGGCGCGGGTCGACACCTGCACGTTCACGGTCCGGTCCGGGTTGAGGGTCAGACGCCCGTTCACGTTCGAATGCCGCACCCCGATCGGCTCGATCGACCAGGCCGCGTTCTGCAGCTCCAGGACACCGCTCGGCTCGGGGCGGTCGACGGTGCCACGCACGCGGAAATCGCCGGACACCGTCCCCTCGACGTCCTGCAGCATGCTGAAGTAGCTGAGCGCCACGGCCGCATCGAGCGAATCGGCGCGAACGCTGACGTCCATCGGTGTCGCCAGGGTCCGGCGCGGCTGCCGGGTCAGAGCCAGATCGATCGGCACGGTCCCGGCGACCGTGAGGACCTTCCGTGCCGGGCTCCACGCCTCGAGCTGCAGGTCCGCCGCTCGATCCCGATACGAGATCTCACCGCCCACGCGGGTGAGTCGAAGGTCCCCGTATCGGGGCTCCCGCACGACGAGCGAGCCGTGCATGAGGGGTGCGGAAGCCGGGCCCGTCACGTCGACGGTCAGGTCCAGGAGTCCGCCCAGGTCGAGCGATTCGAGCTGAGCCATCCGGGCCAGGCGCGCGAGCCTGACGTTGGACGCGTCGAGATGGAAGTCCGAATCCCCCGCCCGGGACAGCGTCCCCGTAGCGGTCACCTTCATGGGCTCCGTGCCGGCCCTCGCCACGTGGAGGCTGTCGATCGAAACCGCCGCCGAGTCCCAGGCGATTCGGGTGGGGCCCTCCATCCGCCACGTCACCGAATCGAAGACGGCGCTCGCCTCCTGCAGCTCCACGCTGCCCCCGACCGAGTCGAGGGCGAAGCTCCCGCTCGTTGCGTAGACCTCTCCGGCTCGCCGGCGCACCTCCACGGCTCCCTGTCCCGCTCCGTTCGATACGGTCCCCTCCAGGTGCACTCCCTCGAACGTGCGGTCGAAGGCCTCGACGCCGCTCGCGTCGGCCGAGAAGCGCACGGTCTCCGAGTCGGAGCGGAGGCCGTGGGCCGTGATGTCCGCCGTCACGCTGTCCACCCGGTTCGTTCGGTAGACCCCGGAGCGCAGGACCGCGCTGCCTTCCACGTCGAGCGAGTGGATGGAGCCGCCGATGCGGGCCCGACCCTCCAGGGAACCCGACATGGCCACGTCCGCCGTGTCGGGCAGGGCGTCGGGATTCACGCCCTGGAAGCGGAGGAGCTCCCGTTCGAGCGCGGACAGGGTGTCGCGCGCGATGACCGTGTCCCCCATCAGAATCGAGCGCAGACCGATGAGCGAGTCCGACGAGAAGTGGAAGTCCGCCTCACCTTCCGACGCAGGAGACAGCCCGAGCCGCCCCGCACCGGCGAGCTTCAGGCCGCCCAGGTCGGCCACCACGGTGTCGATGCCCAGGGTGCCACCGGAGGCACGCAGGCGCATCACGAGCGTGTCGACGTGCATGCCCCCGACCCGCGATCTCCCGACTTCGACGCTGGCGGATAGCTCCGCGGAATCCGGTGAGAGTCCACGCCCCTGCAGCCGAAGCCGACCCGACCACGTGGTTGGTGCCGGCAGCCGCCGTACCAGATCGGAGACGCGCATGTCGGCGAGCGTCGCGTCGACGCGGTATCCGGACGCGAGATCCCGAACGTCGGCCGTTCCGTCGAGCTGGGCCGTTCCGCCTCCCGCCTCCAGATTTCCGGTGAGCCGGAGGCCGTCGAGCGGGCCCACCGCCTGGAGCGAGCCACGAACCGTTCCGCCCAGCTTCAGGTCCGGCCGGAGCGACGCGACAGAGCCCAACGCGAGCGGGGATAGCTCGCTCCGCAGATCCGTGGTCCAGCCTCCCTGGGTCCGGCGGAACGATCCACGCACCCAGACGCTCGAGGCCGAGTCCGAGCCCTCTCCCTCCCTCACGTTGAGCACCATCCGCACGCCGCTGTCCACGCGGCCGGACAGGTCCAAGGTGGCGTTCCCGCTCCGGGGCAGGTCCAGACCGGGCAGCACAAGCGACACGAGCCCGAAGTTGAGCGGATCGAGCTGCATGTGAAGGTTGGTCGCTCCCGGATCGGTCCCGGCGTGAAGGACGCCCTGAAAGTCCGCCGTCGACGGAACGCTCCCGTAGCCCACGGGAACCAGCGTGACTCGCCCGGTCGTGGACAGCGCTCCAGGCGTGCCCGAGGCGGTCACGTTGCCGCTCAGCCAGCCGTCCAGGGGGAGCTTCCGGTCCAACCACGGCTCCAGCCGACTCATCAGCAGCGGGTGGGCCGAGATCGTCATGTCGTCGAGGCGGGGCTGGTCGGCGAATGTGACACGTCCGTCCAGACGGAAACGGCTCGCCTCCAGGTCCACGTCGAGGTCGTGGAACGTCACCGTCAAAGCGGCACCCGCCGTCACGCCGATGCCGCCCGCGAAGGTCCCGTTCGGGATGCGCGGATCGACCCACTCGAGATCCCCGAGCGAGCCCCGTCCACGTGTCCGCAGGTCCATCACCACGGCCCAGGACGAGTCTCCGGGGCTCGCGGGGCCCAACCGCACCTCCCCACCGAGCGTCGAGGACGGGAGCCGGACGGTGGCGTTGCGCAGGTCGAGCCCCCGATCGCCGTAGGAGAGGAGACCCTTCGCATCCACCACGCGAACGGGCTCCTGGAAGAGCCCCGCGTCGAACGACAATGCGTCGAGGGTGCCCACCAGAGGCATCTTCCCGCTCAGCTGGAGAAGCACGTCCTGGATTTCGGCATCGATCGAATCGAGACCGATGCGGCGAAGATCTCCCTGTCCGTCCGGGGACGGGATCCGCCGGAATCGCGGCGACGAGCCCGGATCCAGGGGCGAGAGGATTTCCACGTCGCCTCCGTGAATGGTCACGCGAGCCACGGAGATCGGCGGGACCTTTCCCCCACCACCCGACTCCGGACCCGAAGGCCGCAGAAGTCGAGACACGTTCGAGCTTTCGTCTCCCGGATAGCGCGACACCTTCACGTGGGGGCCCCACACCGTGACGGACGCGAGGCGCGGATGGCCGGCGATGAGACCCAGGAGGGAGTAGCGGACCCGCAGGGAGTCGATGAACAAGAACGGCGTCCTGTCGGCCGATTCCAGCCGAACGCCGAGGAGCGTCGCGCCGCTCAGAAGGCTGGGGCTCCGGATGCCGCTCACCGTGAGCGGGCCCGCGAAGACGCCCCTCACGCGGCCGAGCACCTGATCGAGGACCAGGCGCTGACCGCGCCCCGAGCGCACGATCAAGGTCTCGGCGGCGGCGGCCAGAACGAGCAGCGACACGACGGCCGCCAGGATCCGAACGCTCCAGCGTCTCCGCCGGCGGGGACGGGGCTCCTCGACCGGTCGCTCCTCGGGGCCCGTCATCAGAACGCCTGACCGATGGAGAAGTGGAGCTGGAACCGGCGCAACGAGAGCGCCGGCGTCTCTCCGTAGAACACCTGCGGGTTCAGGACGGCGAGGTCACGCGAGCGGACCCACGGAATCCGATTGCCGCCGACCACGAGCTCGTCGGCCACGGTGTCCTGCTGCGGATCGTAGGGCCGGAGACCGGTCGTGACCACCGACAGGTCCTGTCCACCGCGGAAACGATAGGCCAGATCGACGCGAATCGGTCCGATCGGACTCATGTAGCGCACGCCCACACCCGGCGTCGCCTCGATCGAGTTCAACGAGATCGCGGTCTCCTGTCCCCAGACCTGCCCGAAGTCCGTGAAGGTGACACCCTGGAGATTCCACTTCAGCGGGAAGCGGATCTCCACCGTGCCCTCGAAGAGACGCGTCCCCCCCGTGGCACGGGGCGTGAACAGGTGGTCGGCGAGCGGCGAGGCGTCACACGTCAGCGACGTCACCTCGTCCACGGTGCATCCGGCGCCCCCGGAGGCGACCGGCTGCAGGAGATTCGACACGTCCACCTGGAGCACGCGCGGTCCCAGGCGATTCTGCGCGAAGCCCCGCACCGAGTTGGCTCCTCCCGCGTAGAACCGCTTCTGGGGATGGACGATGTCGGATCCTTCGCCCACGCTGCCGGCCAGCGGTCTGAACCGGGCGTTCCCCACCCAGCCCCCGCGGACGTGGGTGGCCAGGATGGTCTGGCCGAACAGCTTCGCGTAGTCGGCCATGTCCACGACGACCCGATCGTAGTCGAACTCCGAGCCCGTCCACCTCGCCGCGTGCTCGTAGTCGACGAGCACGGAGTTTCCGCGGGTCGGGTTGAGGACGCTGTTCGTGAGGTTGCGCGTGAAGTTGACCCCCACGGGCGCGAGCCAGTTCTTGCCCTGCAGAATCGAGACGTCCCGGGGTGTGCACACGAGGAAGCTGGTACAGAGCAAGACCTCCGCCGCGGACAGGCTCGACCGCTCCGGCTGGTACGAGAGCGTCAGGGGCATCCGCGGACCGAGGGCCCGCGTGAGCGTGAAGCTCATGCCGATCGCGTTCCTCACGAAGATGTCCGGCACGCTCTGCCGCTCACCGAACAGCGATGCCGTGAAGGAATTCCGGGTCGAGAAGATCCAGGGCTGCGTGAAGTCGGCGGACACCAGCCACGTGCGCTTTCCGTAGGATCCCTTTCCGACCTTGGGGCAGAGGAGGTCCCCATACGTGGTCGCCAGGAGATTGGAGACCCGCCCACGCAACTGGAGCCGTCGGCCTCCGCCCCGGAAGTTTCGGCTGATCCAACGGGTATCGACGTTGAAGCACTCGGCATCGCTCCACCCGGCGCCCGCCCGTACCCGATGGACGGGGCCTTCGGACAACGTGACCGTGATCGGGATGACGGAGTCCACGCCGGCGTCGAAATCCGGAACCACCTGGGCGGAGCGGACGATCTGCAGGCCGAATAAGCGCGCCTGCGCATCGAGAAGCTGATCGACGCTGTAGAGGTCTCCGGAACGGAACTGCACGGTGCGGAGCACGGTGGTCCTGCTCAGGCTCCCGAGGCTGTCCTGCACGGTGATGTGTCCGTACCGGGCACGTGCCCCTGCAGCGATGTCGAAGGTCACCTGCGCCCGATGGGGGTGCTCGGCCGGGATGAAGTAGTTGCGGAGCACTTCGGCCCGCGCATACCCCTCGTTGGCCAGGCGCCGCACGAGCGTGTCCCGCGTGGCGTCCATCCTCATCGAGTTGAGCCGGTCGCCCTTGCGGATCGGCAGGTTGTCCAGGAGCCCGGTCCCCTCGAACTGCTCCGCACCCACGGTCTCCACCGTGTCCACCAGGACCGGCTCTCCCTCGGAGACGACGAACGTCACCGTCGTGGCACTGTCCACCACCGGCGTGGTGCTGTAGGAGATCTCCGCCTCGCGGAAGCCGCGCCGCTGGTACCACACCTTCAGACGAAGGGAATCACGCGGAAGCTCTCGGCGATCGAGGTACGACCGCTCGAGCGCGAAATCCGCTCCACCCCAGCAGAAGGGCTGGAACCAGACCGAGCGGCACCGCGTCTCGCGGGTCACGATGGCCCGCGAGAGCGAGTCCGAGGAAAAGTGGTCGTTGCCCTCGAAGCGCACCTTCGCGATCTCGACGCGGCCTACCTGGGCGGAAGCAGGAGCCACCCCCGCCGCGAGACCGAGGGCCAGGAGGACGGCCGTGCCCGTCCTCATCAAACGTCTTCGCCCGATGTAGGAAGCCGAGGCCGGCCCGAGTCGTCCGGCCCGGGGCCCTCGATGGGCTCCCGAGCCAGCAAGAGGCGCACGAGGTAGAACGTCACCAGACCCACGCCGGCGCCGAGAAGGCCCGCGGCCACGGCGGACACCACCTCCTCCCTGGGACCCGGCGGGACCTGCACCCAACGTCGCCTCATGGCGTCTCCCGTGCCGCGGCCGAGGCACCACGTTCGAGCGCCTGTGCCCGGGACGGCTCGAAGCGGCCGCCATCCCGGTCGAAGAAGTACGGAACCACCTCGACCACTTCGGAGCTCACACGCACCACGGCGAAGCTGTTGCGGTCCGCTTCGGGGCCGCGCCCTCGGCTCGAGGCCGTGGTCCCGCAGCGGATGAGCGCAATCCCGAATGACTCCGCTTCTCCCGGTCCCAGCGCCCCGGACGACGTGATGTGTGTCTGGTGGACGTGCCCTCCCAGAATCAGATCCACGCCCATCGTCGCGAAGCCCTCGAGGAGCGAGCGGGCGTTCGGCAGAGGCCTACCCCCCTCGCCGTCTTCCGTCGGTACGAAATGGTGGTGGATGACAAGAACCCGCACATCGTCCGGGGCCGCGGACTCCAGGGCCCGTCGAGCGAACTCCACCTGGGTCCGGTCGATCCTTCCACCGATGATCGCCCGCCGCGGCGCGGACGAGTTCAACGCCACCACGCTCACCCCGGGCACACGGGTGATCGAATCGAGCGAGGGATCGATGAATCGTCGCCAGTTGCGGTACGGTGTGAGGAGTCGCTCCCAGAAGCGGTAGAGGGGGACGTCGTGATTCCCGGGTGTCACCACCACGGGCACCTTCCCGAAACCGCCGAGGAAGCGGCGGACCTCCCGGAATTCCCGAGCTTTGGCCCTCTGGGTGAGATCGCCGGCGATCACCACCACGTCAGGGTCCAGCGCCAGCGCCGCTTCCCGGAACGCCTCGGCCACGACGGGCCGGTAGGGTTTGCCGCACTGAAGGTCGGATCCGAGGACGAGCGTGGGCACCGGGGACTCCGTCAGGCTCGTTTCGGCTCCGGCTCCGAGGCCTGCCGCAGCCGCAGCGCCCCGACGATCCCCGTGGCGATGACGGCCAGGCTGATCATCTGGGCGAGAGTGAAGATCCCGAAGAACCGGTCATCCTTGGCCCGCAAGAACTCGACGAGGAACCGCTCCGTACCGGCCAGGATGAGCCAGACCATGAAGAGCCAACCCCGCCCGTGACGGTGGCGCCTGATGCGCCAGAGGAAGAGGAAGATCAGGCTGGACAGCGCGATCTCCATGAGCTGGGTCGGATACACCGGAACGACCTGCCCGTACTTGTGGATCAGCTCCGGGTCGACCGTGATGCCGAAGTCGCGCTGGATGTTGGCGACCGTGCTCGGAGGCGAACCGTTCGGAAACCGAATGCCTATCCACGAGCCGGTCGGCCGGCCGTAGTCGTCCCCCACCAGGAAGCATCCCATCCTGCCCACGGCGTACGAGATGGCGAGGGCCGGAGCGACCGCGTCGGCCATCTTGGGCAGCGGGAGCTTCTGCCTGCGGATCTCCCAGATCACGAGGACCGTGGCCAGAAGGAAGCCGCCGTACCACACGAGCCCGCCTCGCGAGAAGATCAGGCCCGTGGGATCCGTCATCAGTCGGGGGTAGTTCAGCAGGATGTAGTAGGTCTTGGCTCCGACGATCCCACCCACGACGGCCATGAACACCAGGTCCCAGGCCTTCTCGGGATCCTCGTCCATCCGCCTCATCTCGGCGCGCGTGACGTAGGCGGCCGTGAGGAAGGCGAGCAACATCATCACCCCGAAGGAGGTGATGGGTTGTCCACCCAGGAGGGGCAGCCAGTGCGGGAGCCTGAAGAGGATCGGGTACATAGCCTTTCAATCTCGTGGGAGCGGGCGTTTCGGGGAATTGCTCATGCATACTCCCGGGTGAGTCCGGGGAAGGCGAGGTCCGCGGCCGCGCTACCGGACGCCTCCGCCGTCTCGCCCCGGTCGTAGCGGAAACGAGCCGCGCGGGCCACCATCGCTCCGTTGTCCAGCGACAGTCGGGGAGAAGCGTGGAAGAGACGACCACTCCCGCCGAGGCGAGCCGTGAGCTCTTCCCGGAGCCGGCCGTTGGCGGCTACGCCCCCGGCGATGAGCACCCGCTCGCAACCGGTCTGCTCCACCGCCCGCATCGTCTTCGAGACCAGCACGTCCACGACGGCCTCCTGAAACGCCCTGGCGACGTGGGCGCGTTCCGAGTCGAGCGCGCCTTTCCGCTCGAGCTCCCTCACGAGCTCGACCGTGGCCGTCTTCAGTCCGCTGAAGCTGAAGTCGTAGTAATCCCCGTCACCGGGCTGCTGGTTCCGGCGGAGCATGGGTCGGGGCAGCCGGTGACGGTTCGGCTCGCCCGATCGGGCGACGCGCTCGATCTCGGGCCCACCCGGGTAGGCCAGCCCCAGGAGCTTGGCGGCCTTGTCGAACGCCTCCCCGGCGGCGTCGTCGCGGGTCTCACCCAACAGCCGGTATTCCCCCCAGCGCTCCGCGTGCAACAAGAGCGTATGGCCGCCCGAGACGAGGAGCGCCACGAACGGCGGCTCCGCCTCGGAGTTCTCGAGCGAGGGCCCGAAGAGGTGGGCCTCCATGTGGTGGACCGCCATCCAGGGACGGCCGAGAGCGAACGCCGCGGCCTTCACCCAGCACACGCCGACGAGGAGAGCCCCGATGAGGCCCGGCCCCGCTGTCACTCCGAACACGTCGATCTCGCGGAGGTCCACGCCCGCTTGGGCCAGCGCCTGGTCCACGACGGTGTCGACCTTCTGGAGGTGGGCCCTCGCGGCGAGCTCGGGCACCACGCCTCCGAACGGCTCGTGGATGTCCTGGGAGAAGATGACGTGGCCGAGAATCCGATGCCCGCCGTCGAGCACCGCGGCCGAAGTCTCGTCACAGGAGGTCTCGAGGCCGAGCACGAGCGGTCCCGCCGTGCCGTTCGTTCTGCTCACGGCCGGCGCTCCCCGGCCGGAGCACCGCCGCTCCGGACGGTCGAAGGCCTGCGGACGGTGACCATCTCCTGCTCGGGCACGGCGGAAACGAGCTCGGGCACGCCCTCGACGCGGAGGGGCACGTGTCGCTCCTCGCCCGGCGCCATCCCCCGCACCGATTCCGGAGCGACGCTGACCTTCAGGTTGCGTGGATCGACCGCGATCACCGGGGTCCGAGCCCCCGTCAACGTGACCCTCACCGCGGCCGGCTCGACGACGAGCGGGGTGTCGGTCGCCGGCTGCAGGTCCACCGGGACCGCCGGGAGCACGCGCTCGATCTCCTCCTCCACCCGGAGGGTCACGGTCGCCGACCGCGGCCGGACGCTCACGTCCGGGAGATCGCTCGTGTCGACCGGGACCGTGAAGTCGCCGGAGCTGTCGACCTTCGAGAGATCGAAAGGCATGAGAGGCAGGGAGTCCAAGGCCTCCACCTTGCTCCGGGCTCCGCGGACGCGGACCATGCCGGGGTTGAGGGCGATGGGGCTCGCGAGCGCCAGGTGCGTCGGGAGGCTCCCTCGAAGCCGAAGGTAGAGCCGCACCGTACGCGGCACCGCACGCTCGAACGTGATGTGCACGGCGGACGGAGAAACCGCCTCGACGCTGAGGCGCGTACCCTCACCCAGTTCCACCCAATCGCGGTGCAGCGTCACCGTCGTGTCCGGTGACCCGACCGACTCGATGGGCACGCGCACGCTCGGGCCTCCCCGCGCGAGCCTCAACATCTCACCGGCCGGCCCGCCGAGGCGGAGCTCCACGGTCGCGGGATTCGGGGGACCGACGGTCGTCCAGGCGGTGTCGGCCACGTCCACCCTGACGGGAACGGACGGGAACGTCTCCGGATTCGGCTCGTTCTGCACCAACGCCCACAGGAAGATGGACAGGCCCAGCGCCAGCAGCTTCAATCGCCAGTTGTGGGTGAGACGTCGAAGCTTGATGGGCACGGACCGCTATTCCCCGAGAAGGCGGCGCACCAATGCCTCGTTCTCAGGGGCATCCCATTTGGTCCCCCCCGCCACTTTCTTGTAGATGACCCCGTCTTTCCCGATGACGAAGGTCTCCGGCACGCCCGTCGTCTGGTAGAGATCCTGGATATTGCCCGACGGGTCCCAGAGGATCGGGAAGGTGTAGCCGTTCTTCTTGGCGTACGCGAAGGCGTCCCCTCCCTCGTGGCCGGTCGAGTTGATCTGGCCCGGCCTGGAATCGACGCTCACGGCGAGGATGTCGAAGTCCTTGTTGCCATGGAACTTGCGGTACAGCTGCTCGAGCGAGGGCATCTCCTCACGGCACGGAGGACACCATGTCGCCCAGATGTTCACCAGGACGACCTTGCCCCGATAATCGCTCAGTGAGACCTGTTTCCCGCTCTGGTCCGTAGCGACGAAGTTGGGCGCGGCGGCCCCTGCCAGAATGGGTTGATAGCCGTTTCTTCCGACCCACGCGACGGTCACCACCGCGAGTACGGCGACGATCGCCCAGAGGTACGGAGAACGAATCAGCCTGCGAGTCATGGGCGGTGTTCGGATAAGAAGCGTGAGCGTACGCCCCGAGGGTACGCGTGGGTGCGCTGATTGCTACGGATCAAAGGGCCGTTTGTTCCCATGGGACCGGGCTCATCCGCTCCTTCGTCCCACGGAGAGCTGGACCGCGCTTCCGGGCGCCAACCGAGTGTCCGCGGCGGGCTCCTGCTCGACCACGATTCCCTGGTCGCGCCCGAACCGGAAGACCTCCTTGATCTCGGAAACCACGAGCCCGAGGGAGTCGAGCTTCGCGACCGCGTCCTCCTGCGTGAGACCCAGAACCATGGGCATCGACACGAGCGGCGGGCCCGTGCTGACGGTCATCCTCACCTCGGCCGGAAGGGGCACGAGCGAATCGGGAGGAGGAGACACGTCCACCACCCGGCCTCTGGGCGTGTCGGACTGCGTGGAGTCCGTCGCGACCACGAATCCGCTCGTCTCCAGGACGACCCTGGCGCGGGTGGCATCCAGATCGCGGACGTCCGGAACCGCCCGGATCTGAGGTCCCAGACTCACGGTCATACGGACCGGAGTCTTCGGCATGGCGAGCTGCCCGGGAAGCGGCGACTGCCCGAACACGACCCCTTCCGCGACCGTGGGATGCCGAACGGAGTCGACTCCGGCCACCGTCAGGCCCAGCTTCTGGACCTGCTCGTCCGCGGCGCTCAGGCTCATGCCGCGCAGGTCCGGCATCTCGAACAGATTCGAAGGCGGCGGCGGTGCGGGGAACACGACGCGCGTCGCGACCAGATACCCGGCACCCCACCCGACCAGCGCCAACGTCACGGCCTTGAGCGCGAGCATGGCGCGGTCCTCGAGCGAGCCCCGGGGTGGCGGCGTCCTACCCGGGTCGCCCCCCTCGTGCTCTCCGCCCGTGCGCGTCCTCCTGCGCCTGTGCCGGCTGAGGGATCCTCCCAGCCTCATCACCGCCTCCTCATTCGGGCCGCGAAGGCCCCGTCGAACCCGGTTTCTTGCGGAAGAACCGAGAGCCGCCCGTGCGCGTCCAGCAGCTCCGACGGAACGGTGTCCGTCGCAGCCATCGAGAACTCCGGGTGTCGCACCAGAAACGCCTCCACCTGCGCTGCATTCTCCTCGGGCTCCAGCGAGCACGTGGAATACACCAGAAGCCCCCCCGGATGAACGCGGTCCGCCACGGCCTCCAGAAGCTCGCCCTGTAGCGTCGCCATCTCCTGAACGGACCCAGGTCGGATGCGCCACCGCCCGTCCGGGTGCCGCCCGAGCGTACCCGTGCCCGTACACGGCACGTCGAGCAACACCATGTCGACCTCACGAACGGGCGGACGGCGGCCGTCCGCAACCACCAGGCCCGGACGCCGGCCCGTGCGACGCGCGTTCTCCCTCACCATTCGCAGGCGAGCCTCCGAGCGGTCGGCGGCGACAGTATAGAGGAGTGGCCCGGGCAGGGCGAGCGTCTTTCCTCCCGGCGCGGCGCACAGGTCTGCAACCTTCATGCCTTCCTCGGGCGCAGCGTAGCGCGCCACCAGATTCGCTCCCGGGTCCTGGATGATGCTGGGCAGCACGCTCAGCGCCGCGGATGGATCGGTCCCGGGGGCCAGCCACACGGCCCGGCTTCCGCGACCCGCCGGCTCGGCGGCGATGCCCGCGTCGCCCAGCCGCACGGTCGCCTCGGCGGGATCGTGCTCCAGCGGCACCAGACTCAGTCGAGGAGGCCGGTTGTCGGCTTCCACCAGGCAACGAACGGCCTCCGCCGGCCAGTGGGCCAGCCACCGCGCCACCAGCCATCGTGGATGCGAGCCCCAGGTGGACAGGAATCCTTCCGGATCGGCGTCGAAATCCGGGAAGAGGTCGAGCCCGTCGCCGTCACGCGCCATGCTCCGGAGCACCGCGTTCACGAGTCCGGCGGCGCCGCCACCCGCCTCGTCGCGGGCGGACGACACCGACTCGGACACCGCCGCGTACGCGGGCACGCTCTCCATGTACAAGAGCTGGTAGGCGCCCACCCGCAGCAGGTCGAGAACGACCGGATCGAGCGAGGCGATCCCACGGTGCACGCGCCGCTCGAGCAGGTGGTCCAGCCGTCCCCTCAGGCGAACGAGGCCGAACAGCAGCTCGTGCGCGAAGGCCCGGTCGCGGGACTCCAGCCTGTCCGCGACCCGAGCGAACGCGACGTCGAGGCGGAGTCCCCGCCGTACGTCCGCCAGCACGCCGAGCACCGCCTGCCGGGATGGGAGCGGCCGGCCCCCTCCGGGTGGACTCCTCAGTCCAGCATCCCCGAGGTGGGAGAGGACGGCACGGCGATCTCCCGTGCGGGCATGCGGCCGGCCAGATAGGCGAGCCGCCCGGCCACCAGGGCGTGCCTCATCGCATGGGCCATCCGCACGGGATCGTCCGCGGCGGCCAGCGCCGTGTTCATGAGCACGCCGTCGACGCCCTGCTCCATCGCGACGCACGCGTCCGAGGCCGTGCCGACACCCGCATCCACGATCACCGGCACCTCGAGGCGGCGCTTGATCTCGCGGATGAAATAGGGGTTCACCACGCCGAGCCCGCTGCCGATAGGGCTCGCGAGCGGCATCACGGCCACGCATCCCGCATCCTCGAGCCGGAGCGCGGTCACGATGTCGTCGCTCGTGTAGGCCATGACCTTGAAGCCCTCGTCGACGAGGGTCCTGGCCGCCTCCAAGGTCGCCAGGACGTCCGGGACGAGCGTGTCCTGGTCGCCGATGACCTCGAGCTTGACCCAGTCGTTGAAGCCGGCGGCCCTCGCCAGGCGCGCATAGCGGATCGCGTCCTCGGCGGTGTAGCAGCCCGCGGTGTTGGCCAGCAGGAAGAACTCCTGGGGATCGAGGTGATGGAGGATCCCCTCCTCTTTGGTGCGATCCAGGTCCACGCGCCGCACGGCCACCGTCACCATCTCGGTGCCGCTGGCACGGATCGCGTCCACCATGATCCGGTTGTTCGCGTACTTGCCCGTTCCGACGATCAGTCGCGAGCGGAACTCGCGTCCGCCGATCGTCAGCGGCTCATCCAGCGCCTGCGCGCTTTCCAGCGTTGCTGCCGTCTCACTCATATCCCGTCATCCCCCGCCCACGAAATGGACGAGCTCGATGGTGTCTCCTTCCTGCACCGGGACGTCGTCGTAGCTGTCCCGTGCGAGGATCTCCCTGTTCAGCTCCACCACGACCAGCGACGGACGGAGCTCGAGTGACTCGAGCAGGGCGCGCACGGTCTGCCCGGCCGCCACGTCGCGCTCCTTCCCGTTCAATCGGACCTGAATGGTCCCTGCTTCGCTCATCACACGCTCGCTCGGGTACCTTCGGCCGCTCCGCGGGCCGATTCCAGCACCTCAAGGTATCGTCTCACGGCCGCTCGCGGATCCCGCTCGTTCCAGATTCCCCGGATCACGGCGATCCCGTGCGCGCCCGCCTCCAGGACGGCCGGCGTCCGCTCCACCGTCAGACCGCCGATGGCCAGCACGGGAAGGCCGGGCGCCACTCCCGACGCCGCAGCCAGGGCTTCCACCCCGCGTCCCTCTCGTCCGGGGTGCGACGGCGTCTCGTACAGCGTACCCACGAACGCGAAATCCGCGCCGTCACGGACCGCGGCTTCCACCTCCCGGTCGTCGTGGGTCGAGACGCCGATGAAGGCCGAGGGAGGAAGGATTCTGCGCACGTCGGTCACGGGAAGCGAGCGCCGGCCGAGGTGGACGCCGTGCGCTCCGACGGTCAACGCCACGTCCACGCGATCGTTGACGAGCAGCAGGGCTCCGACGGCGTCGGCCGAGGCCCTGAGCTCCGCGGCCAAAGCGTGGAGGCGGGCACCGTGCGTGGCCGGCCCCCGAACGTGGAGCGCGATCCGGGCTCCACCGGCCTCGAGCACGTGCGAGGCCGTCCTCGGGAAGTCCGCGCGCGCCAGGACCTCGTCGTCGGTGACCACATGCAGGCGAGGCAGCGGGGCCCGGGCTTGGCCGACCTGCCCGAGGGGGCTCACGCGAACCGCTGACCTTCCTGGACCCCCCTTCCGTGGATCCAGTCCAGGGCCCGCATGCGCCGCTTCCCCGGCGGCTGGACCTCCTCGAAGCGGAGCGCGCCGTCACCCGTGGCCACGATCAGGCCGACGTCCGGATCCGCGGCCAGGACCGTACCGGGAGGAATCGCCCGCGGTCCGGTGGACTTCGGCGCCTCGCCGTTCCCGGTGGCCCCGCTCGCCGCCAACAGCACCACCTCGGGACGGAAGAGCTTGACGGGCGCCCCGTCCAGCTCGCTCCACGCCCCGGGGACCGCGTCCATCCCACGAACGTGCCAGGCCAGCTCCGTGGCCGCTCGGTTCCAATCGACCCTTGCCGTCGCCCGGTCGACCTTGGGCGCGAACGTCGCTCGTTCGTGATCCTGCTCGACCTCCTCGATCGCTCCCGCGTCGAGGAGCGCGAAGGTCTCGAGGAGCGCTTCGGCCCCCAGCTCGGACAACCGCACCGAGAGCTCCGAAGCCGTCTCGTTCGGCAGGATGGGCTCCTCGACCCGGTGCAGGATCGGTCCGGCGTCCATGGCCTCGACCATGCGCATGACCGTGACGCCCGTCATCCCGCATCCGCGCGCGATCGCCCAGTTGATGGGCGCCGCCCCGCGAAGCTCCGGAAGGAGCGAGGCGTGTACGTTGATCGAGCCGCGTGGTGGGAGCGCCAACACCTCCGGGCGCAGGATGTGGCCGTACGCCACGACGACCGAGATGTCGGGCGCGAGCGCCGAGATCTCGGCGAGGAAGTCGTCGCCGCGGGGCCGCTCCGGCGTCAGGACGGGGAGGCCGAGATCGAGCGCGACCTGCTTCACGGGCGAGGGCGTCAGCCGCCGGCCCCGGCCTGCGGGGCGGTCGGGTCGGGTCACCACGCCCACGATCTCGCACCCTTCGTCGTCGAGGACGCGCAGGGAGGGTATCGCGAACTCCGGCGTCCCCCAGAACAGGATCTTCACGAGGTCGCCGCTTCTGCCTGCAACTTCTTCCACTTCTTGAGAAGCATACGTCGCTTCAGGGCGCTCACCCGGTCGAGGAAGAGCACGCCGTCGAGATGGTCGATCTCATGCTGGAGCGCCCGGGCGAAGTACTCGTCGGCCTCGACCACGACCTCGTTGCCCTTCGGGTCCCTGCCTTCGATCCGCACGGACGAGGGTCGCTCCACGAGCTCCTCGAGACCGGGGATGCTCAGGCAACCCTCGTATTCCTTCTCGGTCTCCGGCGAAGACCACACCAGCCGCGGGTTGACCAGCGCCACGCGGGCTTCCGGCTGCTCTTCCTTGCGCAGGTCCACGACGAGCACGCGCTTCGAGAGGCCGATCTGCGGCGCGGCGAGGCCGACGCCCTCGGCGTGGTACATCGTCTCGAACATGTCGCGCACGAGGTCCTGGAGCTCCTCGTCGAAGACCTCCACTTCCTCGCCCGGTGTCCGCAGCACCGGATCTCCCATGAGCACGATCTCGCGGACCAACGGCTACTCCTCTTCCTTGGCGCCCTTCCCCTCGAGCACCTGAGCGACGCGCCCGCGCTCCACGGTGACGCGCGTATTCTCTCCGGTGCGCACCGTGAGGCGGTTCTCCTCGACGTGCACCACGCGTCCGATGATGCCACCGTTCGTGACGATCTCGTCACCCTTCTGGATGGCCTCGAGCATCTTCTGGTGGCGCTGCCGCTCCTTGCTCTGGGGCCGAATGAGCAGGAAGTAGAAGATGGCGAAGATGACCAGCATCTCCACCAGAAACACCATCCCCGTGCCTCCCCCCTGGCTGGGGGCCATCAAGAGCGCCAATGCGGGCGTCGTCACCTGGGTTCTCCCTCGTTTCACGTCACTTGGGACGGAGATGCGCTCGAGCGCCTCATGACGGCACTCGGGTGCGTCACCGCACTCGTTTCCGGGGGCGGGGGGTCCTACCCCGCACTTCGGTACCGTTCCAGCCAATCGGTCCGCCATCGTTCGAACGTCCCTTCGCCGATGCGCCTGCGCGCCTCCTCGGCGAGCCTCACCAGGAAGCGCAGGTTGTGGATCGACACGAGGCGTACGGCGAGCCATTCTCCGGCTACCACGAGATGACGAATGTACGCGCGATCGTAGCGAGCGCACGCATGACAATCGCAGCCTGGATCGATCGGCCGCGTGTCATCGCGGAACCGGGCCACCTTCAAGTTCACCTGGCCCTCTTCGCTCGTCCAGGCGGTGCCGTGGCGCGCGTTGCGCGTAGGCGCCACGCAATCGAAAAGGTCGCACCCGCGAGCGATGGCCTCCAGCAGATCATCCGGATAGCCCACGCCCATGAGGTAGCGCGGCCGGTCGGACGGAAGCTCACCGTCGAGGAGCTCCAGGATCCGCCACATGTCGTCCTTGGCCTCGCCCACGCTGAGCCCTCCGATCCCGTACCCCGGCCAGTCGTCCATGTCCCCGACCGCGCGCGCATGGTCGCGGCGCAGGTCGTCGAAGACGTTGCCCTGCAACACCGGCAGGAGCGCCTGGGCGGGGTGGCCACCCTCGGTCTCCAGGGCCTGGAACCGGTCGCGGCAGCGCCGCAGCCACCGCAGCGTGCGCTCGTTGGCCTCGAGGGCGTGGGCGCGATCCGCGCCCCCCGGAGGGCACTCGTCGAACGCCATGATCACGTCGGCACCCAGCGCACGCTCTACGTCGATCACCGACTCGGGCGTGAAGGTGTGGGACGATCCGTCGAGGTGGCTCTTGAAGACCACGCCGTCGTCCCTCACCTGGCGGATGCCCGCCAGCGAGAAGACCTGGTAGCCGCCCGAATCCGTGAGGATCGGTCCGTCCCACCGCATGAACGCGTGCAATCCACCCAGCTCCCGCACCAGCTCGTGTCCCGGGCGCAGGTACAGGTGGTAGGTGTTGGCGAGCACCATCCGGGCTCCGAGCGCTTCCACCTCTTCGGGAATCAGGCCCTTCACCGTGCCCTGTGTGCCCACCGGCATGAACGTGGGGGTCGGAACGTCCCCATGGGGCGTGGAGAACGTTCCGGCGCGGGCCGCGCCGTTCGTGGCTTCGAGGCGATAGTCGAACATGGCGGGGAGAATGTAGCAGGTCGTCGACGGGGGGCGTACTCCGCCACCGCGTTCCCCGGCCCTGTGTGGCAGGTTCCAACCAATGGTCGTTCCGCGTCGTCCAACCCGTTGCATCGGAATCAGGTGCGACATACTATGTCATACATAGTATCAGAGACGCCTTCGACGACCTCGGCGATGGAGTCCGGACGATGACGCTGGAACGGGAATGGATGCGGGGTGCCGCCCCTTTGGCCGTCCTCACGCTGCTGGCACGCCGCGAGATGTACGGGTACGAGCTGGTGGAGGCGCTGGAAGCCGACACGGGGGGAATCCTGACGATGGGGCAGTCCACGGTCTATCCCCTCCTCTACAACCTCGAAGCGCAGGGGCAGATCGAGCCGGTCTGGCGGACCGCTCCCAGCGGCCGCCGTCGCAAGTACTATCGACTCACGTCCGCAGGCCGTCGCCGGCTCGACGAGCAGCGCGCCCAGTGGCAGCGGCTGGTCACCGCCCTCGAGCGTCTGGGTCTCTCGGGCCCCGACCCCGAGAAGGCGCTCCCGTGAGCGGCCCTCGCGACGGCGGGACCCCGCCACGGGACGACCGGGGTCTTCCTCCGGAGCTCGAGGCGCTCGTCCGCGAGGTCCTCGAGGCTTCGGGTCTCGAGCTCCCGGCCCGCGTCGAGGTGGAGGCCGATCTGCGCGCCCACTTCGAGGACGGTCTCGATCGCGGCGTCTCCCCCGCCCAGCTGGCCGACCGCTTCGGAGATCCCGTAACGGCCGGGAGGCGGATCGCCGCCGCGCATCGAGACCGTGCCGCCGGCGCCCGCGCAGGATCCGGGCCCTGGTGGGCCTCTCCGGCGAATTGGTGGACGGAAGCGCGGCGCGCGGCTCGGCGGCTGGTGCGCGCCCCCGGCTTCGTCGCGGTGGTCGTGCTCACGCTGGCGCTCGGCGTCGGCGCGAATGCCGCCATCTTCTCGGTGCTGGACGCGGTCCTCCTTCGTCCCCTCCCCTACCGGGCTCCGCAGCGGCTCGTACGGATCTACTCCACGGAAAAGGCGGATCGGAGCGACATCAACTATCTACGCGCGCCCGTCGTCGCCGCCTATCGCACGTGGGACGACGTCTTCGAGCGAGCCGCGGCTCTCTACACCTATCGGGAGACCGGCGCCGACCTGACGAACGGCGACCACACCGACCGTGTCGTCACCGTTCCGGTCACGGCCGGATACTTCGAGACGTTGGGCATCGCCCCCGAGATCGGCCGCACCTTCCGGGAAGAGGAGAGCGTCGTTCCGGGGGAGGCGGCCGACGCGAGCGACCGGGGCAGGCCGCTCGTGCCCGTGGCGATCCTCAGCCACGCGCTCTGGCAGAGCCTCTTCGGAGGTCGCCGGGACGTGATCGGCCACACGATCCTCCTGGACGACGTCTCCTACGAGATCGTGGGCGTGATGCCCCGACGATTCGTCGACCCCTTCGGACCGCGCGCGGACGTCTGGACACCGCAGGACCTGCGGCCGGGCGGCCGCAACAACTGGGGGAACTTCTTCCTTTCGGGCGTCGGCCGCCTCCGTCCGGGTCTCTCACTGAGCGGCGCTCGGGCCCGCCTCGACGCGGACTTCGAGCGCCTGGCCGAGGCGCATCCGGACGCCGGCACCCGACAGAAGCTCCGCATCGTGCCGCTGCACGACGACCTCGTCGGCTCGACACGTCGTACCATGCTTCTCATCCTTGCCGCCGCCGCGGGGCTCGTGCTCCTGACCGCCTGCCTCAACCTCGCCAATCTCCTCTTCGCCCGGGGTCTCGCTCGAGATCACGACCTGGCGGTGCGAGCGGCGCTCGGCTCGGGACGTGGGCGCATGGCCGCGGATCTCCTGCTCGAGACCGCGATCCTCGCGAGCCTCGGCGGCGCTCTGGGGCTCGTGCTCGGATGGGCCGGCGTCCGGGGGTTGATGGCCCTGGCTCCCGACGCCCTTCCGGCCGTGGCGCGACCGCACGTCGGATCGGGCGCCTTCCTCTTCGCGCTCCTGGCGACGCTGGTGGCGCTCGTTCTCTCGGGCCTGGCCCCCGCGCTGCGCATCTCGGGGACGCCCCCGGTGGAGGCGATACGCTCCGAGGGCCGCTCCGCCACCGTCGGCCGGCGAACCCGGTACGTCAGAGACGGCTTGGTGGTCGTTCAGGTCGGCGCCGCGCTGGTTCTGTTGGCCGCCGCCACGCTGCTCGGGCGCAGCTTCGCCGCGCTCCGGGAGGTCCCCCTGGGCGTCGATCCCCACGGTGTGCTCACCTTCGAGGTGAACCTCCCGACCGCGCGCTACCCCGACGGTCGGAGTCGCCAGGCATTCCACCGTCGCTTCGAGGAGCGCGTGACGAGCCTGGCCGAGGTACGCGCGGCCGGGGCCGTGTCGTGGCTCCCCCTGCGTGGCCGCTACAACATCTGGAGCGCGTACTGGGATCCGGACAACCCCGACGGCTACGAGGGCGATACCGGGTGGCACAACACCGACATCCGCGTGGTCGCGGGCGACTACTTCGACGTGCTGGACATCTCCCTCGTCCGCGGCAAGAGGCCGCGGGAGGTGGACCTCGAAGGTGAGAACGTGCTCTGGGTGAGCCGGAAGTTCGCGAAGGAAGTGTTCGGGGACGCCGACCCGCTCGGCCAGCGGGTGCGTGTGGGGGGTGACTTCCGCCGTGTGGTCGGGGTCGTGGACGACGTCGCCTACGACGCGGAAGGTGACGTGTCCAGGATGCTCTACATCCCGCACGCGCAGTTCGCCGACGACCGCAACTGGACGCTTACGCAGGTGGTCAGGGCCGACGGCGATCTGCGGGCCGCCCGCGAAGACATCCGCCGAATCCTCGCGGACATGGACCCCCAGCTGGTCCTGTATCGTCCCACCTCCTTCACCGACGTGGTGGCCTCGGCTCGGGCGCAGGGACGCTTCGCCACGGTCCTGATGGGGGCGTTCGCCGCCCTGGCGCTCCTGCTCTCCCTGGTGGGGACGTACGGCATGCTGGCCTGGAGCGTGGCGGGCCGGACCCGCGAGTTCGGGATCCGCATGGCGCTCGGCGCGGACCGGCTGGCGGTCCGCAGACTGGTCCTGCTCCGCGCCGGATGGCTGGTCGCCTCCGGCGTGGGGCTCGGTCTGGTGGGCGCGTGGGCGTCGGGCCGATGGCTGCGCGCGCTCCTCTTCCGTGTGCAGCCGGGAGATCCGCTGGTCTATGCGGCGGTGGTGGGGATCTTCGTCGTGGTGGGGTTGGTCGCGGGGTGGGTCCCCGCCCGGCGGGCCACGAGCGTGGATCCCGCCAGGGCGCTGTCGGCGGAATGAGGGGGTCCGAGAAACAGGGCTCCCCCGGTCGGGAGCCGGAGGCATCCGCGGCCCGTGAAGGCCAGGCCCGGCCTCACTCCGTCCCGACGATGGCCATCGCGTCCCCGTACGAGTAGAAGCGGTAGTCGCCGGCGATGGCTTCCCGGTACGCCTCCATCGTGCGGGCGTGGCCCGCGAAAGCGGACACCAGCATGAGCAGGGTGGAGCGCGGAAGGTGGAAATTCGTGAGCAGGCAGTCGACCGCCCGGAAGCGGTAGCCGGGACGGATGAAGAGGTCCGTCTCTCCGGAGCCGGCCGCGATGTGGCCGGACTCGTCCGCGACCGATTCGAGCGTGCGCACCGCCGTGGTCCCGACGGCCCATACCCTCCCACCGACCGCGCGGGCCTCGTCGACGGCCGCGGCGGCCGCGGGCGGCACCTCGTACCATTCGCGATGCATCTCGTGCTCGGCGGGGTCGTCGACGTCGACGGGGCGAAACGTGCCGATCCCGACATGCAGCGTGACGGCGGCGCGGCGCACCTCCTTGTCTTCCAGGGCCTTCAGCACCTCGTCGGTGAAATGCAGGCCGGCGGTGGGCGCCGCGACCGAGCCGGGCGTGCGCGCGTAGATGGTCTGGTAGCGCTCCCGGTCGAGGGCTTCGTCCTCGCGGTCGATGTAGGGAGGAAGCGGCATGTGCCCGTGCCGGTCGAGCGCGACCTCCACCGGGAGGTCCGTGACGAGTCGGACGAGCCGTCCCCCACCGGCTACGGAGTCGAGGATCTCCACGGTGAGGTCGTCGGCCACGAGCACGGTGCGGCCGGGCTTGAGCTTCGAGCCCGGCCGAACGAGCGCTTCCCACAGGTGATCGTCGGCCGCGTTCGGCGCCGGTCTCATGAGCAGGATCTCCGAGGGTGCGCCCGTCGGCTTGCGTCCGAGAAGACGGGCCGGTAACACCTTGCTCTCGTTCACCACCAGAAGGTCGCCGGCCCGGAAGAGATCGACGACGTCGCGGAAGCGGAGGTGGCGGAACGGCGCGTCCTCCGGAGGTACGACCAGGAGGCGGCTCTCGTCCCGGCGGTCCGCCGGATAGCGAGCGACGCGGCCGGGAGGAAGCTCGTAGTCGAAATCGGAGACGCGGTGGCCGGCGTGCGGACTCATGTCGCTTCGACTCTCTTCCCGTGGCCCCATTCGACCGCCGGCCGACCCACCGGCAGGGGAGAGCTCACGACCGACTCGTCTCCTCGGCTTGGGAGGAGGACCCCGCGCTACGCTCGAGATCGGGAATCGTGGTGGGGTTTCCGTCCCGCACGGCGTGGTAAAGCGGCGACAGGATCTCCATGCCCGACTCCGCGAAGACCTCCTGGATGTTCTGGTGGAGATCCGAGTAGGTCTTCGGGATGTGCTGCGGCTCCTCGGTGTGAGCGTTCAGCTCGTAGCTCACCGCGTAGTCCCCGAGAGCGGTCTGCAGGACGAAGGGCTCCGGAGGCCGCAGAACGCCGGGCGTGCGCCGAGCGGCTTCCTTCAGCGCCTCGTGCACCCGCGGCCAGGGTGTGTCGTAACCGATCGTCACCGTCGTATGCAGGATCACGCCCCCGGCCCGGGCGGTCGCGCTGTAGTTGACGATGAAGTTCCCGAGCACCATCGAGTTCGGGATCGTGATCTCGACGTTCTTCGGCGTGCGTAGCCGCGTGACCAGCATGCCGCGCTGCATCACGTCACCGACGGTGTCCGCGATCTTGACGCGGTCCCCGATCTGGAACGGACGCATGTAGATCATGACCACCCCGCCCACGACGTTGGAGACGGCTCCGGCCGAGCCGAACGTCAGCAACAGGCCGAGGAACCCGGCCACGCCCTTGAAGGCCAGGGAGTTGCTGTTGGGGAGGAATGGCCAGACGAGGATCACCGCGAACGCGAGCACGAGCACGCGGACGAGCTTGAACGTCGGATCGGCCCAGTCGGGATAGAAGCCCGGAATCCGGATCGTTCCGCTTCCGATCGCCGAGAAGACCATCCTCACGAGCCTGAGTCCGTAGTAGACGAGGAGGGAGATGACGGCGATGTAGAAGAGGTTGGGCAGATACCCGATGACCCCCCACCACGCCGAACGCGCCGGCTCGAGCGTGAGCGCGACGATGCGCTGCGCGACGACACGGGTCGGCGGGAAGAAGCTGAAGACGATCGGGAGGTACAGGAAGATCAGCAGCGCCGTGAAGATCAGGCGCGAAGCACGCGCCGCCAGCAGAATCGTCGCTTCGATGCGCTCACCGGTGAGCAGGACCAGATTCTGGAACTTCAGAACCGGGAGCTTGTCCTCCTGCACGGACCGGATGCGCCTGTAGAGCCGCGGGTACCAGTGGCTCATCAGCCGGAGGAGTCCGTAGAGGACGGCTGTGGAGATCAGGGTCCAGAGCAGTCCCCAGAGGATCTCACGTACGCCGCGGGTCAGGAACGATGTCGACAGACCCTTCCGTACGCCCTCGGCCATCAGGTTGGCCGTCGCCGCTCGCGTCGATTCCCTCGCCGCGGTGTCCGCAGCCGTCACGGTCAGCACGGTGACCGAGCCGACCCACACCTCCGAGTGCCCTCCATCGTCCACCACACGGACGGAGTCCGGCTCCGCCCCGTCGACGCGCAGCGCCCGAATCCTGGACGTGATGGCCGACGCCCGCTCCGCGGCCGAGAACGGCCCGAGGCGCCCGAACACCATGAAGAGCGTGTCCCCGCGAAGGACGACGGCGGCGCTGTCGGGCCTGACCTGCAGCGACGCCGAGGCGTCGACGGCCGCGGCGGTGTCGCCCGCGCGTGTCTGGGTCGCCTGCGCGCCGGCCGACCCGGCGGCCAGGAGCAGAAGAGCCAACGCGACGATGAGAACTCGAGTCCGATTCATGAGGCCATCCAGTGCTGGGTCCGTCCTCGCGGCACGGAGCGTCTCAACCCTCGAACAGGGTCCCCTGGCCGCCCGCCCGACGCTCGTCGGGAAGCGTGAATCCGAAGCGCTTGAAGGCGCGTGCCGTCGCGACGCGGCCCTGGGGCGTGCGCATGAGGAAGCCCTCCATGATCAGGAAAGGCTCGTAGACCTCCTCGAGCGTCGTGGCGTCCTCGCCCATCGCCACCGCGAGCGAGTTCAGCCCGACCGGGCCGCCCTCGAACTTCTCGATGATCGTCTTCAGTACCCGCGCGTCCATCTCGTCGAGGCCGTATTCGTCCACGTCGAGCATCGCCAGGGCGTCCCCGGCGACGCTCCTGTCGATCACGCCGTCCGCCCTCACCTGGGCGAAGTCCCGGACCCGGCGCAGCAGACGGTTGGCCACCCGCGGCGTGCCGCGCGAGCGCCGGGCGATCTCCGTCGCGCCTTCGTCGGAGGCTTCGACGCCGAGGATCTCGGCGCTGCGCCGCACGATCGTCGCCAGCTCTTCGGCGGGATAGAAGTTGAGGCGCTGCACGATTCCGAAGCGTGCCCGCATCGGCGCGGTCAGGAGGCCGAAGCGAGTCGTGGCTCCGACCAGGGTGAAGCGCTCGATCTTCATCGTCATCGTCTGGGCCTTGGGCCCCTCGGACAGACGGATCTCGACCTGCCAGTCCTCCATGGCCGGGTAGAGGAACTCCTCGATGATGGGCCGCAGGCGGTGGATCTCGTCGATGAAGAGGATGTCCCCCTCCCGCTGGTTGGTGAGGATCCCCACCAGGTCGGCGGGCTTCTCGAGCACCGGTCCCGACGTGGCCTTGATGTTGACCCCCATCTCGCGCGCGAGGAGCTGCGCGAGCGTCGTCTTCCCGAGCCCCGGAGGACCGTGGAAGAGGATGTGGTCGAGCGGCTCCTTCCGCTGGCGGGCCGCCTGGATCGAGATCGACAACGCCTCGCGCACCTTGGCCTGGCCGATGAACTCCGCCAGACGCTGGGGCCTGAGCGACGGCTCGACCTGCTGGTCCTCGGAGAGCGACTCGGGCGTGGTGATCTCGGTGCGTTCGGTCATGGCTCGCGGAACAGGTGCGGAGAGGCCCGGCGCGCCCCCCTGCGACGGCCGACAGGCTCCTCATCTTGGCGAGGGCGAGCCGGGATGTCGAGAACGAAGGTCGCGTACCCCGGGTCCGCCGTCTACCACATGCAGCGCGCGGTGATCTCGCTGCCGATGTCCTCGAGCTCCGCCGACGGAGCCGCGAAAGGACCCCGTTCGTGACGCGACGATCCGAGGACCGAGGTGACGACCGTCTCGCCGTCCGAGCTCGTCCCCACCGTCACCTCGGCTCTGGCCCAGGCACGTGGCTCTTCCTCGGAGAGCTCCGGTCGCCGGATCAGGACGAAGGTGGTATCGGGCCGGACAACAGCGGCCGTGTCGCGACGGACCACGGCGGCGGAATCGGGCCGGACGACGGCGGTCGAATCGGGCCGGACCGCGGCGGCGGAATCGGGCCGGGTCGCGGCGGCGGAATCGGGCCGGGTCGAGTCCGGCACCAGGCGAAAGCCGTGGCGGCGGAGCACCAGAAGGGCGCACGCCCGAGCCTCGGGGACCTTCCGGTTGCTGGTGAAGCGGAAGGTTCGGGGACCCGCCATGGTCGCGCACGCCGCCAGGGTCAGGAGCGTCGTGAGTCCGAGCACCGCAACGGAACGCTTCATCCTCTTGGCTCCTCCTCGGCGGGGCCGGCGATCCCCCTCAGGCGTGGCCCCAGAATGCGGAGCACCTGGGTGGGCAGCGTGCTCGTGAAATCGAAGCCCTCCGCGTCGGCACCGGGCACATACGCCACGACCACGCCGAAGTAACGGTCCCCGGCGAAGAACACGAAGGTCGCGGTCCGGTTCATGACGCGCGACGCGAGCAGACCGCCGCCGGGCGCGTACACCCGGTAGCGATTGTCCCCTGTGCCCGTCTTCCCACCGATGGTCAGACGCTCCCCGTCGGTGGACACGAACGCGCCCATGGCTCTCCTTCCGGATCCGTTCTGCACCACGTCGATCATGGCGTCACGTACCTCGGCCGCGACCTCCCTCGAGAGCACCCGTTCGGGGAGGGCTCGGCGCTTGACGAAGCGTGTCTCGAAGGGAGTCCCCTGGGCGAACCTGAGCTCGTGAAGCCGGACCGTCGGGTACCGGAGGCCGCCGTTCATGATGACCCCGACCAGCTCGGCCAGAGCGAGCGGCCGGTCGCCGGAGCTGCCGATGGCGGTGCCGATCGAGGGAACGATGTTCGGAAACGGGTATCCCACGCGCTGCCACCGCCGCAGGATCCCCTGAAACGCCTCGATCTCCAGCATCGTGCGGATCCGCTCGTCCTGAGCGTCGCGCCGGCGCGTGCGAAAGAGCCACCCGTAGACCTCGATGCGCGCCTCGCGGCCGGCGTCGAGCACCTCGGGGAGCGTGGCGCCGGGATGGTGCAGGACCCTTGACGCCACCCACAGCTCGAGCGGATGGATGCGGGCAAGGAAGCCGAGGTCCGACAGAGTGCGCCCCGCCGGATCCGTGCGGCGGTAGAGGTCGGCCAGAGCGGCGTCCGAGAGACGTTCGTCCGGGGTGCGCTGGCGGATGAACTCCTCGAACCGCTCGAGATCCGCGTCCGGGGCCACGGCTCGGAACGCCCAGGCAAGCCGACGGCTGCCCAGATGCCGCTCCTCCGTCAGGGCGTCGAACACGGCGGGACCCGTGCGGCCCTGGTACTTGCGGTAGAACCGCGTCATGAAGTGGGTGCCCTCGCGATCCGCGAACCGGGTCAGGTATTCTTGACGAAGCGAGTCGCTCCCGGTCTGGATTGCCTGGGCTGCCCCGGTTCGAGCCGTTTCGTAGGCGACCAGGTCCCGCATGAGACGCACGAAGGGGAGGTTCACGGACTGGCGAAACGCCTCCCGCACCTCGAGCACGCTCCTGTCGTAACGGCCGTCGAAGTTCGAGAACGTCTGGATGCCTCCCCCGGTGGCGAAGCGCTCGACCGGTGAAGCCGAGTAGGAGCGCCGCATCGCGGCGGACAGCATCTCGGGCAACTCCGCGCGGGGGTGATCGGCCAGGTAGTCGATCGCCCATCGCGTGATGTGGTCCGACGGCCAAACGGAGCGAACGCGGAGCGAGTCCGGAGGCAAGCCCGAAAGAGACCGATGGAGCTCCTCGACGATCTCCAGATAGGTGACGAGTGTCCGTAGCTTGGCCGTCGACCCGAGCTCGAGCCGTGACGCTCCCGACAGGCTGAGCGGTCCGGGGTAGTTGTCGGTCGCCACGCGAATCGCGTTTCCGTCCGCGGTTCGCTCCAGGAGCGTGACCGAGTAGAGCACCTTGGCCGGGTCCCCCCGATCCAGCAGGCGCGGCTCCGACAGGCCGTTGGCCCGCACGAACGCGGGATCGGCCAGAGAGCGCAGCAACCGGGTCGTCGCCTCGTGCCACCCCATGTCCAGATCCGAGTAGGCGACCAGGTCCAGGCGGTCGATATCGTACAGGCCCGGCAGTCCCAGGACCGAGAGGAGCTGTGAGCGCATCAGGTTCTGAGCCTTCCGCTCCACGAACGCCGGAGCCGGTCGCGCCGGCGCGCGGTCCAGAGGCTTGACGGACGGGCGCGCCGCCCGCGCCTGGTCCGCGAGCCACCTCGGGATGACACGGTCGCGGACCAACAAGCCGAGATAGGCATCCGTGAGATCGGCCAGATCCGCCCGGCCGGCGCGATTGGCCAGGTAGTAGCTGGGCCGCCGGTGCGCGAGCAGCAGGCTCAACGCCTCCCGGTAGACCCGCGCCTTGCGGGCGCGTCCCACGGAGTCCGACGGCTCGCTCTCGAGGAGTCGATTCACCTCTGCGATGCTCTCCCCGTACCAGGCCCACATCCCCTCCGCCGTCCCGATCACCTCGCCGTAGCCGCCCTGTGCGGCCAAGGGCACCGAGTTCAGGTAATCGGTGACGATCTGGCGGCGTGCGCGAAGGGTCTGCGGACCCTGGCGGTAGGCCCTGAGCGACGCCGTGAACATCTGGCGAAGCTTCTCCATGGGCTTGCCGGTCATTCCGTCGGGAGAGTGCCGGAACTTCTCGATCTGCGTCGCCAGGGTGCTCGCGCCCGCGACGCTCCGATCGAGACCGACCCCCCGGAGTCCCAACTCCGCCACGCTCAGCATGAAGCGGTCCCATTCGACCGCCGGATTGCGCCGCGGTTCGGTCTCGTCCAGGAAGTCTCGGCTCTCGATGAACAAGAGGGTCCTCCAGACGACGGCGGGAATGGACTCGAAGTTGTCGTACGAGCGCGCCGGGTATTCTTCCCTCACGACGGCGCGTCCGTTCCGATCGACGACCTCGAGGCCGGCGGAGGTCTTGGCCCTGTAGACGGGGTAGGCCCCCAGTCGCGTCGCTCTCAGAAACGGCTGGGAGACCCGAGCCTGGTCGGTAACCTGGAAACCCGCCGTGTCCAGCCGCTGCGTCAGAGCGGGCAATCGAGCATACCCGAGACGCAGATCGTAGGGCCCGCCGTGCGGAAACACGATCCGGTCGCTCGGCCCACGGTCGATCTCGAACCCGATGCCGTCCGCCATCCGGCTGAAGACGACGGACTGCAGCCACGAGCTCCGTGCCTCGCGGACCGCGGCCACGCCCAGGATCACGAGCAGAGCGGCGAGCAGGACCAGCCACGGTCTCCGGCGTGCCCGACGAGCAGGAGCGTCCGGCCGCACTCCCTCTCGGCCGCCCCGAGGCCGACGCCGCTTGGGCCCCTTCCGACTGTGCTGTGGACGTGACAAGACGATCTGCCTTTGGTGAATGAGCCCAACGCATGAAATCTGCGACGCGATCTCCGGGTGCCAAGGTCCGGCGCTTCTGGCTCCCCGCCCCGTGGGTCCAGGCGACCTTCCCGGGGGCCGCCTCCTGCCGGCGCACGACGCCTGTCCGCCCTCCGTGCCGCCACGCTCGCCGACCCACTCCGTGCTACACCTGATCCTCCCTCAGCACCCGCCGGCGAAACTCCTCGAAGCCCGGCACCTCCGTGAGCTCTCCGTCCATGATGGCGGCCACCTCCTCGGCTTCCTTCCACTCCGCCTCGAGCGCCTCCGCTTCGGCCTCTTCGTCCAAGCCGATGGAGAGCGCGATGCGCTCGGGGACCTCGACGGTGCCGAGGGTGAGGTCCGCGCGCGCGAGCCTGTCCATGAAGGCCTCGGGTCCTCCCGCCCGATCGAGCAACCGGGCGGCTTCGGTGATCTCGTCGGGCTCCCGGTTCTTGCGGCTCACGACCGCCAGCGCGATGCGCAGCGCGGCCCGCGCGTCGTCGAGCGCGACGGACGACGTGGTGCCGCAGAGGGCACAGGTCGCCACGACCGCGGGGCCGCTTCGCTCCGTCGTCAGACGGAGTCCCCCGAACGAAGACGGGTCGAGGGCCAGCGGCCCACGGCAAGCGGGGCATCTCTCCGCGAGCGGTATGCTCACGAAGAGGCGGGTCAGCAGATCGGCGTGCTCCTGGAAGGGACTCAGAATCCACTCCGTCGAGGGGAACTGCGGGACCCCGTGGAAGCTCACTCCGCCGGCCGAACGCTCCGGAAGCGACGAGAACAGGCGCTCGATGAGCCCCGGGCGGCGAATCGGATGCTCATCCAGGCGGCGGCTGTAGCGCCAGTCGCTGAACTCCAGCCTCAGCGTCTCACCCACGCGCACCAGCTGGGCGTCGCCCACGGCGAGGAGCGAGAGGTGCTCGCCTTCGAGCAGGACTCGGCCCTCCTCCCTGGCCAGTCGCTCACAGACCTCCAGCGTCTCCCAGCGGTCCTCGAGCGGCACGGGGTTCCAGCGTCCGCAGCGCTCGCACACCTGCCAGAGACGACCCAGACCGGGATCGAACGCCAGCCTGAGACGCCGGGGCGTGGCGCCCGGCTCGAACGGCTCGAGCTCTCCGTCGCAGAAGAAGCAACGCATGCGGTCCCCCGAAGAAGCGAGGCGTGGCCCGTCCAAACGGACAACGCGGCATCGTGCATGGAGCTTCGACCCGTTCGGCCCTCCGGACAAGGGATCCCCGGGTCTCGCGCGGGGTGCCAAAGGTGGTCGGCGAGGCTGACGAGAGCGGAACAGGAGTCGGGCGAGAGTGCCACTCGTGGAGGAATACCTCATCAGCGGCTGGGTGCTCGGGATCCTGATGATCCCGGTGGTGGCGCATCGCCGCAGGCTCACCTCCGCGCTGAGCTGGCTCGCGCTCGTCTTCGCGCTTCCCTGGCTCGGAGCGTTCCTGTACGTCCTCTTCGCCGAGCACCGGCCCACCCGCCGAGCCCGACTCCACCGTGCCATCCTCGACGTCAGCCGAACCGCAGAGCGCCTCCGCTTCCAGGAGCCCCACGTCGCCGAGCCTTCGCTCCCGCCGGAGCACGCCGCCCTCGGAGCGCTCATAAGGCGGCTGGGCGGGTTCGCCGTCCTGGGGGGCAACGGGGCGGAGGTCATGTCCGGTGGAGACGGAACCGTCCGGCGGATGATCGAGGACATCGACGGTGCCTCCCACCACGTGCACCTGCTCTACTACATCGTCGAGCCCGACGGGACCGGCCTCGCCGTGGCGGAGGCGCTCGAGCGGGCGGCGGCTCGGGGGGTGGACTGCCGTGTGCTGGCCGACGCCGTGGGCTCGCGGCGCTTCCACCGAAAGCTGGCACCGCGGCTCCGGGCTCGCGGCATCGACGTGCGCAAGGTGCTGTCGCTGCCGTACCTCGCTCGCAAGCTCCGACCGCTCGATCTCCGCAATCACCGAAAGCTCATGGTCGTCGACGGAGAGGTGGCGTACACCGGCTCGATGAACCTCATGGAGGCTTCGGAGCCCACGTCCAAACGACGGGTACCTTGGCGGGAGGTGGTCGTGCGCGTCACCGGGCCCGCCGTCCTCCAGCTGCAGGTGGTCTTCGACGAGGACTGGCAGCACAACGCCAGCGAGGTGCTACCCCAGACCGGGCTCTTTCCCCAGACCCGCGTGCAGGGTGACGTTACGCTCCAGGTGGTGCCGTCGGGTCCGACGGACCGGGCCGACCTGATCCACGACCTCCTCGTCGCCGCGATCGGCCATGCCCGGGAGCGGGTCGTCGTGACCACGCCCTACTTCATCCCCGACGAGCCCACCCGGGTCGCGCTCGAGCTCGCCGCGCTGCGCGGCCTGTGCGTCCAGGTAGTCATTCCGCGGCGGAGCGATTCCCGGGTGCTCGACCTCGCCAGCCGCTCCCACCTCGGGGACCTCCTCGCCCATGGGGTCGAGGTGCACGAGCACCACACCGGATTCCTGCACGCCAAGACGTTCACGGCGGACGGCTCGCTGGCCATGATCGGCTCCGCCAACTTCGACCGACGCTCGTTCCACCTGAACTTCGAGCTGAACCTCCTCCTCTACGAGCGGGAAGCGGCGGCGCCGGTCGTGCGCATGCAGGAGCGCTATCTCTCCGACGCTCGGCGGATCGCACCGGAGGCGTGGGCCGGGAGGTCGTGGCGAGACCGACTCGGGCAGGACGTGCTTCGCCTCCTGAGTCCGCTCCTCTGAGCGATCGTTCCCTGCGTGCCCCCGGCGAGCGGCGCCGAGCGGGCAGGCGAGCCCCGCGTGAGGCGCGGCGGCCCTACCGGTACGAGAGCGCCTTGCGCACCACGGCTTCGGTGTTGTCGTCCACGCCGTCCTCGAGTGCCTGCCGCACGGCCTGGTCGGCGTCGGCGAAGGAATAGCCCAGTGCGATCAGCGCCTGCACCGCGCCCTGCAGCATGGGTGCGCTCTCGCCGGGAGCGCGCGGCGTCACGATGGCCAGATCGGCCACCTTGTCGGCGAGCTCGAGCGCGATCTTCTCGGCCTTCTTCTTCCCGACACCGCTCACCTGCTGGAGCGCGGCCAGATCCTTCTCCACGAGTGCCCTGGCGAGTCGCTCCGCCGTGAGCGCCGACATCATGGCGAGGGCCAGTCGCGCCCCCACCCCGGAAGCGGTCAGCAGCCGCCGAAAGAGGGCTCGCTCGTGCGATTCGATGAAGCCGTACAGGGCGACCGAGCTGTCCGTGACGATCTGGAGCGTGCGGAGCTGGAGCGCGCTTCCCACGGGTGGCAGGCGGTGGAGCACCGTCAGGGGAACCTCCACCTCGTAGACCACGCCGCCCTCCGTCTCCACCTCCACCGAGTCGGGGCCGCGGCTCAGAAGGGTACCGTTCAGGCGGGAGATCACGAGTGCCTCTGCTCTCTGGGCGGAGTCCGGTCCTGGTACGAGGTGACAACCTCGCCGCATCCGGCCCTCGAGCGCCAGAGGAGCCCTCCCGCCACCGCAGACGACGGGTGCCTCAACGCGGGAAGCTCCCGGCCAGACAGTGACAGAGCGCGGCGGCGACTCCGTCCGCGGCGTCGGCGGGCGTGGGAGCCTCCTTGAGCCGGAGCTGCTGCTTGACCATGAACCCGACCTGATCCTTCGTGGCGCCGCCGGTTCCCACCACCGCCTTCTTGATCTCGCGGGGGGCGTACTCCGCGATCGGAACGTCGCGGAGGGCGCCGGCCAGCAGAATGGCTCCGCGGGCGTGGCCGAGCGTGAGGGCGCTCTTCACGTTCTTGCCCTGGAACACGTCTTCCACGGCCATGGCGAAGGGCCGGTGGCGCTCCAGGAGGTCGACCACCTCGGTATAGATCTCCCGGATGCGGTCCGCCAGGGGCTCCCCGGGCGACGTGCGGATCACGCCGCACTCCACGAGCGAGACACGGCCGTCGCTCCTGCGCGAGACGACACCGTACCCGGTGGCGGCGGTCCCGGGATCGATTCCCAGGACCAGCACGCCCTCGTTCACATCGCCTCGGCGAGCACCGCTTCGTCGATGTCGGCGTTCGAGTGCACGTGCTGGACGTCGTCCAACTCGTCCAGCGCGTCCAGGAGCTTGAGCAGCTTTTCCGCGTCCTTGCCGGCGACCGCGACCTCGTTCGAGGGAATCCACGTGAGCTCGGCCGAGGACGGGTCGATCCCCGCCTTCTTGATCCCTTCCTGGACGTCGTTGAAGACGGTGTACTCACAGGTGATGATGAACTCGTCACCCTCGCGCACCACGTCCTCCGCGCCGGCCTCGATGGCCGCCTCGAAGACCGCCTCCTCGGTGTAGCGCCCGGCGTCGATGACGACCTGGCCCTTCCGCTCGAACTGCCACGCCACCGAGCCGCTCGTGCCCAGGCTTCCTCCGTGCTTACCGAGGGCGTGGCGTACGTCCGCGACCGTGCGGTTCCCGTTGTCCGTGAGCGTCTCGATGTAGAGCGCGACGCCGCCCGGCCCGTATCCCTCGTAGGCGATCTCCTCGTAGCTCACGCCCTCGAGCTCGCCGGTGCCCTTCTTGATGGCGCGTTCGATGTTGTCCGAGGGCATGTTCTGAGCCTTCGCGGTATCGACCGCCAGGCGCAGGCGGGGGTTGAACTCCGGATTGCCGCCACCGTGGCGGGCCGCAACGGTGATCTCTCGAATGAGCTTCGTGAAGATCTGGCCTCGCTTGGCGTCGAGCGCGCCCTTCTTGCGCTTGATCGTCGACCATTTGCTGTGACCGGACACGGATCCTCCAGGGGGGTTGTCGGGTGCGGCCGCGGGCACCCGGCGGCTCTACGACGGGCGGCGATGCCGAAGCGGCCCGAGCCACAAAGGTATGAGCGCGGGGGGTGGCGGATCAATCGGGTCGCCCGGACGGGATGTGTGCCTTCGAATTGCGATCCCCGCGTGGTAGCCGACATCTTGGCGCTCCATTCACGTTCTCCCATGAGGAACCCCATGAAGCGCCTCGTCGTCGTCGGCCTCCTCGCCTCCCTCGCCGGATGCGGCCATTCTCCGCGGACCCCCTCGGCGGGGGCGTCTCGCCCCGTCCACGCGGTGGCGGGCCTCACGACCGACACCGCCTTCGCGGCCGAGGTGAAGGAAGCGTTCGTTCATTCGTGGCGAGGGTACGTTCGTCATGCCTGGGGCCACGACGAGCTGCGTCCGGTCAGCGGGAGCTTCCGCGACTGGTACAGCACCCCTCTCCTCATGACCCCCGTGGACGCGTACGACACCATGGTGCTCATGGGACTCACCGGGGCCGCGGACTCGGCCAAGACCCTCATCCTGGACCACCTCTCGTTCGATCACGACATGCCCGTTCAGCTGTTCGAGATCAACATCCGGCTGCTGGGCGGGCTCCTCTCCGCCTACCAGATCGACGGCGATGCACGATGGCTCGCGCTCGCCACGGACCTGGGGGACCGCCTCCTTCCGGCGTTCGATTCTCCGACCCGGATGCCGTACGTGCGTGTGAACCTGGCCACGGGCGCGACCGAGCAGCCACGGAACAACCCCGCCGAGATCGGAACGCTCCAACTCGAGTTCGGCCTCCTGAGCCGTCTGACCGGAGACGCACGCTACGGGGACGCCGCGAACGCGGCCGATGACACGCTCTTCGCGCACCGGTCGCCCATCGGACTCGTCGGCTCGACCATCGACGTGGAGTCCGGCACGTGGTTGGACACCACGAGCCATGTCGGCGGGGGGATCGACTCCTACTACGAGTACCTCCTCAAGGCCTGGCTCCTACTGGGTGACGAGCGCTACCACGAGATGTGGACGGCGAGCGACAGCGCGCTCAACCGGTACCTGCCGGACCACGATGCGGACGGTCGGCTCTGGTACGGCTCCGTCGACATGCGGACGGGCGAACGCAAAGGCACGACGTTCGGAGCGTTGCAGGCCTACCTGCCGGCGGTCCTGGCGCTCGGGGGCGACCTGCCGCGGGCGGAGAGCCTGATGGCCTCGGTCTACTCGATGTGGACGCGATTCGGCATCGAGCCCGAGCTCTTCAACTACCAGACCGGAGAGATCCTGAGCCCCGGCTACGTGCTCCGTCCGGAGGCCATCGAATCCGCCTACTACTTGTTCGTTCTGACCGGAGACGAGCGGTATCGGGAGATGGGCCGCGACATGTTCGAGCGGATCGTGAAGGCGGCGCGCGTGGACGACGGGTTCACCCGGATCATGGACGTCCGCACGGGCGAGCAGGGAGACTGGATGCCCTCGTTCTTCCTGGCCGAGACGCTGAAGTATGCCTACCTGCTCGCGGACCCGGGCGCGCTCGACTTCGACCAGGTGGTCTTCAACACGGAGGCGCACCCTCTGCGGCCCGTGGCGGACCCGGCGCGCTGAGCCGGGGAAGCACCGGAGCCGGGTCGACCCGTACGAAGGAGCGGAGCGCAGGACGGTGCGCCGACGACAGCGCATTCCGGCTCATGCGCCCGGGACGCCCGCTCCCTTCTTCGCGGTGTCCATGATGCGCGCAAGGAGGCGGTTGAGCTCCTTCTCCAGGTCGCTCGCGCGCCTCTCGGCGTCGTCCGGCGCCATGAGGCCCGTCCCCATCAGGTGGCAGGTGCTGTAGAACTCGCGGAAGTGCCTGAGGAGCTCCTCCACGTGTCCACGCACATCCCCATCCTCTCTCCGGTCCGACGCCGACCCATCCGACTCGGCCCCCTTCCGCGACCTCGCCGCCCCGAGCGCGCGCTGCACGATGAGCATGGCCGGTACGAACGCGATCGCCGTGCGGAGCCACCGCTCGTCGACGAGCACGACCGCGAACGTCAAGAGGGCCAACATGAAGAGGATGGTCACAACGTCGTTTTCTTGCGTTTCCATGGGCTGCTCGACGGAGGATGACCGGGAGGGCACTCCAAAGTGCACCGTCCGAGCCCATTTCGCACGGGTCCCTTCGCGCGTCAGCTCGTGTAACGCTCCAGCAGCGCCAACACATGGTCGATGTCGTCCGCCGTGTGGTCGGCGTTGATCTGGGTGCGGATCTCCTCGTCCCCGCGGGGCACCACCGGGTAGGCCAGGCCGGTGACGAGCACACCCTGCTCGTACAGGTACGCGACCAGCTCCCTCGTCTTGGCGGTGTCGCGGATCATCAGCGGGACCACGGGATGCTCTCCCGGGATCGTCTCGATGCCGATCCGGCCCAGACCCTCCTCGAAGCGTCGCGTGAGCCCCCGGAGCTTCTCCAGCATCGCGACCCCCTCGGGGCTGTCGACGATCTCGACGGACCGGAGCGCGGCGGCGGCCTCCCCCACGGTGATGGGGTTCGAGTAGATGTACATCTGCGCGGACTCGCGCAGGAACCGGACCGTCGCGGCGCTCGACGCCACGTAGCCGCCGTTGACGCCGAAGGCCTTGCCGAGGGTGCCCACGAGCACGTCCGCCGGCGCCGCGCCGGTGTGCTCCTCCGTGCCCCGGCCCGTGCGTCCGAAGGCGCCGACGCCGTGGGAGTCGTCCACCAGGCACACCACGTTCTCCTCGTAGGCGTCGTCGTGGCGGGTGCAGACCTCCATGATCCGGTCGAGAGGCGCGTGGTCGCCGCGCATGGAGAAGATGCCGTCCGTGACGACCAGCGCTCGCTTCGCCTTGCCCTTCCACGCCTCGAGCGCCCGGTCCAGCGCCGCCATGTCGAGATGGGGATAGACCTCCTTGCCCGCCGGCCGGGCGAGACGCATCGCGTTGATGATGCAGTTGTGGTTGAGCTCGTCGGAGATCAGCACCGTCTCGCCGGTGACGAGCGGCGTGATGGTCGAGACGACCGTGGCGTAGGCCGAAGAGAAGACCATCGCCGCCTCGCGGGCATGGAACGCCGCCAGCTTCCGCTCGAGCGCCAGATGGGCCTCGTAGGTTCCCGAGATGAAGCGCACGGCCCCGGGTCCGGCACCGAACGCGGCGGTGGCCTGCTCTTCGGCGGCCATCACCTCCGGACGCAGGCCCAGGCCGAGGTAGGAGTTCGAGTTCAGTCGGATGAACTCCTTGTCACCCTCTCCCTCGAGCAGGAACCGGGGCCCCCGCTTCCCCTCGGCGGGCTTCACACCCACCACGACCTTCTCGGCGCCCTTGGCCGTACCGGCCTCCTCCAGGCTCCGTACGTGCGCCTCCAGCACTCCGCTCAGTCGGTCCAGTGGCATCGTCCTCGTACCTCGTCGTGGGTGTCTTCGTCAGTGGGAATTCGGCCCTCGCCCCAGGTGCGAGAGCATGTCTTCGGTCATGGCGTGCATGTCGTACTCCGGAGCCCAGTCCCACTCGGCGCGGGCCGCCGAATCGTCCATCTTGTCCGGCCAGGACTCGGCGATGGCCTGCCTCACCGGATCGACGTCGTAGCCGATCTCGAAGCCCGGGACGTGCTTGCGGATCTCTGCGGCAAGCAGCTCGGGCGAGAGCTGCATGGCCGTCACGTTGAAGGCGTTGCGGTGCACGAGCCGCTCGGGGTCCGCCTCCATGACCCCGATGGCCGCACGCACGGCGTCCGGCATGTACATCATGTCGAGCTGCGCATCCGCCTTCAGGAAGCAGGTGTAGCGGGCCTCCCCGACCGCGCCGCGGAAGATGTCGACGGCCCAGTCGGTGGTTCCGCCACCCGGAGGAGCGCCATACGAGATCAGCCCCGGAAAGCGGACTCCCCGCGTGTCGACCCCGTATCGGCGGTGGTAGTAGTCGCACAGGAGCTCGCCCGCCACCTTCGTGATCCCGTAGATCGTGCTCGGGCGCATGAGGGTGTCCTGGGGGGTCGGGTTCTTCGGCGTATCGGGGCCGAACGCGCCGATCGAGCTGGGCGTGAACACCGCGCAGCGTTGGTCGCGGGCTACCTCGAGGACGGCCTCCAGGCTGGTCATGTTCACGTGCCACGCGAGGCGGGGGTCCCGCTCCCCGATGGCCGAGAGGATCGCCGCCAGGTGATAGATGGTGTCGGCGCGGTGGCGCATCGCGGCCTGTCCCACCGCTTTCGGGTTGGTCGCGTCCACCACCTGGAACGGACCGGCGGCGACGGCCTCCGCCGACAGCGTTCGGATGTCCGTGGCCAGCACGGCCGCACTCCCGTAGGTGCGGCGCAGTTCGGGAACGAGCCAGGAGCCGATCTGGCCCCCGGCTCCGGTGACGAGTATTCGCTTCAAGGGAAGAGCTCCCGGAGGGTCCAGTTGGAAACGACGTTGCTGGAATGTACACGTCGGCGGCGGCCTCAGCGACCGACCGCCGGCACCGGACGCGGGTCTCCCGGAGCCCGGGACTCGCCCCGGTCGCGGATCTCCTGGTACCTTACGTCGTCACATCATCGAGCCGCCGGTGGCCGCCGGCTGCCCGTCCAATCGACCCACCACGACCCTGCCCCCTCGGAGGATTCTCATGTCCGCAGGCCAGGAGTCCGGCGCCAGCTTCCTTCTGCACGCCGTAGCCCCGGAAGACGTCGTCGTCCCGGACGACCTGGGAGAGGAGGAGCTCATGCTCGCCCGCACGATGCGGGACTTCTCCGAGCGCGACGTGGCGGACGCGATGGACCGGCTTCTGGAAGGCGACGAGCCGACCGTTCGCATGCTCTTCCGGAAGGCGGCGGAGCTCGGCCTCTTCATGATCGAGGTGCCCGAAGAGTACGGCGGGCTCGACCTGAACGTCCTGGCCATCACGGGCATGTGCACGGCGGCACGGCACCTGGGCCCCATGGGCTCGGTGATCTTCGGACACCAGGGCATCGGCACGCTGCCGATCGTCTACTTCGGCACGCCCGAGCAGGTCGAGAAGTACCTCGGTCGATGCATGGAGGGCGAGATGCTCTCGGCCTTCGCCCTGACCGAGCCGAGCAGCGGCTCGGACGCGATGAACATCCACACCAAGGCCGTGCTGGACGAGGACGGCACCCACTACGTGATCAACGGCGCGAAGCAGTGGATCACCAACGCGGGGTGGGCCGACTTGTTCGTGCTCTTCGCCAAGGTCGACGGAGAGCTCTTCACGGCGTTTCTGGTGGAGCGCGACACCCCCGGCCTCCAGGTCGCGGAGCCCGAGCGTCTTCTGGGTCAGCACGGATCGTCGGTGTGCGCGCTCTCTCTCGAGGACGTGCGCGTACCCGTGGAGAACGTCCTGGGCGAAGTCGGCAAGGGCCACAAGGTGGCCTTCTGCACCCTGAACATGGGCCGTCTCAAGCTGGCCTCCACGAGCGCGGCCGGAGCGGCGAGCGCGCTGGAGGCTGCGGTGACCTACGCGGCGGAGCGCGTCCAGTTCGGCCGCCCGATCGCCGAGTTCGGGCTCATCCAGCGAAAGCTGGCGGACATGGCCGCCCGCGCGTGGGCCTCCGAGACGGTGGCCTTCCGCACGGCGGGCCTCGTCTATCGCGCCCTCGAGACCATGAAGGCCGCCGGGACCGTGACGCCCGACCATCGCCTGGGCGCACTGGCGGAGTTCTCGGCGGAGTGCGCCATGGCCAAGGTGTACGCCTCCGAAGCCTACAACGGCCTGGCCGACGAGGCTCTTCAGGTGTTCGGCGGCTACGGCTTCTCGGAGGAGTACCCGCCGGCCGAGATGTATCGGGACTCGCGCATCACCCGCATCTACGAGGGCACCAACGAGATCTGCCGACTCTACGCGCAGCGCTCGATCCTCAAGCGCTGGGCGAAGCTGAGTCCCGACGAGCTGAAGGGAGATGGAGGAGCGAGTGCCGACGAGGCGGAGGGATTCGGGGCGATCGCCGGCCAGCTCGCCGCCTTGAAGACGCTCTATCGCATGCTCGTCCAGGAGAGTGTGGCGCACCTGGGCCCCGAGGCGATCTCCCAAGCCGAGAACCAACAGTTCCTCTCGAGCCTGGCCGACATCGCCATCGACATCTACGCCGCAGAGAGCGTCTACCTGCGCGTGGCCAAGCTGGGTCTCGCGGGGAACGAGCCGGAAGGCGCGGTGCACAGGGCGCTGGCGCTCGTCACGTTCGAGCGTTCCGCGGAGCGTATCCGCAACGAAATGCGCACGATCCTGGCCGAGATCCACGAAGGTGACGGCCTCGGGGCCGCGCTCGCCCGCGCCGAAGCGCTCCTTCCCCTTCCCCGCCCGCTCGTCGAAGCGCGCGCCCTCGTTGCCGGCACGCTGGTGGAACGGAACGGGAAGCTCCCGGAGGCGGGCGCCTAGAGGCGCTCCGGCGGTCGGCGCCCAGGGGGCTCCGGAAGCCGGCGCCCAGGACCAGGAGAGCTCGGCGCGAGCATTGCCGGCCCACGCGTCGCGTGCGCCACGACCACCGACCTCCCACGCGGCGCCGCCCGACCGCCGAGTGATCGATTCTCAAGAGCTCAGCCCCGTCTCGGCCGCGCGCGCGAGGTTCTCGTCCTTTCCCGCCACGAGAAGCGTGTCCGATTCCTTGAGCGGGGCGTCGGGATCCGGCACGGGGTAGATCTCGTCCATGAGCACGTCGTGGACGGCCACGACGGAGATGCCGTGGCGGGGCGGGAGCTGCAGCTCCCTCAGGGTGTGGCCGACCCAGGCCTCCGGAACCTCCATCTCCTGGAGGCTGAAGTCGGTTCCCAGCTTCACGTAGTTGAGCAGGGCGCTGCGCGAGATTCGCTTGCCGAGAAGGATCCCGGACTCCCTCTCCGGGAAGATGGTCTCGGTGACACCGATCTTCTCGATGAGCCGAGCATGAACCTGGGAGATCACCTTGACGTAGATTTCGCGCACGCCCAGGTCGCGCAGGACGAGCGTGGTCAGCGCGCTCGCCGTGATGTCCTGGCCCGTGCTGATGACCGCCGCATCCGCGTCCTCGGCGCCGATGCGCCTGAGGGTGCGGGCCTCCGTGCCGTCACCCACGGCCGCGCGCGTGACCAGCCGGGCGATGTTGTCCACACGGTCCGGGTCCCGATCCAGGGCGGCCACGTCGTGGCCGATCGCCTGGAGCACCTCGGCCACGGACGAGCCGAAGTTGCCGAGTCCCACGATCACGAACCGCTTCATTGGGCTCTCCTCATCCGATGATCACGTCCTCGTAGGCGTATCTGAATCCCTTCGATCGTACCAGGTCCCCGACGGAGATCGCTGCCGCGACGCTCAGGGGACCCACACGGCCGACGTACATGAGCACGACACCGACGATCCTGCCGACGGTGGACAGATGCCCCGTCACGCCCATCGAGAGTCCCACGGTGTTGAACGCGCTCACCGCCTCGAACATGTAGGCGAGGAATCCCTCCCGCGGCGCGCCGAGTCCGGCCGGGCCGAGGTCGGTCACGGCCATGATCAGGATCCCCAGCGTGACGAAGGTGAACGCCATCACGACGAGTCCGACCGCTCGCTGGATCGTGTCCTCCGGAATCGACCGGGTACGGGTCTCGGCCCCCGGGTGCCCCCGCAGCTTGGCCCAGGCGAGCAAGGCCAGGACCGCCAGCGTCGTCGTCTTGATCCCACCGGCGGTCGAGCCCGGGGAGCCACCCACGGACATGAGCAGGATCGTGAAGAAGTTCGTGCCTGGAGTGGCGCTCGCGTAGTCCACCGAGTTGAACCCGGCCGTGCGGGCCGTGACGCTCATGAAGAGCCCGTTGACGAGCTTGTCGATCGCCGGCATCCCGGCGAGGGTGTGCGTCCACTCGAGGGAGGTGCAAACGAGCCAGCCCACCACGATGAGGACCGCGGTCGTAGCCAGGACCAGCCGGGAGTGGAGCGAGATACGCACCCGCTGGCCCCGGGAGCGGTTCCAGCCGAGGTGGAGCTCCTCCAGCGTCAAGAAGCCCAGGCCGCCGAGCACGATCAGCGCCGCGATCACGAGGAGCGTGAGCGGCGCGCTCTGGAAGCTCATCAGCGAGTCGGGAAAGGACGAGAAGCCCGCGTTGCAGAACGCGCTCACCGACTGGAAGATCGCATGCCAGAGCGCGACTCCCGGAGAGAACCGGGGGAGCCACAGCGCCGCCAGCAGCATCGCCCCGCTCGCTTCGATCACGAACGTGAAGATGACCACGTTGCGCACCAGGTTGCGGAAGTCGATCTCCGGTACGACGTCCGCCTGCAGAGCGGTCGTGGCCTCGTGGTGGAGCGACAGTCGCCGCCCCAGCGCCAGGATGATGAGCGTCGTGAAGGTCAGGATCCCCAGCCCACCCAGCTGGATCAGCAGCAGCAGGAACGCCTCGCCCCAGAACGTGAAGTGGGTCGCCGTGTTGACCACGACGAGGCCGGTCACGCACACCGCGCTCGTAGACGTGAAGAGGGCATCGAGCCACGAGAGCGGCTCGCCGACATAGAGACCCGGCAGCAGCTTCAGGCCCAGGGTGCCGAACAGGATGAGCCCCAGAAACGAGCCGACCAGAAGTCGGGACGGGGTCAGCAGCCTTCGAAGCACGCTGCGCCGAGCTCGATCGACGTTCCAGGCGCGGGAGTGGGTCAAGGAATGATCAGCCTTTCGTGCACGCTCGGGTCGTGGCTCGTGTCCCGCGGACCTCCGGCGCGGCGACGGAACAAGCTACCGACGTTCCACGCTCACCGACACGTCGTGCCGGAGTCCATGGACCGCAACTCGGAGCGCCGGGCCTGCTCGAGGACGTCTCCGACCGAGGGTCCATCCGCTCCGTAGACTTCGATGCCGAGCACCTGGAGCGACTCCAGAGCGTGGCGCCCGATGGCCCTGCACGCGACACCGTCCAGCGCGTAATCGGCGAGATGAGCCGTAACCGCGCACCGGCCGTGATCGTGATCCCGCTCGGGATTCTCGAAGGTCTCGACGTCGCCGGTCACCGTATCCACGATGGCGAAGGCCGGCGCCCTTCCGAAGTGCGCGCTGACGCGGGCGGCCAGGCCTCCCTGGCCTTCCGTGGGAATGCATAGTCTCATGAATCGCTCCTCCGTTCGAATCGTCACCCACCGGAGGAAGTCTCGGTCCCCGCCTCGACCGGAGCTCCCCGTCCTCGGCCTCAGACTCCTCGGTCACCTGTCGGTTCGGCTCGAGCGGTCGGGCTCGAGCGGTCGGGGTTCAAGAATATCTTCGCCGAGGAGCCGGCGGGTGTCGAGGCCACGGCAGGCTTGCCCACCCCCTCATCGCTCCAGCACAATGGCTAGGTAGGGGTCGTGCGCTCGCTCGGCCCCGGAACCCGAAGCGGAGACGTACCACCCTGGGCTCTGACGCCGATCGATCCGTGGACACGACACAGGTCACGCGCCTGCTGCACGCCTGGCGCGACGGCGACCGTGACGCCGAGGAGCATCTGTTGCGTCTGGTCTACGACGAGCTGCACGCGATCGCCGAGTCGCGGATGCGACGCGAGGCCGACGGTCACACCCTCCAGTCGACCGCGCTGGTGCACGAAGCGTACGTGCGCCTGGCGGGAGCCGACGTGGCGTGGGCGGATCGCAGCCACTTTTTCGCCGCCGCGGCGCGCGCCATGCGGCGGGTGCTGACGGACCATGCCCGGGCGCGCCGGAGAGGGAAGCGCGGTGGAGCGCTGAATCAAGTCACGCTGGCCAACCTTCCGGCGGCCGAGCCCGGGGACCCGCTCGATCTCGTGGCGTTGGACGAAGCGATCGAGGAGCTGGCGGCCCAGGACCGGCGGAAGGCGTCCGTGGTGGAGCTCCACTACTATGCCGGGTTGGGCTACGACGAGGTCGCGGAGGCGCTGGATATCTCCCCCGCGACCGTCCATCGCGACCTGCGCATGGCGCGCGCCTGGCTCAACGACCGTCTGCGTTGAGCGGCGGACCCTCGATGGATCCGGAGCGCTGGGAGCGCCTGCAGCGACTCTTCCACGAAGCTGCCGACCTGCCCCCCGACGAGCGGGATTCGTTCCTTAGACGGAACGAGCCGGACGCCGAGATGCGGGCGAAGGTGCGCGAGCTTCTCACGGCGGACGCCAGGACCGACGCCCTGGAGCCACTCGCCCGGCGTGAGCTCTCGGACATCCTGGACGCTCCGGTCCCGGAGAGCTCGCTGGAGGGCCGACGCATCGGTCCCTACCGCGTGCTACGACGGATCGGCCAGGGCGGCATGGGCGCGGTCTACCTCGCCGAGCGCGACGACGTCTCGAAGAAGGTCGCCCTGAAGGTCGTTCGCGGCGCGCTCGGTGCGCCGGAGCTGGTGCGGCGCTTCCTCCTGGAACGCCGCGTGCTGGCCCGACTCGAGCATCCTCGTATCGCGCGGCTGCTGGACGCGGGCGTCACCGCAGACGAGACGCCCTGGCTCGCCATGGAGTACGTGGAGGGCGAAGCCATGACCCTGTACTGCGAGCGGAACGAGCTTCCCGCCGCGGGTCGCCTGAGGTTGTTCAGGGACGTATGCGATGCGGTCGGTTACGCGCACAGCAACCTGATCGTGCACCGGGACATCAAGCCCTCCAACGTGCTGGTGACACCGGACAGCCAGGTGAAGCTGTTGGACTTCGGCATCGCGAAGCTCCTCGGCGAAGAGGCGGAGGACGCCGCGCTCACCCGAACGGGCGTCCGGCTCATGTCGCCCGCCTATGCGGCACCCGAGCAGGCGTCGGGTTCGCCTGTGACCACGGCCACCGACGTCTATTCCCTGGGCGTGCTTCTCCGGGAGCTGCTCACCGGTGAAGCGCCCGAGGCCGGGAGCGAGGAGGCGGAGACCCGGGGGACGCGCTCCCTGTCCGGTGACCTCCGGGCCATCGTCGTGCGCGCCATGGAGCCCGAGCCGGAGCGTCGCTACCGTTCGGCCGAGCAGCTCCGAGACGACATCACCCGTCACCTCGAGGGACGGCCCGTACAAGCGCGACTCCCGACCTTCCGGTACCGAGCCGGCAAGTTCGTGCGGCGGAACTCGGTGGCCGTGACGGGCGCGTTTCTGATCGCGTTGTCCTTGAGCGGCGGCCTCGGAGCGGCCATCTGGCAAGGACGGCGAGCGGAAGCGGCACGCCGGAGGGCCGAGACCGAGCTGACGCGATCCGAGACCGTGACCAGCTTCCTCACCGATCTCTTCAGGGCCGCGGATCCGGCCGAGGCGAAGGGTCGGCAGGTGACCGCCGACGAGCTGGTGGATCGAGGCGTCCAGCGCATCGGTCAGCTCGGCAGCGATCCTCCGCTCCAGGCTCGGCTGCTGCAGACGCTCGCGGGCGTCGACGACGCGCTCGGTGACTACGCGCGGGCGACCGATCTGGCCGCACGCGCGGTGGCCATCCGCCGGAAGTCTCCTCCGGACTCGGCGCTCGTCAGCGCGCTGAACCTGTGGGGCACGGTGCTGGACCACCGAGGTCTGCCCGACTCCGCCGCGAGCGTCTGGGGTGAAGCGCTCCGGAGGGGGACGGAGATCCTCGGAGAGCAGAGCTCCGAGGCACTGTTCGCTCGCGGCCAGATGGCGAACGCCTACGCACGCATGGGCCGGGACAGCGCCGCCGAGGCCCTCCTGCGCCAGACCGTCGACATCCAGCGGCGGACCCTGGCGGCCGACGACCCGGAGCGCGCCGAGGCTCTGAACGACCTGGCGCTCCAGCTCACCAACGAGGGCCACTTCGCCGAGGCGGAAGCGCGGATGAAGGAGGCGGTCCGCATCCAGGAATCGGCGCACGGAGACGACGACCCCGACACGGGGATGCTCCTGGACAATTACGCCTTCGTGCTGCGCTCCGCCGGGAAGTACGACGAGGCCGAGCCGATCGACCGGAAGGGGCTCGCGATCCGGCGGAAGGTGCTGGGCGACAAGCACCGTTTCTACGGTGAGTCCCTCTTCAGCCTGGGCACGCTGCTCGCGATGCGAGGGCGGCCCGCCGACTTCGCCGAGGCGGACTCTCTGCTGCACGGCGCCCTCGACATCTTCGTGGCGACCCTGGGCCCCGACCACCGCGCCACCGCCTACGTCCTCCAGTCCCTCGGCCTGCTCGCCGAGCGGCGCGGAGACCTCCCGGGCGCCGAGCGGTGGTATCGACGCGCCCTCGACATCCGGCGCGGCAGCACGAAGGACAATCCGGCGGTCACGGTACGAACGCTGACGGCGCTCGCGAGAGTGCTGCGCAAGCGCGGCTCCTCCGAGGCCGAGAAGATGGCGCGCGAAGCCGTGACGCTCGCCGAGGCGCGACTTCCCGCCGCGCATCCGGAACGAGGCAAAGCGGAAGCGGAGCTCGGGCTGGTGCTCGCCGCGACGGGGGATACGGCCCAGGGGCACGCCCGCTTCGTCGCGGGGGTCGCGACCGTGGCAAAGCGCTTCGGAGCGAGCCACCCGGAAGTCACCGAGCTGTGCGAAGAGGCCGCGCACGCGGGGATCGGCGTGGCGCCGGCGTGCCACGCCGAACACGGGCGCTAGCGAAGGAGCCGCAGGTCCCCGGGGAGGCTCCGCGCAGCCATGGCGCCCGCGTCGGGAGCGCCACCGCCGACCTTCCCTGGTGAGAGCCTTCTCAGTAGGAGTGGGTGCCCAGGACGACCTCGTAGCCCAATTCCCGCTCCAACAGAACCTCCAGATCGTCGAAGTCGATGGGGCACGCCGCCGTCTCCATCGCCAGCTTCATGCACGTGCCCAGATGAATGACGTCGATGGGCCGCTCCAGGTTGTTGGCCACTTCTCTCAGGAGCTTGACCCGGGGAACGGTGAGTCCCGGACAGTCCCCGCAGTCCGTCATCCCGACCAGGTGGATCTCGTCGTCCGCGTAGCGGGCGAACTCTCCCTCACGTGCCTCCATCGCCTTGTGGCATTTGGCGCAGGCGATGCAGGAGTGGTCCTGAATCCTCTTGCAGAAGAGGATGGCGATGTTGGCCATGAACGTCCTCCTTCAGGTCAGTGCCGCACGGCGGCGCCACCCCATTCTCCCAGGATGAACGCGTCTCCGTGATAGACGACCCGCACGACGAGCTCGGCCGCCAGAAGCTCGTCGAGGATCGCCGGATCGGTCCCCGCCTCCTCCAGGTACCCGCGAGCCGCCGCTTCGGGCATCGGATGGACGGCGAGGATCGCGAGGAGATCCCCCTTCGGATCAGCTCCATGGCCGAACGTGCCCTCCTCCGGGCTGGCCAGGAGCTCCACCCGACCGAACCGACGCCGGAAGACCTCGTGGGCCTCCGAGACAGCCCGGGCCGGGGGTGGTACCACACCCGCAACGGCCGGGGGCCTCGTCGGCACCGCGACGTACGCGCGGGCGGGCTCGATCCGTTCGAGGAAGCAGGCGATCTGCTCGACACCCTCAGCGTGGTCGTTGATCCCGCCGACCAACATCGTCTCGGTCCAGGTCTCACCCGAGAAGCTCCGAGCGAAGAGCTCGAGCCCCTCGAGGATCGCCGGCAGGCGAAGCTGCTTTCCGGGACGGTTGATCCGGCGCCACGTCCGGGGATCCACCGCGTCGACCTTCACCGACACGACGTCCGCCTCTGCGAGGGCCGAACGGACCTTCGGGTCCCCGAGCAGGGAGCCGTTCGTGATGACGGCGACGGGAATCCCGAAGGTCTTGAGGCGACGGATCTCCGGGGCGAGCCGCAGGTCCAGGGTCGGCTCGCCGTCGGGCACCAAGGTGATGTAGTCGATTCCCTGCCCGTCACCGCGACATTCGGCCACCCTGATTCCTACCGCCCGCACCAGGTCCTCGACCCGCACGAACGAACGCCGGCGAATCCTGAGTGACGTCGTCGGGCCCAGCTGGCAGTAGACGCACGAGTAGCTGCAGCGCTTGGGGGGAATGTTGTTCACGCCCAGGCTACGGCCGAATCTCCTCGAAGGGACCGGGCCGAAGGCCAGTCTATGGCGGCCACCTCCCTCGACCCGAGCACGCATGACTGGGCGCGGAACGCTCATGTCGTGGCCACCATCTGCCCTTCCCGAAGCACGGCCTCCAGGCCCTTCACGAGCGCTCCGGCCTCGCGCGCCAGGACGTCCGAACGTATGCGACGACCGTAGAGCCACTGTTCCTCGACGGCGGGATCGGCTCCGAAGCGCCCGACAACCGGAACCGACCCGTGCTCCAACGAGTCTCGGAGGTACGCTTCGGCGGACGCGTCCGTCACTCGATTCAAGCTCGCCACCACGCCGCGAATCCTCGCCTCCCGGAACAGCCGGATAGCCAGCTCGACCAGATGGCCGTCGTCGATCAGGTGCTGCGTCGCGGGTGGCACGCCGGCCCGGATCTCGGACACCATCGCCGCGAGGTGGATGGCCATCTGGACGGCGGCCACGGTCGGGTCGACCACGACGAGCGCCCAGTCGAGCGACGTCACAGCCCCCCTCGCGGAATCCTCGAATCCGGCCTTGAAATCGACCAGCACCACGTGCTCGGGATCCAGGTCCTGGACCACCAGGTCGCGCGCGATCTTCGCGATGGGACCATCGCACCCGGCTCCGGGGCCCAGTCCTCCGATCTTACCCGCCACCATCAGGCCGAGCCCGTCCCGGCGCGCCAGGAATCGATCCGGAATCTCTTGGACCGAGACCACCGCACCGGTCAAAGGCGTCGGGTCGTCGACGGGACAGGTCACAGGCCCGCCGCTGAAGACCATTCCTCCGAAGTAGTCGAGGAGTGGGTCGGGGTCCTCGTCCATTCCGAGCGCCCGCCCGAGGCCCACGTTGGTCGAGTCCGCATCCAGGACCAGGACCGAATACCCTCGCTCAAGGAGGGCTTCGGCGAGGAGAACGGTCGCGGTGCTCTTGCCAGAGCCGCCCTTTCCGAACACGCCCAGGCGGAGTCCGGAGAGGGGCATGTCCTTGATCACCATTGAGGTCCCTCCGTGGCAGTGATGATGTCCTTGCCCTTATAATGGTACAACCGTACTCTTTAATGTGACACCCCTGGTTCACATCTTTCTCGCTCGACGGATGCGCGACATGCCGGACCCACAGCCCAGCGTAGGAACCCGACTCCTCGAAGTCCGCCGGGCACGGGGCCTCTCGCTCCGTGCTCTCGCCGCGGCGTCCGGTCTCTCGATCAACGCGATCAGCCGGATCGAGCGAGGAGACAGCTCTCCCACTGTTTCATCGCTGCAACAGTTGGCAGCGGCGCTCGACGTGCCGCTCATCGAGTTCTTCCGCGTGGAGCCGGAGCTCGCGACGGTCCTGGTGCGGGAGAACCGGAGATTGAAGTCGCGGAACGCTGGGGTGCTCATCGAGAGCCTGGGAGCGGGGCTGCCGGGACAGAACCTCGGGCCTTTTCTCATGACGCTGGAGCCGGCTGCGTCGAGCAGTGACGAGTCCGTTCGCCACGGCGGAGAGGAGTTCGTCCACTGCCTGGAGGGGGAGGTGGATTATCTCGTGGGGGGCGAAACGTATCGGCTCGAGCGGGGAGACAGTCTGATCTTCCTCGCCCACCAACCCCACCTGTGCAGGAATCCATCCGGGGCGAAGGCGCGGCTGCTGATCGTCATCCTCGCACCGTCGGGGGAGGTCCAGGCCACCCAACAGCGGCACCTCATGACGGCCGAAGCCTAATGGACGGTCGGGCGGCGGAGAGGCGCGGACGATCGAGAGGACGTGGGCTGCCGACGCTCGTCCTCATTACCTACCTCGTCCTTTCGGGGGGGCTCGTCGCTTCGCATGCGACGGGTCCCCTCGCCCCGTCGTGGAGTGATGCCTGGGCTGACGCAGGCGACCACGACGGGAGCCACGATCACCGCTTGTGCATGCTCTTCTGGAGCGCGTCTCCGGCCCTCGAAGCTCCTCCCGAGGCGCCTCGTGCTGAGGCATCGACCCCCTCCGGGCGTCCGCTCTCGCCCGTGCTCGCCCCGCGGGCTTCGAAGCGCGCTCGCCCGACGCTCCCGCGAGGCCCCCCGATCCGGTCCTCCTGACAGCAGCTGTCCCTTCGGGAGAACCGTCGTCCCGCCCCCCCGCCCATACAGCGGCTGCGGGGTCGGTGATGCCAGATCGAGAGGATCCCATGACGACCATACATCGTAGGGCACGCGAGCTTGGATGCATCGCCGCGCTCCTCGCGCTCTGCCTGGTGCCGACCGCACGGGCAGAGGCGCAAGCCCTGCGCCAGGATCGCGGAAGCGTGCACGGCTCTGTGCTCAATGAACGAGGAGAGCCTCTGTCGGCCGTGGTGGTGAGCGTGCCCGAGGTGGGCGTGGACGCCCTGACGGACGGCCAAGGAACGTTTCACTTGTCCGGTCTCGTCGCCGGCACCTATGCCGTCCAACTCGAGCGCATCGGCTACGATCCGATCGTTCGGCAGGTGACCGTGGCCGCGGGCAGCACGACCCGAATCGACGTGATCCTGTCCGTGCGCGCCATCACGCTGGAAGAGTTGGTGGTCACGGGGACTCCGAGAGTCCGCGATCCTCTAGCCGTGTCGGCCGAGGTGGACGTGGTGGACGGTGACGCGTTGCGCGCGACCCGCGGCGCGTCACTGGGTGGGACGCTGGCCCGGACGATTCCGGGGATCTCGAGCATCGACACGGGTTCCCAGGCCGGCGTTCCCGTGTTGCGGGGGCTCAGCGGCACACGCGTGCGCGTCCTTCAGAACGGGATCGGCCAGGAGTTCTATCAGTACGGCGTCCGGCACCACCCTCCGACCTCTCTGGTCGAGGCCGAGCGCGTGGAGGTCGTCCGAGGCGCCTCGAGCATCCTGTACGGATCCGACGCGCTGGGAGGCGCGGTGAACATACTCACGAGACGGCTTCCTTCGGCCTCCCGGGGGCGGCTGCGAGCGGGCGCCGAGGTGGGCACGCAGCTATTCTCGAACAACGGTGAGGCCGCCGCGCTGCTCGACGTCCATGCGGCCCGTGCGGGCGTGGGTGCGCGGGTGGGATTCGAGACCCGGCACGGTGGGAGCATCAAGACGCCCGATGTGCCCGACTTCTTCGAGAAGACCGCGGCCGGAACCGTCCGGACGGGCATCTACGGGGATCCGAAGTACACGGGAGAGCTCCCCTACACCGACTTCGAGCAGTGGTCGGCCTACGCTCAACTCGGCGTGCAGGGCGGCTTCGGCGAGGCCGAGACCTTCCTGACGCACTGGGACGACCGGAACAACTACCTCCTCCCGTCCGGTGGGCCCAAATACAGCGAGGAAGATCCACCGATGGGCGTGGGCCTCCACCTGGCGCAGACCAACGTGGTGCTCGAGGCGAGTCTCCCGCGCAGAGGGGTCGTGATCCGACCGAAGCTCGGCTACCAACGGGCAGTGCGGCAGGCGCTCCCCTCCGGTCACGTCATCGGAGACGACGCGGCCTGGGACGTGGACCTCGAGAAGCACGTCGTCACCGCGCGCCTCGAGCTGGCTCACGACGGAGGTGACGGCCCTGGAGGCACGTTGGGAGCCGAGCTGGTGCACCACGACGGCCGGACGCGAGGGCCGGTGGCACTCGAGCCCGCCGCCACCATGACGGACTTGGCTCTGTTCGCCTTCGAGGAAAAGGACCTCCACCGACTCACCCTCTCCGTCGGGGCGCGTGTGGACCGCCGCAGGCTGCAGGCCGAAGCGAACTCCCTCACCTCGGATCCAGACCTGCTCGCGAGCACCTACACCGTCCTGTCCGGCTCTCTCGGGGCCGTGGTTCGACTGGGTGACACCTGGGCGGTGGCCGCGAACGCGACGTCCGGGTTCCGGGGCCCGAGCGTGTTCGAGCTGTTCGCCGACGGAGAGCACGGAGGGGTGGCAGCGTACCAGCGAGGCAACCCCGAGCTGGATCCCGAGCGCTCTTGGGGCGTGGATCTCTCCCTCAGGTGGCGATCGGCCAGCGCTCGTGGAGAGATCGGGGGATACTGGACGCTCGTTCGCAACTACATCTACCTGGAGAACACGGGTGAGGAGACCCCCCAGGCCCTGCCGATCTACCGCGCCGGGCAGACCGACGCGTCCATCCGCGGAGTGGAGGGAACGATGGAGGTGGACGTGACGCCGTGGTTGGCCGTCGGAGGGCGATTTTCGATCCTACGCGGCACGGGGGACGGACTCGAAGCACCGGGAGGCGGAACGGGAGGCCCCCTCCCTCTCCTTCCTCCCGTCGAAGCGGCGAGCTTCGTCGAGCTCCGTTGGCCGAGGCTCGGTCCGGTCCTCGCTCCAGGCCTTCGACTCGAGGTCCGACACGTAGGCGCCAAGGATGCCGCCGGGCGGATCGAGCCGTTCTCCCAGTTCGACCTGACCCCGTTCGGCACCGCGTCCACGGAAGCGTATACTCTGGTCGACGCCGAAGCGAGGATGGTGGTGGAGACCGGGCCGGCGCCGATCTCCGTCACGGTGTCCGTCACGAACTTCCTGGATGCGGTCTATCGGTCGTTTCTGGACACCTATAAAGGTTACGCGCTTTCGATGGGACGAAACGTGGGACTACGTGCGAGCGTACCCTTGGGCCTCGGGCGCTGATCGCGGGATGCCCGCCTCGGGTCACCCCGGATCGAGGCGACCACTTCGCTCCCGCTGGTACAGGGCCGCCACGGTGTTGTGCGCCAACACGCGGTCCTTGGCGGCCACGCACACCGCCGGAGTCCGAAGACGCGCCATCGTGGCCGAATCGTGCCCCGCGCACTGGCCCAGCAGGAGTACGAGCTCCACTTCACTCCCCTCAAGGAGCTCGGCCTGGGCCACGGGGTTGCACGTCATCTCGGGTCGGCCGGGATGCACCTTGTCCGCGTCCGTGATGCCGATCGCCTCCTTGGGCACCGCACCGGTCTTGCAGCAGGACGAGGAGATTCGGAAGCCGTTGGTGCCGAGCACCGCCGCGAGGTCACGGGCCTCGTGGCGAAATCCCACGCAGTAGACGAGGCCCACGTGCGTGACCCCGGTCCTGCGGGCGAAGTCCATGATCTCCTCGATCCGGCAAGGGGGCGTGTCCCGGCGGCGGCCCTCGTCTCGGACCTCCCGAGCGGCGCGGTCGATCAGCTCGTCACTCCAGCCCTTGAACCGACCGGGGAGTGGCTTCTGCCGGACTCCGTAGAGCGCCGTCTTCAGATAGCCCTGCCGAGTGTAGAGCGCGGCGACGGGGTTGTGCGCGAGACGGAGGTCGCGCACGACGAGCGAGGTGACCGGCGCCTTCGATCGGCGGATGAAAAGGGTGTCGTGCCCCACGCACATCCCGGCGATGACGTTGAGCTGCGTCCCGTCCCGCGCCATGCGCTCGGCCTGACCTCTCGGATCGCAATCCGCCCGCGGGTCGGGCAGGGTCACCCCCAGCCCACGCTCCGCGAAAGAGTCGGCCGCGAGGCGCGCCTCCCGCTCCATGTCGGGGCAGTAGGCGACGCCGATCCGCTCGTACCCGAGGCGGGCGGCCAACTCCGTCACCTCCCGCACGCGTGTCCACCGACCGTACCCGTCCGCTTCCACGCGTGCCGACTCGTAGAGTAACGTCCTCACGTCCTCGGCCGCGTAGAGATGATCGAACGACGGGAAATGGCCCCGCATGGGGCAGTTGTTCGGGGTGGCGTCGATACGGCCCACCCGACACGCGTACCGCTCGCAACTCACGCAATCGACGGACATGGCGGCGACGTTTCCTCTATCTCAGCAAGACGCTCGCACGGGCCCGACCGCTCCTTCGGCCCGGAACGATCTCGTCGTGTTCATCCCTGCAATCCGTACACCCTCAGCTTCCGCCACAGCGTGGACCGGTGCATCCCCAGCTCACGCGCGGTTCTTGTGCGGTTCCCGCGGTTGCGCCGGAGGGCTTCGACGATGACCGCTTCTTCGTTCCTTCGGCCCGGGGACACGGAGCTCACCGTCTCGCTCCTCCTCGTGATCATGGCTGGAAGATGCTCCACCTGGATCCCGTCGGAGTGGCACATGACGAACGCGTGCTCGATGGCGTTCTCGAGCTCCCGAACGTTGCCCGGAAAGGGATAGCGCCGGAGCGCGGACAGAGCCTCGGGAGAGACACGGTCGATGGACCGTCGGGTCTTCTTCCTGAACTTCTTCAGGAAGTGGTCCACCAGGAGGGGGATGTCCTCGGGTCTTTCCCTCAGAGGCGGGATCCGGACCTCTACCACGTTGATGCGGAAGTAGAGGTCTTCGCGAAAGGCCCCCCCCTCGATGCGCTCCGGCAGATCCGCGTTCGTGGCGGCCAGGATGCGGGCGTCCGTGTGCATCGTCCTCGTGGAGCCCAACGGCTGGTATTCCCCGTCGTTGAGGACTCGCAGGAGCTTGACCTGGAGCGCAGGGTCCATCTCGCTGATCTCGTCCAGAAGCAGCGTGCCCCCGTTGGCCAGGCAGAATTTGCCCGGCTTGTCACGCTTGGCGTCGGTGAACGCGCCCCTCTCGTATCCGAACAGCTCCGACTCCAGAAGCGTCGCGGGAAGCGCGCCGCAGTTGATACGGACGTACGGCCCGTAGTGCCGGGGGCTGAGATTGTGGACGACCTGCGCGACGAGCTCCTTTCCGGATCCGGATGGGCCGGTGATCAGGACGTTGCATTCCGACTTGGCGATGTCCGGAAGGAGCGCCACGAGCTGCTGCATCTCCCGATTCACGCTCACGATGTCGGCAAGGGCCCTGCTTTCGTCGAGACGTCGATGGAGATCCTCGAGGTCCGAGAGATCGCGGAAGAACTCGACCGCCCCCACGACGTTCCCGTCCTCGTCGCGAAGCAGCTCCGTGGTGACGCTGATGGGCAGGTCACAGCCCTCCTTCGTGATGATGGAGACCCGCGCATCTTCCACGACATCGTGGTGCTGGAGGGTGTCCTTCAGAGGGCAACGACTGTTACAGAACTCGGTGCGGAAGATGTCGAAACAGTGCTTGCCCACCGCCTCGTGGGCCTCGAAGCCGGTGATCTCTTCCGCAGCTCGGTTGAATGCGGTGATGATCCGGTTCTCGTCGACGGTGAACACACCGTCGCTGATGCTCTGGAAGATCAGCTCACCGACGTCCTTCATGCCCTTCGGCTCCTGCCTGGCGTCCATCGAGCGCGGCTCCCAGGGATCATGGAGCCACCATCTCGATCCGCTCCCAGGCACCGTCCGGAAGCCCGAGTTTTCCGCTGATGAGCTCAGCGGTGGCGTTTACATGAAACTGTCGCGGATCCCGGGGCCCGACAAGGACGACCGGGCATGCGAAGCCGTCGGCGAACTCCTCGAGCGGCCTCCAACCGAAATGGGCGTCGGGCGCCGGATAGCCGAGAACGAGCACCTGGAATTCCCGCTTCACGAGGCACCTGTGGAGCTCCCTCCAACTGTTGTCGTCGCAGAGGCGAAAGCCCACGTCCAGGTAGTCGCCGGCCCGTTCGTCGTAGTACAACCGGAGCTCACGCTCCTTCTCCACGACCATCTGGGTCAGGGCGCTCTTCGACAGGCCGGTCGGCGGCCGCGCCTCGGGATCATAGGGATCGGCCAGAAAGTGGAACACGTTCAGTTGGATGCCATGCTTGCGTGAAAGCTCGAGCGCGTAGTCGAACGCCCAGTCCCCCTGCGTGGAGTAGTGGGCACAGAAGCCGACCGCGTTCAACGTCGGGATGGTCATGGTCTTCCTCCTTCCGAGAGCCTGTCCGAGTCATGCACCTAGGCGCGTCGCCGCCACGGTGACGATTCCGACCTCAGATGCCCTCCAGGTGATAGTGCGAGTACACGGCCCCCACCGGGTTATTCGCGAGCGACTTGTCCTTCACGAAGATCGTAGTCGTCGGCGCGCGGCTCTCACGACTCACGACGCCGTCCACTCCGACGCAGAGACCCACCAGGACGTTCAAGTCCGTGTGGGCCGCGTTCAGCACCGCCGCCAGACCCACGGGATCACAGACCGCCACTCGCTGCTCCTCGGCCGCCCTGCTTCGTTGGCGCCCGGCGGTGGGCGGCCCTGCTTCCAAGATTCCGCGCACCTTGCAGCACACGGGAACGACCTCGAAGAACCGCCGGAGGACCTCGGTGAGGACGGATGCGGGCGCCAGGAGCTCCACGCAGAATGCTACGCCGAGCCTCGTGTAGCCCATCTCCAGCGCGAAGTAGACCAGCTCCGCCAGGCGGCACAGCGTGCGTTCGTCCTCGCAGGCGACGTCCCACGCCGCTTCGAGCGTCTTGTCGTAGTCGCCCCTCGAAACCGACAGTTGCGGGGACAGGTGTGGGCAAGCCTCCGCCCGCAGACACACACGGTCGCGGCAGGCAAGGCAATCCAAGATTTCGGGTGCCTGCGTCGCGCCGCTCTCCGTGGCCGCACCCGGCTGCGCACCGACCGCATCTTCGCCGCCTCCGGGTCGTGCCGGCACCAATGGCGCAGCTTGCACGCCCTCATGAACGGCAATGCCGAAGCCGGGTCGGAGCTCGCCGCCCAGCACGGCGGCGACCACTTCCTCGGCCGTCCCCGCGACGTTGTCGATCACCGCGACCTCCTGTGATTCGACCGACACCCGGCTCGATCGGCTGATCCCCCCGCACACGAGCGTACCCACACCCTCGTCGGCGAGGAGACGCGTCAGGTCCATCCACGTCGCACCGTCCAGGCGAACCACGGACCGCTCCACGAGCCTCCGTCGTTTGACGGTAATCAGGAGCAGCGCGTCCGCGATCGTACATCGCGGGGCCACCCTTCGGCCGAGAAGCGGGATTCCGAAACGCATTGGCGCTCCTCCTGGGGCTCGCCTTCCAACCGGGTAAGGAGCAACTCCCATGCCGCGGGAGGTGCCCATCCCGCGCATGCCGAAGGTGGCGCTCGGACGGGTGAATCCAGGCGCATGCTTCGCGCCCGAGCACCGGAGGCCCGTGGTCTTGTCCGTCGCATCGAGCGTCGCACAGCAACACTCCGTTGCGACACCTGCAACGTCGCTCTTGGGCGGTTTGCGGCCGCAGACGCCGGCCCCCCGGGAAACGACGTGGGCCGGAAAACGAGATCGGGCGCGCGTTTGCCCGGCCGGAGCATTCGTTCACTCCGAACGGGACGGTGGGGAGCGGGACACCGGACCGGCGTTGGTATGGCCTTTGCCCCTTGCGTGGGCTGAGACGCCTCGCAACCAGGCCGAGCGGAATGGAGACTTCGAGCATCACGCCGAACACGGAGAGAGCCAGTGTTCCGGGAGGGCGCGTCTTTCCCTACCACGTGCTGGCACGGCCGGACGACCATCTGGTGGACCGCTTCCTCGAGGCGTTCGGCTGGGTCCTGGAGTACACCGACTACAAGCCCCTCCTGGACAGCTATTGCCGCTCCACCGCCAAGTGCAACCGCTGCGCGGTTGCCTGTCCGATCCTCCTGGCGTCCGGCGATCCGCGGGACATCCCGTGCTATCGGACGAACCTCCTTCTCGACACGTACCGGCGCTACTTCACGCTCGATGGTTGGGTGAAGGCACACTTCACCACCCCGTTCGAGCTGACCGAGGACCTCATCGACGAGATGGGAGACGTCTTCTATCGATGCACGGTGTGTCGCCGCTGCACCCGGTCGTGTCCTCTCGGATTCGACCACGGCCTCGTCACACGCCTCGGCCGCTACCTCCTCAGCCTGGTGGGGATCGTGCCCAAGGCGCTGCAGGTCAGCGTCGAGGAGCAGCTCGAAGGGGCGACGCACAACACATCCAAGGTCTCCCGGGCAGGGCTCCTCGACGTCCTGTCATTCCTTTCCGAAGAGATGGAGGAGAGCCTGGGCGTGAAGTTGGATTTTCCCACCGACCGGATGGGCCGGGACTACGTGTTCTTCTGTGCCGTGAGCGACTACCTGATGGAGCCGGACACGCTCATGGGGAACGCCGCGGTCCTCTACGCTGCAGGCGACTGGGATCGCTGGACGATCGGGCTCTGCAACTACGACGGCATCAACTACGGGCTCTTCTACAGCGACTGGCACCTGGAGAACATCATCAAGCAGCTCATTGCCGAGGTCGAGCGGCTCGAGGGCGGCAGCATCCTCATCGGCGAGTGTGGGCATGCGTCCCGGGCGGCCCATGACTTCATCCCGAACTTCATGGGCGAGCGAGCTCCGCCCGTGCGGAACTTCATGGAGTACACGCTCGACTGCCTTCGGTGCGGGAAGATCACGCTCGACCCCGACATCGTCACGGAGCGGGTCACCTATCACGACCCCTGCAACCTCGCCCGATCCGGGTGGATCGTCGATCAACCTCGTGAGATCCTGCGTAGCTTCGTTCGCGACTACGTCGACATGACCCCGAAGGGGGCGGACAACTACTGCTGCGGCGGGGGAGGAGGACTCGTCTCCATCGACGAGCTGCACGACTACAGGATGGAGATCGCGGGGAAGATCAAGGCCGAGCAGCTCGCACGTACCGGGGCCGACATCGTGGTCGCCCCCTGCGCGAACTGCAAGAAACAGCTCAAGGAGCTCGTGGAGCACTACGAGCTCCCATGTACGGTCATGGGTCTCCACGACCTGATCCTCAGGGCGATCGAGATCCCCGGAGGGAAGTCCCCCGCAGAGCGAAAGGAAGAGGCAGCCCTCTACGCCATCTGAACCGGCGGAGCGCGACGCGAATGACCATCGACGACTGGCTCGAGCTTGCGAAGGGGCCGCTCTTCGCGATCGCCTTTCTGGTCATGGTCCTGGGTCTGGGCCGGCAGATCGTGCTTCAGGTCTACTTCCTCGGCGTCAAGAAGGGCAGACGCCTGAAGCACGTGCCCTGGAAGAGCGTCGTGCGGGAGACCTCGAGCTGGATCGTCCCCGTGCGACACATGGAGCCGGGTAACGGGCTCTTCAGCCTGGCGTCCTACGTCATGCATGTCGGGATCCTGATCGTTCCCATCTTCCTGATCGACCACGTCGTCCTCTGGGAAGCGTTCCTGGGTCTCGACCTGCCCGCCATCGGGAAGGAGACGGCCGACGTGCTGACGCTCCTCACAGTGGGCTGCGGCCTCGTCCTGTTGACGCTGCGGGTCTTCCAGGCGCGGCATCGCATGGTCAGCCGCCCCACCGACTATGCTCTGTTGGTGTTGG
>CAZVYM010000002.1:97448-121419 GCA_964630935.1 uncultured Gemmatimonadaceae bacterium | reverse complement strand
CTGCCGATCGCCCCCCGTGAGCTCCGCCTCCCGGGGGGCGTTCCTTTGCCCCTCACCCCTCCGTCGCCTCCGCGCGCGTTCGGATGTCGGCACATCTCTCATGCCCCACGGCTCACGTCGCTTCCCCTCGCGACGAGGCCGGCCCATGCGAGAATGACCGACCAGTAGAGCGCGAACTCGAACAGCCCGAAGACCATCGCCGAAAGCGGCGTGATCCCCAAAACCGGCACGCAGTGGCTCAGCAGCCCACGTCCGTAGATCGCGTTGATGTGGCCGGGGACGGACTCGAGCGCTCCCAACGACAGGAAGACGGGAACGCACCACCGATCGGAGATCCTTCGTGCAACCCACCACATCCCCCACCCGAGCGATCCCAACACGCCGCCCACGAGTGGTGCGACCGTCCTGAACCACCCGGGTAGGACGCCTCCGTAGCAATTGTCCCAGAACGTCCGGAACGCCCAGGTGAACAAGGCGGCGAAGCAGAGGGTGCCCAGCGCCAGCAGGGCAGCGGGAAGACCGAGGGGCCACGGAGGCCTGATCCAGCGCGTGAGCAGGACGGCAAACAGCAGGTCGATGGCCGCGACGCTCGCGGCGACAGACCACATCTGGGCGGTCGTCACGCTCGATGTCGCACCCACGGCGTCCCTCCGCGCTCCCCGACCGACCGGTCGTGTGCGGGCAGGCGCAGCCTCCGCTTGAAGATCGCGCGGAGAGAGCACGCGGGCCAGCGAGGAATCGACCGGGGACTCGGCTCCTATGCTGCTTGGAAGGGCGAAAGCAGGCCGCGAACGGCCTCGGCCGGCGCGGCGGACGCCATGACCGCTCCGACCACCGCGACCCCCACGGCCCCCGTCGTCGCTACGTCCGACGCCCGCTCCACCGTGATCCCTCCGATACCCACGACCGGAACGTCGACCGCTTCCACTACGCGACGGAGTCCCTGCAGCCCGATAGCGGATCCCGCGTCTCGCTTGGTGCTCGTCGGGTATACGGTTCCGCACCCGATGTAGTCGGCCCCGTCGTCCACCGCTCGCCGCGCCACCTCGGGTTCGTCCGCGGACCGGCCGACCACGAACCCGGGTGGAACGGCCGTTCGCACGGCGCTCACGGGCAGATCGTCCGGACCCACGTGCACGCCGTCGGCTTCGAGCGCGAGCGCCACGTCGAGCCGGTCGTTGACTACGAGAAGTGCGCCGGCCTCACGGACGAGCGCGCGGATGTCTCTCCCGATGGCCAGGAGCTCGCGCGCCGGCTCTCCCTTGTTGCGCAGCTGGACGCACGGGGCTCCCGCTGCCAGAGCCAGTCGAACGACATCGAGCAGGCCCCTCGGCTCGGCGAGGGCACGGTCCGTGATGACCACGAGGCGGAGCGAGCGCGCCAGTCTTCCGATCACGGAGCGTCGCCCTTGCCCCCGCTTCCGGCCCCCCCGGCGGACCCGGCCTGGTTGCCGGCGCTGTCCCAGGCCCGGCGAGCCGCCGCTTTGGCCCGATTGTGCTCGGCGAGCGAGTGCGTGAAGACATGCGAGCCATCCGGCCGGGCAACGAAGTAGAGATAGCTCTCGTCCGCGGGGTGGAGCGCCGCGTCGATGGCTTGCTCACCGGGTGAGCCGATGGGCCCCGGGGGCAATCCGGGATGGGTGTACGTGTTGTACGGATCGTCCGCCACCGAGTCGATCGTCGCGTAGAGGAGGTGCTTCCGAGGACCGTCGAGCGCGTATAGCACGGTGGGATCCGCCTGCAGGAGCATGTGCCGGTTCAGGCGATTGTGATAGACGGACGAGATGAGCGGCATCTCCTCCACGCGGCGAGCCTCGGCCTGGATGATCGACGCGAGCGTGACCACCTCCCGCTCCGTCATTCCGAGGGAATCACGCGCGGCGATGCGTTCCGGGGTCCAGACCGCACGATAGCGGGCGACCATGGACTGCGCGACGGTCTGCACCGGCACGCCCGGCGCGAACAGATACGTGTCGGGAAAGAGGTACCCTTCCAGCCCCGGGCCCGGCACGTCCAGGAGTGTGTCCTCCCCCGGGTGTGAGAGGACGGTCAGGACGGAGTCCGATCGCACCCCGGTGACCGGTGCGATTCTGGCGGCGATCTGATCCAGCCGAAAGCCCTCCGGGATCGTGACCGGAACGGTCACTACCCGCCCATTGTGGAGCTTCTCGAGGATCTCCCCCCATGATGCACCGGGAGAGAGCATGTACCGGCCCGCCTCGAGGTGGCGATCGGCTCTCCGCAGCCTGGCATAGAGGCGGAACAGACTCGGATGCGAGATGATGCCACGGGACGCGAGGGAATCCGCCACCACGGAAGAGCCGGCGCCCTCGGGTATGGTCACCTCCACGGGCGCGGACGTCTCTCCCGTCCCGCATGCGGCCAGGAGGAGGCAGGCGGTCGACACGCGCCACCATCGCGGGCCCGATCGCCTCATGCACGCCTCCGGTCGAGCCAGGCCTGGAGGATCAGGACGGCCGCACCCGCGTCGATGCGGTCCTTTCGCTCTCGCTCCTTCCTCGGGAGGCCGAGTGCGCGAACCGCCCGCTCAGCGCGGACCGACGTGAAACGCTCATCGACGTAGTCCACATCGATGCCGAGTCGCGCCGCCAGCCGTTCGCCCATGCTCCTGACCTCGGCGCACCACTCCGTCTCCTCGCCCTCGGGGCTCAGGGGGAGACCGACCACGAGGTGGGCCACCTCGTGGTCGCGGCCGATCGCCTCGAGTCGGGTGAGCGGAGCACGCTTGCCCGCCCGCCGGTGCAGCGTCTCCAGCGGCACGGCGATCGTCCCGGTGGGGTCGCTCACCGCGAGGCCGACGCGACGCTGTCCGTAATCGACGCCCAGCACACGCACGAGGAGGCCGTCAGAGTCCCGAGAGTGCCGTTTCGAGCTCCTGGCCGTCGAGGAGGCGGCCGTAGATCTCGTGAACGGCTCCTTCCGATCCGAAGGCGAAGACGCATGCGTCATCGCCTCGACTGCGACACGAGACCTCCAGCACCGCGATCGGGCCACCCGCGAGCTCCGAGAGCAGGCCAGACAGGAATCCCGCGCTGAACGCGCAGGAGGCTCCGTCTTCTCCGGCTTGTCCGGTCGCCTCCACCCAATCGGGCGTCGTGAGCAGCCCCAGGGCTTCGCCGGAAGAACGGTGACTCACGGTTCCCCATCCCCGGCGGGAGAAGAAGGACGTGAGGCGGAACCAGAACTCGTCCTCGGGGAGCGACGCGATGGACTCGATCCCCTCGGACAGCCCGGCGGCGGCGGCCGAGCCGACCGCGAAACCGGCCGAGTGGAGGGCGTGAACGGCCGGGAGGGGTCCGACCTCTCTCTCCAGCTCGCGCCGGAGGGACACGAAGATCGAAGCGGGAACCGCGACGTCCCGCTCCGTCTGTGATATGGCTTCCATGCGGCCTCCTGCCTTTGGGCCCCCGGGGGTCGCTAATATACTTGAGGGTGCGCCCGCGAGTCGGGCCACGCCGATGCAGAACGGGAGCGAAGACAATGGAATACGATCATGAAGCCCAAGTCGTCAACTTCCTTTCGGGGCTGATGCTGGGGGCTGTCCTCGGAGCTGGAATCGCGCTGCTGTCCGCTCCCCAGAGCGGCCGGCGCACGCGCCGTCGCCTGAGGAAGGCGGCCATCGATATCCGGGACTCCGCCTCGGATCGCTGGGAGGAGCTTTCGGACGACGTGAAGCGCAAGGTCGACGAGGCCATCGAGGTGGCTCGAGACAGGTTCCCTGCCTGACGGCCACGATCTGGCCCTCGGCCGGCCGTTGAGGGGCTTCACGGCCACCTCTTGAACGGAACCCCCTCTTCCTCGAGCGCTCGCTCGAGGGTGGGGGCGTGGCGTGCGTGCGTCACGAGCGCCAGGTCGCATTTGGCGTCCGAGTCGGATGGCGCGGACACCAGCTCGGCCGGCACCTCGCATGCCTGCGCGACCTCTTCGGCCCAGAGCGCCGCCGTGGTCGTGTCGAACACGAACGTGCCGAGCTCGGCCACCGAAGCCGCTCAACCGCCGCCGACGCCCGTCACGTCGAACCGGCGCTCCCCCGAGCGATCACAGAACTCCGTCGGCTCCGTCCCGGGGATGTAGTACTCCAGATACTGGTCTTCCTTCGGACACCATTTCGACGCGAGCTTTCCCGTCTTGCTGTCGACGAGGACCGCATGGAGCCCCGCGGGAATGGGCCAGTCACTCGGAATGGGAAGGACCCCCGCCGTCGCGGTATCCGCCGCCGCCACGCCCGTCGAGTCCGCCGCGGAGTCTGCGGGCTGGTGCCCGTAGTAGACCTCCTTCATGAATTTCCCCCACACGGGTGCGGCGAGCCCCCCTCCCGTGGCCTGGCGCGAGCCTCCCAGCTTGAAGATCGGATCGGGTTGGTCCATCCCGAACCAGACGATGGCCAGGAGGTTGGGCGTGAACCCGTCGAACCAGACGTTCGTGCCGTCGTTCGTCGTGCCGGTCTTTCCGGCGGCCGGAACCGCTTCGGGCAGGCCGGCCAAGACGCGCACCGCGAGGTGACCCGTTCCCTTGTTGACCACGTCCTGGAGCATCGACACCATGATCCGAGCGACCATGCTGTCGAGCACCTGCGTGTGCTCGGGCTGGGGCTCCCAGACCACGTTGCCGTTCGCGTCCTCGACCCGCAGGATCGGGAACGGACGCACCTTCGTTCCCAGCGTCGGGAAGGCAGAATACGCTTCGGCCATCTCGATCGGCTTCACTCCAGCGGCACCGATGGTCGTCGAAGGGACGCGCGGGATGTCGGTGGTGATGCCCATCCTGCGGGCGGTCTGCGCCACCGTCTCGATGCCCACCTCGTCCCACCCGAGCTTGATCGCGATCATGTTCGTCGAGGTGTACAGACCCTCTCTGAGGGTGATCGGGCCCTTGAACTCGGGGTCGAAGTCCGACGGACGCCAGTCCTTTCCGTTCGGCTGGGGCAGAACCACGGGCCCGTCCACGATGACGTGGGACGCGGGGATGCCGCTCGCGATCGCGGCCGTGTAGACGAACGGCTTGAAGGACGACCCGGCCTGACGCTGGGCCAGGCGCGCCCGGTCGAACTTGGACTGCTGGAAATCCCTCCCGCCGATCATCGCCTCGACGCCCCCGGTCCTGGGGTCGATCGCGATGAAGGCTCCCTGGAGGTAGGGCGTGCCGCCCGGAAAGCTCCGGACCGTGTCGAACTCGGCGTACTTGGGATGGTCGAAATTGGGGTCCTTCTCGATCGCGGTCCATCCGGCTTCCATCGCTCGGTTCGCGGCGCGCTGCATGTCCACGTCGAGCGTGGTGTAGACCTTGAAGCCATTCCGATAAATGGCGTCACCGAACCTGGAATCGAGGATCTGCCGCACCCATTCCTCGAAGTACGGTGCGAGTGACGCGTTGCCCCCCTGGGACTGTTCGGTCGGGATCGGATAGGCCTTCCACTTCGCAGCCTCTTCCTTGGTCAGGTAGCCCTGATCCGCCATCCGGCTGAGCACGAGGTCTCGGCGGTGTCTGGCGTTGTCCGGGTGCTTGAAGGGATCGTAGCCACCCGGGTTGTTCAGGATGGCCGCGAGCAGAGCGGCTTCGGCGACGTTCACGTCGGCGAGGTTCTTCCCCAGGTAGTAGCGTGCCGCGTTCTGGAAGCCGTATCCGGCCCGCCCCATGTAGATCTCGTTCATGTAGGCCTCGAGGATCTGGTCCTTGGTGTAGGACCGTTCCAGATCCATGGCGACCTGAACCTCCTTGAGCTTGCGGATGTAGCTCCACTCGAACCCGATCTGCTCGAACATGTTGCGGGCGAGCTGCTGCGTGATCGTGCTTCCGCCCCCGATGTAGTGGCCGGTGATCGGGCGGGTGAGCACGCCGAACGCCGCACGGGCGATGCCGCGTGGGTCGAACCCGTGATGGTGGTAGAAGCGCTTGTCCTCGATCGCCACGACGGCCTCGGGCACGTACGGAGGCACGGCGTGGATGGAAACGGGAGTGCGTCTCTCGACACCGATCTCGCCGATGAGCCTGCCGTCGTGGCTGAACAGCTTGCTCGTCTGCTCGGGCTCCCATGTCTTGATCTGGGCGATCGAGGGACACTTGTCGCCCGCGCACAGGTTCCGCCAGCTCCCCCATGCCCCTCCGGCCGCCAGAGCAGCGAAGAAGCTGCCCGCCAGAAGAAAGAGGCGTGGCCGCCAGGCTTTCGAGGCCCACGAGCGGAGGAGGTCACGCAACTCCTGCGAACTGATTTTCACCTTCGCCATGGCGTGTCTCTGGGAGGTGGGTGAAGCGTCACCCTCGGAGCTGCAAGTGGAATGCCACCGTTCCGGATCCGGCGAGTTCCGTGCTCAGGACGACGCAACCTAGAGCAAGCGCCCCGTCGACAGAAGGGACCGCACCGCCGCACCGTTCGCAGAACGCGCCCGCAAGCCCGGCCCGTCGATCTTGACCCCGTCGGGAGGCGCTGACACTGTCGTCCGATGGGTTATACATGATCGGAGGGGTTACGTTTCCCGTCCGGCCCATCGAGCTTCCCCGAGAAGACGAGGACACCTTGAAGACCCACCCACGTCGCGTGGACAAGCCCTGGGGTCACGAGTTGATCTGGGCCGAAACCGATCTGTATGTCGGCAAGATCCTCCACGTGAACGCCGGCGAGGCCCTATCGGTTCAGATGCACGAGGTGAAGGACGAGACCCTCCACCTCCTCAGCGGCCGCATTCGGCTTCTCGCGGGCCCCTCGCCCGACCAGCTCGTGGACGTGGAGCTCGGCCCCGGAGAATCCTTCCGGGTCGTTCCGCGCACCGTGCACATGATCGAGGCGCTGACCGACGCGGACGTTCTCGAGGCGTCGACGCCCCACCTGGAAGACGTGGTCCGCTTCCAGGATCGGTACGGACGCGCTCCGGAGGGCGGAGCTTCGTGACCGCAACCCGGAACGCCGGTGAGGTCGTGCTGCTCGGGCTCGGAGCCAATCTGGGCGATGCGCTCTCCCGATTCCAGCGTGCCATCGAGTTCCTCTCCATGTCGCTGTCGGAGATCCGTACCTCTGCCGTGTATCGGACACCCCCGGTCAGCGTGGACGCACAGCCCGATTACCTGAATGCCGTGGTGCGGGGCCGGACGCTCCGCACCCCGCACGAGACGCTCGAGCTGGCACGCGAGCTCGAAGCCGCAGCCGGACGCACGCGCCCCTATCCCAACGCGCCTCGCACGCTGGATGTAGACTTGCTGTTCCACGGGGCGTCCGTCATCCACGAGCAGGACCTCGAGGTTCCACATCCGCGTTGGTCCGAGAGGGCCTTCGTCGTGGTTCCGCTTCTGGACGTCGCGCCTGAATGGAGAGATCCCGAGACGGGCCGCACTGTAGCGGAGGTGGCGTCTGAGCGTGGTTGGACCGTCGATCACTTCCCTCGGGTCGTGGAGCCGGACGACCTCTTTCCTGACGGGACGCCGTGAAGAGTCTGTCGAAGGTCGCCGCCGTGTTGGCCGCGCTCTCGTTCCACGCTTGTGGAGGGTACGCACAGGTGCCCGTGTCCGATCTCGTGGTTTCATCGGATCCCCAGCTGGCCGAGCTGGGCGCCAAGCTTCTTCCGGATCTCGCGAAGCGGTCCGGACTCGAGCTGAAGCGGCCCGTGCGCATCGAACGGAGGACTCGCGGGGAGCTCGAGCGATACCTCCGGTTCAAGCTGGACGAGGAGATGCCGCCCGAACGGGCGCGGAGCACGGTGGAGGCCTATTCGCTCCTGGGGCTCGTGCCCGACACACTCCACCTGCGAGCCATGCTCCTCTCGGTCTACACCGAGCAGGTGGCCGGATTCTACGAGCCCGATTCGACGGCTCTGTTCGTGCTGGACGACCAGCCGGCGAGTGCCCTGCAGGGGCTCCTGCTTCACGAGCTCGTCCACGCCGTCCAGGACCAGACGGTGGATCTGTCGGCCCTCACCGATCCCCGGTTGGACAACGACCGAAGGACGGCGGCTCAGGCCGCGATCGAGGGGCAGGCGACGCTGGTGATGTTGGAGTACCTGATGGAGCAGAGGGCGGGGCATCCCATCGATCTGGGCTCGATCCCGGACATGGGCTCGAGCATTCGGTCGGCCCTGTCCGGAATGCGGCAGCAGTTCCCGGAGTTGGCGGCGGCTCCGGCCGTGATCCGGGACGAGCTGCTCTTTCCGTACGAAGACGGAACGGGGTACGTCGAGGCGCTGTGGAGGAAGGACGGCGACCATCCGGCCCCCTTCGGGCGCTACCTCCCCCGCTCCACCGAGCAGGTGGTGACCCATGATCTCGCCGACACGCCGGTGGAGCTGAGCCTCACACCCCCCCCGGGCGTGAAGGTGCTTCGCACCGACGTGCTCGGTCGACTCGATCTGGGGATCCTGCTCGACGCGCACCTCGGGAACGGTCACGCCCGCCTGGCCGGCGGCTGGGGCGGGGATCGCTATGCGCTGTTGGCGGACTCCGGCGGTGGACGCTCGCTGGTGTGGTTCAGCGTCTGGGACGACGCAGCCGCTCGGGACCGCTTCGTGCGGGCGCTGGAGGGTGGGCTCTCGGACTTCGGTGCGCCGGCCACCCTGAGCGCCACCGAGGTGGATGGGCGCCCCGGTGCCGTGCTCCGTGTGGGGGCCCCACCGGCGGTATCCGCCCACGTCTCGAAGGAGAACGGCCGATGAGCTCGACGAGCTCCAGGCCGGTCGCCGCCGTGCCGGTCGGAAGACCCGAGCAGACCTACCCCGTTCTGGTGGGGAACGGCCTGAGGGCGCGTATTCCCCCGCTTCTCGGCGAGTACGCTCCGGGATTCCGGTATGCCGTGATCTCGGACGACCGCGTGGCGGAGCTGTATGGCCGCGAGACGGTGGACGCGTGCCGACGCGCCGGGCTGAAGGCTGATCTGTACACGTTCCCGGAGGGAGAGGCGTCCAAGACCCGGGACACCTGGTCGACGCTCACCGACGCCCTTCTCTCGGACGGCCTGGGAAGAGACGCGGTGGTGGTGGCGGTCGGGGGCGGCGTTACGGGTGACCTCGCAGGCTTCGTGGCAGCGACGTATCTGCGGGGGATTCCCGTGGTCCAGGTGCCTACGAGCCTTGTCGCCATGATCGACGCTTCCGTGGGAGGAAAGACGGGCGTCGACGTGCCGTGGGGCAAGAATCTCGTCGGGGCCTTCCACAGGCCTCGCGTCGTGATCGCCGATCCGGAGACCGTGAAGACCTTGCCGGAAGAGGAACGGGCACAGGGATTGGCAGAGGCATTGAAGCACGGCGCGATCCTGGATCGGCCCTACTTCGAAAAGCTGACGGAGGAGTCGGCGGCCCTGATGGCGGGCGAGCCCCGCGCCACGTACTCGGCGGTCCTGCGCTCCGTGGAGTTGAAGGCCAGGATCGTAAGCGACGACGAGAGGGAGGAGGGACGCCGACAGGTGCTCAACTTCGGCCACACGCTCGGCCACGCGCTCGAGGCCGCGTCCGACTACGAGGTGGGCCACGGATCCGCGGTGGCGGCCGGAATGGTCCTCGAAGCGGGGCTGGGGGAGCGGCTCGGAGTCACGGAGGCGGGGACACGGGAAGGCCTGGGTGAGGCGCTCTCGGCGTTCGGGCTGGGATCGGTACCGAGTCGGGCGTGGGATCTGGACTCGGTCTTGCGGTATCTGATCGCGGACAAGAAGGTCCGCTCGGGTCGACCCCGCTACGTGTTGCTCGAGCGACTCGGAGTGATCTACCGCAAGGACGATTGGAGCCACGAGGTGCCCGACGAGGCCGTCCGGGAGGTGCTCCTGGAGGCACTCCACCCGGGTTGACCCTTCATACGTGGCTGTGCGCGATCCGTCTTTGACGACCCCTGCGCCCGAGCCTATCTTTTTCACCATTACCGACCCCCGGATGGAGGTGTCATGGCGCTCACCGAGCGCTTTCGAGGCTTCACGGTAGCATCGGCCCTGACGACGCGTGCCACGTCGGATCCCCAGCGCGATTTCCTCCTCCACGGCGATGCGGTCCTGACCTACGGACAGGTCGAGAGCCAGTCCGAGGCCCTCGCGGCCGCACTTGCCCACCTCGGCGTGGAAGCAGGCGATCGCATCGCCCTGGTGTTGCCTGCGTGCCCGGAGTTCGTCATCTCGATGTTGGCGGCGGCGAAGCTCGGCGCGGTCATCGTTCCGCTCAATCCCCGGCTACCGACGGCGGAGCTCCAGTACATGCTCCGCCACTCCGAGGCCGTTTGCGCGGTCACGGTCGAGCACGCCTACGGGGTCGACTACCTGCAGCTGTTCGAGGAGATGCTCGTCCAGCTTCCCGAGCTTCAGTACCTCGTGACGGTCGGCGAGGAAGACCTGTGGTACGATGACAGGATCTTCCAGTTCTCAGACCTGCTGTCCGCAGGGGGAGGACGGGATTTCGGTGACCTCGAGACGGACTCTCCGGAGCGCCTTTTCGCGATCGTCTATACGTCGGGGACCACCGGAAAGCCCAAGGGCGTGGAGTTGTCGCATTCCAACCTCATCAGCGTGGCCGCCGGCACGGCGGACGCGCTGGAGCTCTCTTCCGATGACCGCGTCATCGGTGTGGCAGCCCTGTTCCACGTCTTCGGCCTCGGGCCCGGGGTGCTCTCCACGCTGCTGGCGGGGGCATCCATCGTCCTGCAGGACGAGCCGGATCCGAACGCCACGCTGGAATTGATCGAAAAACACCGGGCGACGGTCCACTACGGCGTGCCGACGATCTTCGTAGGGGAGCTCCAGGAGGTCGAGCGTGAGCCCCGCGACGTGTCGTCTCTCCGGATCGCGATGGTGGCCGGGGCGCCGGTCGGAGACAGCCTGATGCGCCGGATCCGCGAGAGGATCTGCCCTCTCGCGGTCGTCGCCTATTCGCTCACCGAGACTTCATCGACCCTGTGCGTGTCCCGTCGGACCGATCCGGAAGAGAAGCAGGTGTTCACGGTGGGTACGCCCCTGCCCGGCACCGAAATCCGCATTCTGGAGAGAGGTGGGGAAGAGTTGCCGGTCGAGAGTGTCGGGGAGATCGCGGTGAAGGGTCCGGGGGTCATGAAGGGGTACCACCGGCAACCCAGCGAGACGGCCGCCGCCTTCAACGACGAGGGCTATTTCCTGACGGGAGACCTCGGGATCGTGGACGAAGAGGGGTACGTCCATTTGGTGGGGAGGCGCAAGGAGGTTATCATACGATCTGGCTTCAATGTGTACCCCCGGGAAGTCGAGACCCGACTCGAGGCGCACCCGGCGGTACGTGAGGCAGCGGTTGTCGGTGTTGCCGACGAGTTGCTCGGTGAAGCCATCTGCGCCTGCATCGTCCCGGTCGAGGGGGCGATCGTTACGGGCCAGGAGATCGTGGATTGGTGCCGCGTAACTCTCGCGGATTACAAGATCCCCGACCTGGTCCGTTTCATCGACGCGTTCCCTCGTACTGGTACGGGGAAGATTCGCCGGGTCGAGCTGTCTCGGGTGATTCACTCGGGGAGCTCGCCGGCGTAGGAGCTTGCCGCAGGTACCCTCGGTGGGTGCCGACCCAGGCTTCCCCAACCTTGTCCGTGCTCCGCCGGACATCGGCGAGGTGGGGAGGTCTCGCGGCTACACGCAAGAGTCTGCGAGAATACGAAAGATGATTACACCGTACACGAGGGCTCCCCATCAGGGGGGCACCGGCTCCGTAATGGGCGACGCGCCCCACGCGGCCCTGCTCATCGACTTCGACAACGTCACGATGGGCATGCGGAGCGATCTCTCCAAAGAGCTGAAGAACCTGCTGGCGTCCGACGTCATCAAGGGCAAGGTCAGTGTGCAGCGGGCGTATGCCGACTGGCGGCGCTATCCGCAGTACATCGTCCCTCTGTCCGAAGCTTCGGTCGATTTGATCTTCGCTCCCGCCTACGGGAGCAACAAGAAGAACGCGACCGATATCCGGATGGCCATCGACGCGGTGGAGCTCGTATTCACCAGGCCCGAGATCGGAACGTTCATTCTGCTCACTGGCGACTCCGATTTCTCCAGCCTCGTGCTGAAGCTCAAGGAATACGGAAAGTACGTGGTCGGCGTGGGCATCCAGGAGTCGAGCTCCGACATCCTCGTCCAGAACTGCGACGAGTACTACTCCTACACGAGCCTCACCGGACTGCGAAAGACCACCGATGTCGATCGCAAGCCCCAGGACGCGTGGGTCCTCGTCACGCAGGCACTGAAGAAGATGAACGAGCGCGGAGACGTCATGCGCTCCGATCGCCTGAAGCAGGTCATGCAGGAGATCGACAGCAACTTCGACGAGGGTGGGCTCGGCTTCAGCAAGTTCAGCAAGTTCCTGACCGAGGCGTCTTCTCGGGGCCTGGTCAGCCTCAAGAAGCTCGACAACGGCCAATACGAGGTCGCCCCTCCGGACCGTGGGGGGGCTCGCAGGTCGGACTCCGCAGAGGATCGCGGGCGCAGGGAGCGAGGCCGGGGCCGCCGGGATCGACAGGATCGGAATGGCCCGTCGGGACGCCGTGCCACGGATCCGGAGGCCGGGACGACGAAGCCGGAGAACGAGGCGCCGGACGAGGCCGTGAGGCCCTCGGCCGATCCTCTTCGGGACGCCTACGACCTTCTGACGCGATCCCTGACGGAGTTGCGCGACGGAGGACGGGCGGAGGTGCGTGATTCGGACGTGAAGCGGAAGATGCTCGATCTCGATGGGGCCTTCGACGAGGCGGAGTTGGGCTTCAGCAAGTTCACGAAGTTTCTGACCCAGGCTGCCGATCACGATGTCGTGATCCTGAGGCGCAACGACGCCGGCAACTTCGAGGTTTCGTTGCCGGGCGCGGCTCCGTCGCGGGTCGAGCCCGAACCGGAAGGGCGTGAGCAGGAGGCGCCCGAGACCGCCGAAGTCCCCGACCACGGAGAGCCGGAGCCCTCGGAGGCCGCGGCAACCGGTCCCAGGATCGTCGAGATCGAGCCCGACGAGGTCGATACCGCACACCGCCTCGGGCCGCGTCGTGGATCCACGCGCCGCCGCGGGGGCGAAGACGCGCCCGCCCTGTTCGAGGGACAGGTGATTCCGAGCCACGAGGAAGGCCCGTCTCATGGCGACGGGGCCGAAGGCGGCGACGGAGCGCATCCCGGCGGCTCCGCCGAGGTGGACCTGTCCTCCCTCGGTCTTCCGACCGATCCAGACGCGATGGTCCGCTACATGGCACATCGGTACCGCGGCGTGGGCGAGAAGACGGCCGAAGCCCTGGTCGAGCGCTTCGGAACCGAGCTGTTCGCCACGCTCCGCGACCACCCCAAAGCGGTCACGGACGCGGTCACGCCCAAGCGAGCCGAGCAAGTGCTGGAGGCTTGGAAGGCCGACTACGAGCGACGGGTGAGCCGGGCCAAGGGTCGGCAGAGCTGAGCTTCGCCGTGCGGCGAGAGGACGGAACGCCGCCGCCGTGGCGTCTGGGTCTGCCCGCCGACATCGCTCTTCCATCCGATTTCCTTCGGCGCGACGTCCTGGCGGTTGCCCGGGACCTGCTGGGCAAGCGCCTGGTGTCGACCGTGCGCGGTCGGCGCACCTGCGGGGTCATCGTCGAAGTCGAAGCCTATCGGGGCCTCGGCGACCCGGCCTCCCACGCGGCAACCCGGATTGGACGCACGAGGCGGAACGAAGTCATGTTCGGCCCCGCAGGTCACGCCTACGTCTATCGGAGCTACGGGATGCACTGGTGCGTGAACGTGGTTACGGGAGGTGAGGGCGACCCCCAGGCGGTCCTGATCCGCGGTCTGGAGCCCCTCGAAGGGGAGGAGGTGATGAGGAGCCGGAGGGGCGGGAAGACGCCTCTCGCGGCCGGACCGGGCCGCCTGTGTCAGGCTCTCGGCATCACCGGGGCGCTCAACGGTCACGATCTCTCCAGCCCGCCGCTGACCCTCGCCGCGGGGTGGAGCGTGACGGACTCCGGGGTCGGGATCTCGGGCCGGGTGGGTGTCCGGCTAGCAGCCGATCGACCGTACCGCTTCTACGTTCGGAACAGCGACGGCGTCTCCAGACCCGACGGATGGGATCCGCGTGGGGCGGGACAGGCCGAGCGCGAGGCGTGGAAGGGGGGAGGTGAATGAGCGATCCCACGTGGATCGCGGTCCTCCCGCCCGTCCTGGCCATCGTGCTCGCGATCGCGAGTCGACAGGTCTATCTGTCCTTGGCCGGCGGCCTCTGGCTGGGCTGGACGATCCTGCACGCCTGGAATCCCATCGCCGGCATGGGCGCCGCCATCCAGGGAACCGTGGAGGTTTTCCAGGACGAGGGCGACACACGCGCGATTCTGTTCACGCTGATCGTCGGGGCACTCATCGCCACCGTGGAGGCCTCGGGCGGCGTGCGCGGCTTCGTGTCGTACCTGGAGAGCAGGAACTGGGTCACGTCGTCCAAGCGGGCCCAGCTACTGGCCTGGGTGACGGGCGTCGTGATCTTCATCGAGTCGAACATCACGGTGCTGGTCGCGGGAGCCGTGGCGCGGCCGCTGTGCGACCGCTACCGCTGCTCGCGCGAGAAGCTGGCCTACATCATCGACTCGACGTCGGCGCCCATCTGCATTCTCATCCCCTTGAACGCCTGGGGGGCTTACAATCTCGGGATTCTCGGGGGCCTGGGCGTGAAGAACCCGCTGTCGGTGTTCCTCGAGGCGGTGGCCTTGAACTTCTACGCGATCATCGCGGTCATGTTGACCCTCGTCTCGATCCTCTGGGATTGGGACATCGGCCCCATGCGGAAGGCCCAGGCGCGGACGCGCAACGAGGGACTGCTCTTGTGGCCGGATTCGACACCGATGATCGATGACGAGGTGCTCTCCCCTCCACCGAACGACCGGATCCCTCCCCGAGCCTTCAACATGTTCCTGCCCATCGCCGCGATGGTCCTGTTCATGCCGGTCGGACTCCTGGTGACCGGGCATGGCAACATGGAGGCCGGATCCGGGTCGACGAGCGTGCTCTGGTCCGTGCTCTTCGGCCTGGCCGTGGCCTGGGCGCTCCTTCTTTCGCAGAGGGCGTTCACGCAGGACGAGCTGGTGAAGATCGGCCTGAAGGGTGCGGGCGGCCTGATTCCCCTCGCGCTGATTCTCCTGTTGGCCATCGCCTTGGGGAACGTGGCGCAGGAGTTGGGGACCGGCATCTACATCGCCCGCGTCGCGGCCGACCGTCTGCCCTCCTTCCTGCTCCTCCCCCTCGTGTTCGGGGTCGCGTCCGGGATCTCTTTCTCGACCGGAACCAGCTGGGGGACGTTCGCCATCATGCTTCCCATCGCCGTGCCCGCCGCGACGGCGCTGGGTCTGCCCATCGCCCCCTTCGTGGCGGCGTCGCTCTCCGGTGGTATCTTCGGAGACCACTGTTCGCCGATCAGCGACACCACGATCATCTCTTCGATGGCCGCAGCGACGGATCACATCGACCACGTACGAACGCAGCTGCCCTACGCCCTGATCGGCGGAGCGGCCGCCGCGGTGTGCTTCGCGGTGTTGGGAGCCACGATCTGAGACGGCAATGGAAGCTGAAGGACAGGACCCGAAGTCCCCCTCGGGGGTAGGCGGGCCCGACCCTCCTCGTTCGTTCTGCGGGATATCATCGACCAGCGCCCAGGCCCTCGACCCGGGCGCGTGAACCTGAAGCGGGAGCGCCTCGCGGTGAATATCATCATCTGCGTGAAGCGGGTGCCGGACACCGAGACCCGAATCCGGATCGGGGAGGACGGCACGACCATCGACCCCTCCGGGGTGAAGTTCATCATCAGTCCGTACGACGAGTTCGCCATCGAGGCGGCCCTGCGTACGAAGGAAGGCTCGGGCGAAGGCGAGGTGACGCTGCTCACCCTGGGCGACACCGCGGCACAGGAGACGCTGCGCGCGGGTCTGGCCATGGGAGCGGACAAGGCGGTCCTCCTCGAGGGGGCGTCCACCATGGACGGCCTGGCCACCGCCAAGGCGTTGGCGGCGGAGCTCGCGGAGGCCGACGTGCCGCTCGTCCTGATGGGTGTCAAGGCGGCCGACGACGACCAACAGCAGGTGGGCCCGATGGTGGGCACCCTGCTCGGCCGCGCGTGCGTCACCGGCGTCACCGAGTTCGAGGTGGCGGACGGCAAGGTCGTCTGCCAGCGCGAGGTCGAAGGTGGGGTCGACGTCGTGGAGGCGGATCTTCCGGCCCTGATCACCATCACGAAGGGCGCCTACGAGCCGCGGTACGCGTCGCTCAAGGGGATCATGGCCGCAAAGCGGAAGCCCCTGGAGCAGAAGGAAGCGTCGACCCAACCGCCACGCCTCTCCGTGGCGCGCTACGAGTACCCGCCGGAGCGTGCGGCGGGAAAGGTCGTGGGCGAGGGGGCCGATGCCGTCCCCGAGCTCGTCCGTCTTCTCAGAGAAGAAGCCAACGCACTCTAGGAGCTCGTTCCACACGTCGGACGTAGCTCAGGGCACATGTCAAACGGAGAGGGAAAGTCATGGCGAACGTGCTCGCCTTCGCAGAACAGCGGGATTCAGAGATTCGGGGTGCGGCCCGGGAGACCGTGAGCGTCGCTGCCCGGTTGGCTTCCGGATTCGGAGGGCAGGCGAGAGCGGTGCTGATCGGAGGCCCCGGGATCGCCTCGGCAGCGGCGGAGCTGGGTACCTACGGGGCCGAGGTCGTCGAAGTGGGGGAGCACGACGGGCTCGCCGAATACCAGCCCGAGGGGTACGCGCAGATCGTGGCCGATCGGATCGCCGCTGGCGAATACACTGCCGTCGTGTTTCCGGCTACGGGGCTCGGGAAGGATCTGGCTCCGCGGGTGGCAGCGCTTCTCGACGTCCCGTTGGCCACGGACGTGACGGGCCTGGAGGTGGAAGACGGACGCCTCGTGATCGTACGCCCGGCCTACGCGGGCAAGGTGTTCGCGCACCTGACGCTCGACGCGTCTCCGGCGCTCGTCTCCATCCGGCCCAACGTCTTCCAGCCTTCGGAGCACGGTGCGGCGGGGACGGTCGAGGCGTTCGCGCCCGAGGTCGATCCGAGTACCTGGCACGTACGCGTGACCGAGCGCAAGGCCTCCGGAGAAGGAGAGTTGGACGTGGCCGAGGCAACGGTCATCGTTTCCGGCGGACGTGGCATGAAGGACCCTTCGAACTGGGGGCTCTTGGAGGACCTGCGCGACGCCATCGGCGCGGGTACGGCGCTCGGCGCCTCCCGTGCGGTGGTGGACGCCGGATGGAGGCCCCACGCGGAACAGGTCGGTCAGACGGGAAAGACGGTGGCTCCGAAGCTCTACGTGGCGATCGGGATCTCGGGCGCCATCCAGCACCTCGCGGGGATGCGAACGTCCAAGACGATCGTGGCGATCAACAAGGACCCGGACGCTCCGATCTTCAACGTGGCCGACTACGGCATCGTGGGCGACCTCTTCGACGTCGTGCCGCGCCTGACCGAGGAGCTGAAGGCGCTGAAGGCCCGGGGCTGAAGTCGGTCAGTTTCCCGGGGGCCCACCGAGCAACGGTACGGGGTCGACTTCGCGGCCCCACCGCCAGATCTCGAAGTGGAGGTGGGGAGCCTCGGCGTCACCTGAGCTCCCGCTGAGGCCGATGGTCTCCCCGCCGCTCACTTCCTCCCCCGCCTGAACACGGATCTGGGAGAGGTGGGCGTAGACGGAGAGGACGGACCCACCGTGATCGATCCAGACGACGTTGCCGTAGCCCCGCATCGTGCCCGCGTAGCGGACACGTCCCGAGGCCATGGCCCGGACCTCCGTGCCCGTCGGCACGGAGATGTCCACGCCTCGGTGGATTTCGGGTCGGATCCCGCGCAGCCTCAGGCCGAACGGGGACGTCATGGGGCCGTGGACCGGCCACCTGGGGATGCTGCATCCCGTGGCGAAGAGCGCCAGGCACAACAGAAACGGCCGGCGCAGCGTCATCGTCCGGCGGGTGCCTCGAGCGCGGGGGGAGAGTCGTCGAGCACCAGGACCTCCACCTTGTCGCCTCGACCGACGCCGTTCCCTCCTTCGGGGACGACCGCAAGCCCCTGAGCCCGAGCGAGGCTACGCACCAGTCCCGAGCCCTGCGGACCGCAGAGCGTGGCGACGGGCGGATCGCGGCGACTGTCGATCTCGACACGCAGGAAGTACGTGAGGCCCGCGGGTCCGAGCAGATCTTCCCCCGCGACGCACGGGAGGGTCCGGCGACGGAGGCGCCGATGACCAGCGACGGCGAGAAGGTAGGGGCGAACGAACACCTCGAACGTGACGAAGGCCGAAGCGGGGTTCCCGGGGAGGCTGAAGACGGGGACCCTGGTTTCCCCGCGCGGGATCCAACCGAAGCCGAAGGGACTCCCGGGACGGATCCGCACGCGCCAGAAGTCGAGCTCGAAGCCGAGGCTGGTCAGCACGTCCTTTACGAGATCGGCCTCGCCCATGGAGGCTCCGCCGACGGTCACGAGGGCGTCGGTCTCGGCTCCGGCCTGGAGCATCGTTCGCAGCGCCTCGGGCTCGTCCGGCGAGATGCCCAGGTAGCGAGGTCGGCCGCCCGCCTGCGCCACCTGCGCGGCGATCATCGGGCCGTTCGACTCCGGGACGCCGACACCTGCCCGTACGTCCTCGTACCGATCCGGCGGGCGAAGCTCGTCTCCCGTCGTGACGATGCCCACCGTCGGACGCCGGCGCACCAGAACCTCCGAGCGACCCAGGGCCGCGAGGACCGCGATGGCGCCGGGGTGAACGGGGTCCCCGGCTTCGATCACCGGATCGCCGACTCTCATGTCCTGCCCGGCCGGGCGAACGTGGCGCTTCGTGCTACCATCGCGGACGATCGTGATGGAGCCGGGGGTGGCTTCGCGATCCGTGTCCTCGACCCGGACCACGCAGTCCGCTCCCGGCGGCAGCGGGGCGCCGGTCATGATGCGGACGGCCTGGCCGCTCTCGACCGAGGCCGAGGGGACGTCACCCGCGCGAAGGAGTCCGACCACCGGGAGGACGACCGGTGAGTCCGTGGACGCTCCTGCGATGTCTTCGCCCCGAACGGCGTAGCCGTCCACGGCGCTGTTGTCCCAAGGGGGCAGTGTCGCCGTGGCGGCCAGAGACTCCGCAACGGCACGCCCGAGGCTTTCGGAGAGGGGTGTGCGCTCGGGGTGGAGCGGCCGTACGGATCCCAGAATCCTCGCGCACGCTTCTTCGAACTCCAGCCAATCCGGAGTACGGACCTCGAACGCCGCGCCGGATCCCTCCCCCGTCATTCGGACCTTCAGCGGGCGATGAGCGCGGTGAGCGTCAGGTGGGTCCCGCCCACCCATTCTCCGCGGGGCACATTCGTGTAGCCGAGCTCGGGATCGGCGAAGCCCGGAGGCGTGTGCAGCTTCCAGAAGGAGACCGTCGCATCCGCCCGCAACGCCAAGCGGTCGGAGATGAAGAAGCGCGTTCCTCCTCCCAGGATCCCATGGAAGCTGCTCCCGAAACTGTACCGGTCCGCGTCCGGAAGCGTCTTGTCGGTTGGGCGGTCACCGGCCAGGTCGAACGCGTATCCGATCCCGAAGTCGATGAAAGGATCGAGCCCATGCCACGTGCGGTCTCCGACGACCGAGAAGCGAAACCCTACATCGAGGGTGCCGACGAGGAAGCCCGCCTCACCGATCTTCCGATCTCCCTCGGGTCGCCTGGGGTCCATGACGTCCCGATTGCCCTTGAAGAAGGACGTCGAGGCTTCCAGGGCCAGAGGGCCGCGGAGCCGCACGGCGTACCTTCCCCCGAACAGGAGTCCGGATCCCGGGCCGTATCCGAACCGCCCGGTTCCTTGGGTGCCATGCCCCGCGAAGAGGCCGAATTCCTGTCTCGTCTCGATGAAGCGATACGGGGACGGGATCGTCTGAGCGTGAAGTGCTCCTGGCGAAAGTGCGAGGAGCAAGACGAACGGCGACGAACCGAGCAGGTGAGAAACGCGCATGGCGGAGACGTACTCCCCTCCCACGACGTGATCAGATTGACGCTCCGTGGTGGCCCGGACAGATTGAGCCGTGGCCGCCTGCGGGCGGTGAATGGCACTGTTTAACCCTCTCGCACCCCGATCGTTTCAGATCCCATGTCCCTGAGTGTTCGTTTCCGTGCCGGGATGGCCCGGATCGGTGTCGCCTTGATCGTGCTACCTGCTCACGGGAGCGCGCAAGAGACGGGCCGCGTACGCAAGGAAGAGAACTTCCGGCAGAGCCCCAATGGAGCCATCCTCGGGCAGCTCGATGCGGGCACTCCGCTCGAGATCGTGGGTCGTCGCGGGAAGTGGCTGCAGGTCGACGTCAAGGGTTGGACCTGGACCCGTTCGTACCAGCAGACGAACCGGGACGGGTTCCAGCTCGTCCTTTCGGCCGATGGTGGCGAGAACCTCCGGGACTCCCCGTCAGGAAAGGTCATCGGACACCTGGAGCGTGGCGTGTTGCTCGACGAGATCGAGCGCCAACCCGGGTGGCTGCACGTTCGCAGACGGGCCTGGATCTGGGCGGCGTCCGTGAGCCAGAGCCGAGCGGCCCCGACGGCGGGCTCGACCGGTGCCCCCGCGAGTGCCCGCTCGTCGGGCGACACGGCAGCCGATCGAGGTCCCGCCGACTTCATCCGGGTGGGAGAGGCGGGTGTGACCGTCTTCGACTCCGCCGGTGGCGATACGGTGGCGCGCGTACGGTCGGGCGGCGAGCTCCGGGTACTCGCGAAGCGCGGAGAATGGGCCCGCATACGTCTGGAGGGCTGGGCTCGGATGCCCGCGACGGGCTCGGATACCGCGTTCGACATCGCACCGGACTCCTCGCTGACGCCCCAGCTGCTCAAGGCGGATCCGGACCGCTACCGAGGGCGCGTGGTCGCTTGGGAGCTGCAGTTCATCTCGCTCGAGCACGCCGAGAAGGTCCGATCGGACTTCGTCGAGGGCGAGCCGTATCTCTTGACACGATTCGGGGATTCGGAAGGGTCGTTCATCTACGTGGCGGTGCCTCCGGACATGACGGTCGCCGTGCAGGGGCTCGTGCCTCTGGAACGCATCGTGGTGACGGGGCGCGTGCGAACCGGTGCGTCCGCCGTCACGGGGACGCCGATCATCGACCTGTCCACGCTGAAGAGGGTAAAGGAGAGCAGGTGAGGAAGCTCGGGAGGGCCATGAATCTTCCCACCGTTCTCGACGTAGGGATCAGTGTTCCCGCCCCGGAGGCGGAGGCGTCCGTTATTCCAGCGAGCCGGCATGCGTTGTTCCACCTGCGGTGAGGAATTGCAGCCCGGGACGGTCCGGTGTCCGACGTGCGGGTCCATGGCTCCTGTCGGCATGGCGCTCATGCGCCCCGCCGGGGTCCGCCGGTGTCCCCGGTGCGGCTACCAGGGCGAGGGGGTCCCTTACTTCAGGCGAGCCGGACATCTGGCGCTCCTGGTCGGGATCTTCTTCTTCACGTACGGCATCGGCAGTCTCGTCTATTGGCTCGCGCGCCGGAAGCACCTCATCTGCCCCCGATGCGGGTTGGGCTGGGAGCACGCTTCCCGCTCGCTCGCCTTGACCGCGCCCGAGCCGGAGCGCGGGATGGCACCAGGGGAAGGTGAGGTATCACTACCGAGCGGGGGCGGCGTGCGCCGGGTGCTCGGTGTGGCCCTGGTCCTGCTCGCGACGGTTCTCGTCGTGCTCGGGATCGTCGAGCCTGCCGCTCCGGCCATCGCGGTCGGAGGCGTGATGGGTGCTTTCGGCTCCCTGGGCTTCTACTGGGGTTGGCATGCCCAGCAGGAGCGTCGGGAGGCGATCATGCAGGGGCTGCAGCGCAAGATTCTCCAACTCGCCACCGTGAAGGGAGGAACTCTGACGGTGACGGAGGTGGCCGCCGAGCTCAACCTGTCCATGCCCGCGGCGGAGAAGATCCTGACCTCGATGGATGACGGCTTTCGGGTGCGCTCGGAGATCTCCAAGGAAGGCATTCTATACTACGAGTTCCCCGAGGTCCGGCATCGCGACCAGCTCGCGCCGGGCAGCTGAGTCGCGCTCGGCGGCCCCGCCTCGGCACCCCGCTCGGGACCCGGCCTGGTCGCTCCGGGAAAAAGCGTTGTGCCGCGCGGTTGAGTGGCGCTACTTTGGAATGTGCCCTTCACCCGCTACCTGCCGGGCATCCGATGGCAATTTCCAACGTTCTGAGACTCGATGAATATCGCGATCGACGCGATCAGCGCCTGAAGCTGACCGCGGCGCTGCAGTATGCCGATCGTGGCCGATATGCGATTTCGGAACATCTGGCCGAGTTGGCGACACTGGTGTCGGCGGGGCGAGCGGCGACGGTGTGGGTCGATGAGTACGGCCCCGGTCTGGTTCATCCGCACGTGGTCCTCGACCTGGCGAGCGACCGCCCCCGGCGAGCGTTCGCCATCGAGCCGCTGCGGCTCGCCTGGGAGAGTGGCGTCCCCGGGGTCCACCACACGGACGAGCACGGTGCTCGCGGCCTCGGCTCGGAGTCCGGCGGGACCCTCGCGGTGGCCCTGGGCAGTGATGGAACCAGGGCGTGGTTCCTCGTGGCCGATTCCGTGGCAGTCCGCAAGCCGTTGAGCGAGGACGTCCAGGGGCGCGTCATGTTCCTGGCGGGTGAGTGCTCCGGAGTGGTCCTGCATCGGGATCTCGATGCCCGTGACGGAGCGGCGGACAGTGCCAAGCCCGGGTTCGCCGGCTGGCCGATCCTGAAGGACATCGAGGGGCGCGAGGACGACGAGCAGGAGAGCCGCCGGATCTCGCTTCGCTTCATCGTCGCCCGCCTTCCGCGCCTTCTGGTCGACGACGACCTCATGAGCTCGCCGGACAGGCTCAAGGAGAAGGCCGAACGCGCGCGTCAGGAGATCGAGAGGACGCTCCAGGGGGCTCCGTCGGATTTCGGGACGGAGCGGGATCTCTGGGAGAGCGTGCTCGCAGCCTTCGAGGGCGGATGTCTGGAGGATCTGGGCTCCGCATTGCTCGAGCTCGGGGAATCCGCGGAGTCGCTGGGGCACTATCACGGCGCCGCGGATCTCTACCGCACGGCGTACGAGATTTCGGCGGCTATCGGGCATGCCGATGTGGCCGTGGAAGCCGCCCGATTCTCGGGCCGGGTGTTGCGCCGCCTCGCCCGTTGGCCGGACGCGCAGCGTTGGTACGACATCGCGCGCCGGGTCGCCCAGGTCGCCGGCATGGACGCCAAAACCACGTTGGTCCTGATCGGTGTCGCGAACATCCAGCGCGAGCGGGGCAACTTGCCTGCCGTCCGCGCCACCCTGGCAGAGGCGCTTCCTTACGCCCAGCGCTCGGGAGATGCGGTTGCCCTGGGCCAGGTGTACCACCAGCGGATGGCTCTGGAGCACATGGCCGGGGCGTTGGACACGGCGCTACAGAGCGGCTGGGATGCGGTGAAGACCTACCAGCGGCCCGAAGACCGCGTGCAGGCTCTGGCCGACCTGGCCGGCGTGCTCACGGACATGGGCGAGTTGGACGCGGCCGAGGACGCCTGGAATGTGGTGCTGGGCCTCGATCGCCAGAAGTACTATCGGCTCTACGCCGTGGACGCCCTCGGACACATTGCGGCTCTCCGGGGGGACACGGAGGAGTTCGAGCGGTGGACGGCCGAGGCGGACGCGATGGGATGGGAGGCGGGTACGCTATCGGCCAAAGCGGAGATCCTCCACTATCGGGGACTGAGCTTCCGCGCTCTCGGCAAGGAAGACGAAGCGAGACATTGGCTCGGACGTGCGATCGCATTCGCGCGTGAGCATGCCTTCAATCGAACGTTGTTCGCGGCCGAGGAGGCGCTGCGGTCGCTCGACGAGGCGGCCGAGGCGCGGGCGGCGGCAACCGAACCGGCGCCGCCCGCGGCCAGGGAAGACGTCAGAGATGGACTCCGGGCTTGGCGCCTGGAGCTCGCCGGCTCTCCGAGCTAGAGGCTTCGGGCGCCCCCTCGGGGGGTCAGGAGTTCGGGCCCGGCGTGTAGGAATTCGGACCCGGTGTGTAGGAATTCGGACCCGGCGTGTAGGAATTCGGACCCGGCGTGTACGCGCCAT
>CAZVYM010000002.1:7717-97348 GCA_964630935.1 uncultured Gemmatimonadaceae bacterium | reverse complement strand
GTGTAGGAATTCGGACCCGGCGTGTAGGAATTCGGACCCGGCGTGTACGCGCCATCCGTGGTCGAATCCGTGTTGGGCGCGGTGATGCTGGCAGTGCCGCAGGCCGTGGCGGAGAGGACCAGGGCTATTGCGAACGCGGTGCGACGGATCGTCTTCATGTGAGACCTTCCTTCTGGGACCGGGTTCCTTCGACTATGGGATGAAGCGGTTCATCCTCGACGGTGACTAAGTTCGGGACGGCCCCCCGGGGGCGTCCCATCATTTCGCGGATGGGGTATACCTTTTCCGAAGATCATGCCATTCTCGGTCGTTCTCACTCGGGATTCGGAGGCCCAGCGGGCCTTGAGAGCCTCCCTCACGGAGGGCCATCTCGTCGCTTACGCGTCCTCGTGGGACCGCCTCGTCTACCTCGTCCGAGAGCGACCCGCAACCTGCGTGATCCTCGATGAGTCCGCGCTGCCCAGCGTCCTGGGTCCGGAAGGTCCACTCACCGAGTTGAGAGTGAGCTTCCCCAGCCTGGCGCAGATCCTCGTAGCGCGTCCGGTCGCCGATCCATACACTCTGTTTCGCCTGGGGAGGGCGGGGATCGACAATCTGGTCTTGATTCACCTGGACAACCTGAGGCACGAGGTGCCCGCCGTGGTGGCCCGAGTGGCCGCGCAGGGAGCGTACGCCCTGGTAGCGAGGGCCGTGAGTCCGTATCTTCCGGCCCGCGAGATGAGAGCTGTCAGGCTGGCCTTCGAGGGCGTGCAACTCGGGTGGAAGGCGGGCGAGCTGGCGGGTCGGGCAGGACTGACCCGGCCCCACTTGAGCGTGCGTCTGAAGGCCGTCGGGCTCCCGTCCGCGGGACACCTTCTGGTCTGGACCCGCCTGCTCCTCGCAGGACAGTGGCTGGGCGATCCGGGCCGGACGGCCGAGAGCGTGTCGCGACAGCTCGACTACTCGAGCGGAGCGGCCTTCAGAAGGGCGTTGCGGAATTACCTCGGAGCGACGCCTACGGATGTTCGAGTGGCCGGAGGGCTTCCCTTCGTGTTGGACCGCTTCCTGGAGAACTGCGGTCTGGCTGGATTGGGGAGGGGCCGTTCGGTGGCGTAGTTCGACACGCGCGAGTCACTGAGTCAGAAGCCGACAGGGATCGAAATGCGCGACTTCACGGATCGAGAAGGTCGTAGCTGGACGGCGACCGTTCGCGAAGAGCCTGGGATGGACTACAAGGGGCGGTTCTATCTGTTGTTTCGCTCCGGAGGAGAAGGGGACCCCGAGGAGCTCCCATTGAACGACGTGCGCTGGAACAGCATGCGCTCGGCCCGTCGAACGCTCGAGACGATGTCGATGGTGGAGCTCCACCGACGACTACGTTCGGCCCTCGGGCGGCGGCGGATGCCCGTGACGTCCTGAGTCCGGACTCCGAAGGCGGTCGCACGGCTGGCCTGTCCAGGGTCGCGGCCGTCCGGGCCCGGGAGTATCCGGAGCGGGACTCGGGTATCTTCCTCAACGCTGCGAGTTGGGGCCTCCTTCCACGGGCTGTGTCGGAGGCGGCCGCCGGACTCCTGGTCCGGAGGAATCGGGCCGGGGGCTTCGGGGAGGAAGAGTTCGGTCCGATTCTGAGGCGAGCCCGCCAGGCTTCGGCGCGTCTGCTGAACGTCGAAGAGAGCGAGATCGCCCTCGTACCCAACACTTCCTTCGGCGTCAACCTGGGAGCCGCGCTGGTGGACGCCGGGCCCCCCGGAAGGATCCTCGTAAGCCAGGGCGAGTTTCCGGCGAACGTCCTACCTTGGAAGGCGCTCGAGCCTCGCGGGTTCGAAGTCGACCTGGTCGCCACGGACGAGAAGGGGCTTCCCGTCGAAGAACGGCTCATCGCCGCGCTCGATGGGGACGACGTCCGGGTGCTGACGGTCTCGGCGGTGCAATTCGCCACCGGGTTCCGGCTCGACCTCGAGCGGCTGGGGCGCGTGTGCAGGGAGCGCAACGTGCTCTTCTGCGTGGATGCGATCCAGGCCTTGGGAGCCGGAGCCCTGAACGCCCGCGAGTGCCACATCGACGTTCTGGCGTGTGGGGGGCAAAAGTGGCTGTGCTCCCCCTGGGGCTCCGGATTCGCCTACGTACGCAAGGAACTGCAGGAGGGCTTCGCACCACCCATCGTGGGCTGGCTCTCGGTACGGGGCGCCGGCCGGCTGCAGGCCACGCCTCATTACGAGCTCGATTGGCTCGGAGACGCGCGTAAGTTCGAGATTGGCACGTTGGGCTTGCAGGACTACCTGGGGTTGGCCCGCTCGATCGAGATCTTCCTCGAGATGGGGCTGGACGCGGTGCGACAACACATCCTGATGCTCCAGGCCCCGCTTCTGGAGTGGATCGAGAGCCGATCCGACGTACGGCTCGTCACGCCCCTCGATGCCCGGCGTCGCGCGGGCATCCTCTCGTTCATCCCCGCCGACCTCGACCGGGCCGTGGCCGCCCTCCAGGCCCACGGAGTCATCTTCTCGGTTCGCGGAGGCGTCATCCGCTTCTCTCCGCACTACTACAACACGCTGGACGAGATCGAAACCGTGGTCCGGATCCTGGACAGCGCGGGGCGGTGAAGCGTACCGTCGATCAGGAGGAGGCGGTTCGCGTCAATTGCCGTTCGGGATGAGGATCGTCTGTCCGGCCCGCAGGCCCCTGGGCTCGACCCTGGGGTTTGCATTGAGAAGCTCGTCCAGGGTGAGGCCGTTCCTCTTGGCGATGAGCGAGAACGTCTCTCCGCGGCGGACGCGATAGCGTCTCGAGCTCTGGGTCGTCTCGTCGGCCAGCGTGGCCACATCCGTGGCCTCTTCCAGGGTCTCGGGGGGCTGGAATCCCCTCGAAAAGGAAGCCAGTCGGGCGCCGATCCGATTCTCCACCCCTTTCGCCCGAGCCGTGGATGGCGTCCCGTTCACGAGAATCGAGAAGACGAGCCGCTCGCCGTCGGCCGAGCGCACCATCCCGGTCAGCGCGGACACATGGTCGATGGTTCCGGTCTTGGCTCTGAGATTGCGAGCTGCCCGCGTGTGATACATCCGTCGCAGCTCACGCGGCCGACCGGCTTCGGGGAGCGTCGCCCAGAACTGCTTCCAGAGCGGGGATCTCGACAGGTGTGTGAGGATGTCGACCAGGGTCGAGGCATTCACCCGGTTGCCGGCCGAGAGGCCCGAGCCATCGAGTTGCACGACGTCACGGGTGGAGACCCCGAGCTCATGCAGGGCGTCCGCGACCGCCCGGGCGCTCGCGTCCGGCGTGCTGACCCCCTCCGTCACACGCCCCAGGGTGCGGAACACCGACTCCGCGAAGAGATTGTTGCTCTTCTTGTTGATGAGGGCCAGATACTCGCGGAGTGGAGGAGATGCGTGGACCGCGAGCGTGTGCACGTGTGGCGAGCCCTGGCGGGCCGGTGCCACGACCCGCGGCCCCGTCAGGAGGGAGCCGCCTGGCGTGGTCACGATCCGGTTGTCGCCCTGCACCTCGATGCCACGCTCCTGCAGCACACTCCGGAAGACCGAGAGCGCGAACTCGGAGGGGCGGGGCACCGTCATCTGACGCCAGACGTCTCGGGATCCGGTACGGATGCGACCCTCGACCCGAATCGGATCCAGCGGGCGGTCCCGGAGGATCGCCAGGCGCGGGCGGGCACGGCCCGTGACCGTGAGCGCGTCGTTCACGATGTCCAGCCCCGCATGGTCGGGGATCGTCATCACGGTCGGATGGGCTCCCGCTCGGGGGGCGGCCTCGACACGGAAGGACACCACGTTCTCGTTGAACTGGAGCGCCGAGATGGCCGGGGCGAAGTGATCGTTCAGGTCTCGCGGATCCCAGCCTCGCGGGCGGAGCGGTCCCGAGAAGTAGGACGCATCGCCGACGAGATCCCCCGTGATCCTCCGGATTCCACGAGCTTCGAGCTTGTCCACGAGCTGCTCGAATACCTCGACCTTGGACGGGTAGAACCGGTCGGAGATTCCGGGGTCACCGGTTCCGAACAGGACCAGATCTCCGTGAAGCACCCCGTTTTCCACGGTACCGTCCGTCACCAGATAGGTGTGGAATCGATAGTCGGGGCCGAGGCGTTCGAGTGCGGCCGTCGTCGTGAGCAGCTTCATGTTCGAAGCCGGGGCCACCAACGAGTCCGGCGACCGTGCGAAGAGGGTGTCACCGGTATCCAGCGAGACGACGAGCACGCTCCAACGGGCCGCTGGCCATCGGTTCGCCAGGAGGTAGCGCTGAAGATCCTGGTCTAGGCGTCGGACGTCCTCCACCGCGCTCCCGGCCCTGGAGGCGCGGGGGCCTCCGGGGCCGCCCGGGCCCGCACCGGCCAGCACCAGCACAGAGACGATCGGCAGGACCCACCTCGTTCGCTGCTTCATCGGCGACCCCCCAGAGGGGACAGGCCTTCGAGAGGATCCTGACCCTCCAGAGGCACGATCACGCCGGGGTTCAGGATGCCGAGAGGGTCCAGGCTCGACTTGACCTCACGGAAAGCTCCGGACAGCTCGGAGCCCCATACACGATCGTGGAACGCGCCTCGGATCCGTCCGTCTCCGTGCTCTCCCGAAAGGGTGCCGCCGAGCCCTGCAACCAAGTCGACCGTGTGATCCAGGATGCGTCGGACCCGCTCCCGCCAGTCGGTTCGTCCCACGTCGATGAGCGGGTTCACGTGCACGTTTCCATCTCCCGCGTGCCCGAAGACGGCGGCGTCCGTGTCCTCGGACGCCAGGATCCGATCCAGTCCGCGCAGGTAGTCCCCCAGACGCCGGGGGGGGACGACGGAATCTTCGATGAACTGCATGGAGACCAAGCCGTGCTCGGCCTGGGCGGCGATACGGGGACTCGCGGCGTGCCTGATCCGCCAAAGCTCGGCTCTTCCCGCTTCGTCCTTTACCTCCAACCGGCCGATGCCGAAGGAGGCGGCTCGACGGCTCAGCTCGTGGAGCCGCCCGAAGGCCTCCTCCTCCGAAGCGCCGTCCAACTCGACCAATAGAAGGGCTTCGGCTCCGCGGCAGAGTCCGGCGGCGCGCGGATCGGACTCGAGCTCCGCGATCTCGATGTAGCGACGTCCGAAGAACTCGCATGCCGCGGCACCGACGGCGTCCGCCGCCCGAACACCTTCCACGAGGGCGTCGATATCCGCGATCGCGACCAGAAGCAGCGCCCGGCAGGACGGTACCGGGGCCAGGCGGAGATCGATGCTCGTCACGAAGCCGAGCGTTCCCTCGCTTCCGACGAAGAGAGACGCCGGATCGCCCGCGGGGAGGAAGCGATCCAGGGCATAGCCGGAGGAGTTCTTGCGAACGGGCGGCCACGCGGGGGCGCTCCCCAGGTCTCGAACGAGGTTCTCCCGAAGGTTCGTCAACCCGTCCGGCGCGGGCCGGTCCCGCCCGGCTCGAACCAACGCTCCACTCGCCGTCACCACCTCCAGCGAGTCGACCCATTCGCGCATGGCGCCATATCGGAAGCTCCGGGCGCCGGCCGCGTTGTTTGCGACCATCCCGCCCAGCGTGCAGCGATCGGAGGAGGACGGCATCGACGGCAAGAAGAGCCCCAGGCCGGCGGCCCGGTCCTGGAGCCGGTCGGCGACGACGCCTGGCTGCACGCGAACCGACATCCGCTCGCTGTCGACGGCGGACATCTGGCTCCAATCGGTCAGGTCCACGATGACGCCGGCTCCGACGTTACCACCGGGCATCCCCGTCCCGGCCCCTCGCGGGATGAGCGTCTGCCCTTCCGACCCGGCCCACTCCACCAGCCCGATCAGGTCATCGATGTCGGCCGGGCGCGCGACGGCAGCCGGCCGCAACCGAAGAGGGCCCGCGACGACGGAGAAGTCGTCGCGGGCGTCGGCAGCGGAACTGAAGCCGCCTCGGAATCCCCGGGGAGGTCCCGGGCCGCGGGCATGCACGGCCGAACCGATCAAGACGCCGGGCGCGCTCAGGCGGGAATAGCCTTCCGGGCTCCCTCGGGCGCGCACTCGGAGCAATATCCGGACAGTTCGAGACGATACCCGACGACGGTGAACCCGTCGGCTTGCCGTCGAAGGTGATCGATCTCGTGGGTGGGCAGGTCTCCGGCGATGTCCATCACCTTGCCGCAGGCGATGCAGCGCGCGTGGTGGTGCGGATCGGTACGACCGTCGTAGCGAGCCGACCCGTCACCATAGGTGAGCTTGACGGCCAGTCCGCAGCCCACGAGGGTTTCGAGGCTCTTGTAGACGGTCGCGAGGGAAATCCCCGGAAGAGCCTGACGAACGCCAAGAAAGACCTCGTCGGCCGTCGGATGTTGGTCGGTCGAGGCGAGAAAGCGAAACACGGCCGCCCGCTGCTCCGTGAAGCGCTGACCTTCGGCCTCCAGGGCCTGGCGAAGGACGAAGTCATTCGATTCGGTGGTCATGACCATCTCTCCAAAGTCCCCTCTGCGTCCGCATCTGCGAGAATGCGGCTGTTAATAATCACTTTAAAGGACGTTCGAAATGCGTGTCAACCCAATTCTCTGTCCGAAAAACCGCGGAATGGGCGCGTCTTGCGGCAAGCCCGTATGACGCGCCCCGCCGAGACTCCGCTGCTCACGCTGGAACCCCTCATCGAGGCTGTTCGGTCCGGTGTCGAAGCCGTCGGGTGGAGCCTGTCGGGCCTCCAGAAGACGACCAGTCACGAGTTCGAGGGGCGCTGGAAGGGAGACTCGTCCCGCAGCGCCTATTTGTTCTTCCACCGCGAGCCCGGACCCGAGTGGGCGAGCGTGGACGTCTTTCTCGACGAAACGTCGTCCGGGCTCACCGGAAATCTCGCGCTCGTCGTGGAGCTCCATCCCCTCGGGGAGCTCGGCCATGTGACCGAGATCATGGCCCGGCTGGGGCGCATGGCAAAGGAGACCCTCCCGGAGGGCTACCGAACGCCCCTCTCGCTTCGCTTCCGCATGGACGACTGTCCGGGAGAGGCGGCGGCCGCGGGCTCCGAGGTCCGCTTCAAGCTCCGCATTCCGCACGTGGCGCTTCGAGCCGGGGCGCCTGCCGTGGCCGCGCTCGCCTCCGCTACGGTCCAGGCATTCCAGCGCCTCCTGGAGGATGGGGATCTCGAGCCTCTCGTGGAGACGGACTGAGGCGTACACCCTCAGGCCATTCCGTGCCGGAGCAGTCTCAGCCCGTTGAAGACCACGATGACCGTGCTGCCTTCGTGGCCCATCACGCCCACGGTCAGACCGACCCGCCCGGCCAGCGCCAGCACGACGAGGCCGAGCATGACCGAGGTCGCGAAGATCAGGTTCTGACGAACGATGCGACGGGCACGGTGGCTGAGGTCGACGGCGTGAGCGAGCTCGTCGAGCTGCTCGCCCATCACCACCAGGTCCGCGGTTTCGAGCGCGACGTCGGTGCCGGCGGCGCCCAGGGCGATTCCGACGTCGGCGGCCGCGAGCGCGGGGGCATCGTTGACGCCGTCGCCGACCATGGCCACCGGGCCGAACCGGGTCCTGAGCTCGTGGAGGACACGGCTCTTCTCTTCCGGGAAGAGCTCCGCGTGCACCTCGTCGAGGCCCACCTGATCCGCGATGGCACGCGCGGTCGCAGCGTCGTCACCCGTGAGCATCACGAGCTGTGTGACGCCCGAGGCCCTCAGCTTGTCCAGCGCCGCGCGCACGCCCGAGCGCGGGCGGTCCGCGATCGCGATGGCGCCCGCGTGGCGTCCGTCGAGCGCCACGAACACCGGTGTCGCGGCGAGGTGCCGCCGGGCTTCCGTCCATATGTCCGATTCCGGAGGGAGGGGGACGCCGACGGACTCCTCGATCCACCTGCGCCGGCCCACCTGCACACGCATCCCGTTCACCGTCCCTTCCACTCCTCTGCCGGAGAAGGCTTCGAATCGCTCCACTGGGGAAAGGCCGATGCCTCTCTCTTCCGCCGCTCGGACCACCGCAGAGCCCAACGGGTGCTCGGACAGCGATTCGACCGACGCGACGTGTCGGATCAGCTCGTCCTCCGGGTCGAGGCCCGATTCGAGCTCGGCGTCGCTCGGGTCGAGCGCTCCGCCCATGGGCACCGCGACGGGCTCGAGGGTGTCCATCAGACTCAGAACCCCAACGACCGACGGACGCCCCACCGTAATGGTGCCGGTCTTGTCCAGCGCAGCCACCCTCACCGACGCGAGCGCGTCGAGATGTGCGCCCCCCTTGAAGAGCACGCCGTGGTGCGCTCCGTTCGAGACGGCGGAGACGATCGTTGCCGGAATGGAAATGACCAGCGCACAGGGCGAGGCCACGACGAGCAGGGTCATGGCACGGTAGAAGGCGTCGTGGAACGTCCATCCGAGGCCGACCCAGAAGACGGCGACGGCCACGCCGGAGGCCGCGATGACCCCGAGCGCGTAGCGACCCTCGAGGGCCTCGATCCAGCTCTGCGTCGGCGCCTTGGCCTCGCGCGCGTCCTCCACGAGCCGGATGACGCGTGCCAGCGCCGTGTCGTCCGCTTCGCGCGTGACCACCACGTCGAGCGCTCCAGTGCCGTTGAGCGTCCCCGCGAACACGTCCATGCCGGCTTCTTTGGCCACGGGCGTAGGCTCGCCGGTGAGCGTGGACTCGTCCACGCGGGACGTCCCGGAGGCCACCGTTCCGTCCACGGGAATCCGTTCTCCCGGACGGATTCGGACGACCTGGCCGGGCTCGAGCTGGAGGATGGACACCATCGTCTCGCCTCGTTCATCGACCACGGAGGCTTCCTCCGGGCGGAGCTCCATGAGGCCCTGGATCGACCGGCGCGTTCGGCCGAACGCATACGTCTCGAGCGTATTGCCCGTGGAGAAGAGGAAGAGGAGGATCGAGCCCTCGAGCCAATGGCCGACCGTGGCCGCGCCGACGGCGGCCACGAGCATGAGGAGATCGACGTCCACTTCTCCCTTCCGGAGAGCCCCGAACGTCCGACGCAGCGTATCCCATCCTCCGGCCGCGTAGGCGATCATGAGCGTCACGAAAGAAGCCGTCGGGAGGCCGCTCAGCTTGAGCCCCCACCCGGTGGCGATGGCGACGCCGCACACCACGGTGGAGGCGGCTTCGGCCTTCCAGAGGTCCTTCTTCAGATCATCGGCCAACGGAGGAGCGAGCCTTTCTATCAGTAGTAAGAATCATTCCGGATAATGTACGAGGGACCCTTCCAGGCACAACCTCGGGGTGCTCAGGGTATGCCCGCTTTGTCGCGGCCGGCCGCGGAGCTCGTCGACAGGGGAGTGGCCGAACCCGGAGACGGGACGCAGTTTGGAGGGTGGCCCACCGCGACACGTTTGAGCGTGAACCTCCGCAAGAAAAGGATTCCTGCCATGAGTGGAGACAGTGGAAAGCTCGATGCCCTCCTGGTGGAGGAGCGCCGATTCGCGCCTTCGGGGGAGTTTGCTCGCCAGGCCGTCGTCAGCGATCCGGAGATCCGGGCCCGAGCGGCGGCGGACCGCGAGGCGTATTGGGCCGAATGGGCGGGCGAGCTGGACTGGTTCGAGCCCTGGCAGAAGGTGCTGGACTGGAATCCGCCCCACGCGAAGTGGTTCGTGGGTGGAAAGCTCAACGTCTCTCACAACTGCCTCGATCGTCACCTGAACGGGTCAAGGCGGGACAAGGTGGCGCTCATATGGGAGGGTGAGCCCGGCGACACGAAAAAGTACACCTATGGTGAGCTTCACCGCGAGGTCTCCAGGTTCGCGAATGCCCTGAAGGGGCTGGGCGTGACCAGGGGAGACCGCGTCGCGATCTACCTGCCCATGATTCCCGAGGCGGCCGTCGCCATGCTCGCGTGCTCTCGGATCGGTGCCATCCATTCGGTCGTATTCGGAGGCTTCAGCCCCGAATCGCTGTCAGACCGGAACAACGACGCCGAAGCCAAGGTGCTCATCACCGCCGACGGTGCCTGGCGGCGAGGCGCGATCGTCCCGCTGAAAAGGAACGCGGACGAGGCGCTGGAGCGTTCTCCCACCGTGGAGCACGTGGTCGTGGTGGCCAGGGGCGGGAAGCTCTCGGACGAGGTCAAGGCGCCGATGAAGGACGGCCGGGATCTGTGGTATCACGAGCTCGTGGAGGGCGCGTCCGACGAGTGTGCCCCGGAGGTGATGGACGCGGAGGACATCCTCTACATCCTGTACACTTCGGGGACGACCGGTAAGCCGAAGGGCGTGGTCCACACGACGGGCGGCTATTTGACGCAGGTCTATGCCACCACCAAGACCGTCTTCGACCTTCATGACGACGACGTGTACTGGTGCACGGCGGACGTCGGTTGGGTCACCGGTCACAGCTACATCGTCTACGGTCCGCTGGCAAACGGAGCCACGATCCTGATGTACGAGGGCGCACCGGACGCTCCGGACCGCGGCCGCTTCTGGGAGTTGTGCGAGAAGTACGGAGTCACCGTGTTCTATACGGCGCCGACGGCCATCCGGGCCTTCATGCGCTGGGGAGATCAGTGGCCCCGAAAGCACGACCTGTCCAAGCTGCGGGTGCTCGGGACCGTGGGCGAGCCGATCAACCCGGAGGCCTGGATGTGGTACCACCGGGTGATCGGGGCGGAGTCCTGTCCCATCGTGGATACGTGGTGGCAGACGGAGACGGGGGCCATCATGATCACGCCCCTGCCGGGAATCACCGAGACGACGCCCGGCACCGCGACGCAACCGTTCCCGGGCATCGAGACCACCATTCTCGACGACGCGGGCAACGAGACCGACGCGGGCTACCTGGCCATCACCTCCCCCTGGCCCTCCATGCTGCGCACGATCTGGGGCGACGACGATCGTTACAGGGCCACGTACTGGTCGAAGTGGAAGGGCATCTACTTCCCGGGCGACGGTGCCAAGCGCGACAAGCGCGGCAACCTCTGGATTCTGGGTCGGGTGGACGATGTCCTGAACGTGGCCGGGCACCGCATCGGGACGATGGAAGTCGAGAGCGCGTTGGTCGATCACCCAGCCGTGGCCGAATCGGCGGTGGTGGGTAAGACCCACGACATCAAGGGACAGGCCATCGCCGCGTTCGTGACGCTGAAGGAGGGCTACGACGGGACGGGCAACGGCCTGATGGAGGAGATCCGCCAGCACGTGGCCGACAAGATCGGGGCCATCGCCAAGCCGGAGGTGGTGATCTTCACGGCCGATCTGCCCAAGACGCGCTCCGGGAAGATCATGCGCCGGCTGCTCCGCGACATCGCCGAGGGACGGGCGGTCGGAGACACGACGACGCTCGCCGATCCGGCGGTCGTGAGGAAACTCAAGGAGAAGTACGAGGAAGGTTGACCGTGCACGACGTCCTCAGACAGCGGCTGCTGCGCAAGATCGAGAGTCTCCCCGACGAACAGATCTATCAGGTTCTCGACTTCATCGAGTTCCTCGAATCGAAGTACGCCGATACGGTGCCGGTGGAGAGCAGCGGCCTGCAGAAGTTCGCGGAGGGCCTGGAAGACAGGCTTCGCAAGAAAGCGGTGAGCCCCGGCACGATCCGGGAGGCGTTCCAGCTCATCTCGGCCGCGGACCGGGTGCTCTCGAGCGTCTCTTCGGCCGGCCGGCAGATCCTGGCCGATCTCAACGCTTCCGGAGACCGGACGGAAAGCGACGAGGAGGCCACGCCTTCGTCGGAGAAATCCGGGAAAGGGAGCCGGTCGCCGAGTCCGCGGGGCAAGACCAAATCCGATTCGCCGGGGTGAGTCGGCGCCCATAGGCCGCGTGGGGTGGGCACCGTTGACACATCCGACGCCCATCGAATATCCTCCCCTATGGATAGACTCACGCTCCACGGAGCGGGCGAACGCCCGCCTCTTCGACGCGCCGGTCCTGGGCGCTTCGGAGGGCGGGCGTTCCTTCTCTGAGACGCCCACAACACGAGGCCAGCCAACCGATGGTGGATGGTTCAAGCCGCAGGGATGCGATCGTCCGGGAGGCGCTCACCTTCGACGACGTGCTCCTGGTTCCCGGCCATTCCCACGTGCACCCCAAGGAGACGGACGTGTCTTCCCGTCTCACGAGGAAGATCCGCATTCAGATTCCCCTCGTCTCCGCGGCCATGGACACGGTCACGGAGTCGCGAATGGCCATCCAGATGGCCCGCGAAGGCGGAATCGGGATCATCCACAAGAACCTTCCCCCCGAGAAGCAGGCCGAGAAGGTGGACCGCGTCAAGCGGTCCGAGAGCGGGATGATCCTCAATCCCATCACGCTCCAGCCGGACGCCACCCTCCGGGACGCGCATCGCCTCATGGAGAGCTTCTCCATCAGCGGCGTCCCCATCGTCGAGAACGGGGGGCGCCTGGTCGGGATCATCACGAACCGGGACCTGCAGTTCGAGACCGACCTGGATCAGTCGATCCGCGGCGTGATGACGGCCGACAACCTGGTGACCGTGCCCGTCGGCACGACCCTCGAGCAAGCCGAGCAGATCCTGCACCGGCACCGCATCGAGAAGCTGCCGGTCGTCGACGATGGGGGCGAGCTGAAGGGGCTCATCACCGTCAAGGACATCTTCAAGCGGCGCCGGTATCCGAACGCGTGCAAGGACGAGCACGGTCGGCTGCGTGTCGGGGCCGCGATCGGAGCGTCCAAGGCCGATCTCGAGCGTGCCGACCTCCTGGTCGGAGCGGGCGTCGATGTCCTGGTCGTGGACACGGCACACGGCCATTCGGAAGGTGTCCTGCAGGCGGTCGCACGGGTGCGGGAGCGCTATCCCGACGCTCAGGTGGTCGGCGGGAACGTGGGCACGGTCGAGGGCGCCAAGGCGCTCCTCGACCGGGGCGTCGACGCGGTGAAGGTGGGTGTCGGTCCGGGCTCCATCTGCACGACCCGGGTCGTCACCGGCGTCGGGCTTCCGCAGCTGACGGCGATCATGGATGCCGTGGACGGCGTGGGAGGCGAGGTGCCCATCATCGCCGACGGCGGCATCCGGTATTCGGGCGACATCGTGAAGGCGCTGGCGGCAGGGGCGGAGAGCGTCATGATGGGCTCGATCCTGGCGGGTACCGACGAGTCGCCCGGAGAGAGCTTTCTCCTCGAGGGACGGCGTTTCAAGACCGTTCGAGGCATGGGCTCTCTCTCGGCCATGGAAGAGGGCTCGGCCGACCGGTACTTCCAGGAAGGCGAGCAGGACTCGAAGAAGCTCGTTCCGGAAGGCATCGAGGCGCGGGTTCCCTACAAGGGGCCGGTCTCGGACACCATCTACCAGCTCGTGGGTGGTCTCCGCAGTGGGATGGGCTATTGCGGAGGGGCCAACCTGGAGGAGCTCAGGTCCAAGGCCCAGTTCTACCGCGTGAGCACGGGCGGTCTGCGCGAGTCCCATCCCCACGACGTCACGATCACGCGGGAAGCCCCCAACTACAGAATGTGAGCGGTATGACTGCCAATCCCTTTCCCATCCGTCCCCGCCTGCTCCTCGGCCCCGGGCCCTCCCCCGTTTCCGAGCGGATTCTCGAGGCGCTCGCGCGTCCCACCGTCGGCCATCTCGACCCACAGTTCCTCAGGGTCATGGACGACGTCAACGAGCGGCTCCGACATGTCTTCGGCACGCGAAACAGCCTGACGTTCCCGGTGTCGGGGACGGGGTCCGCCGCGCAGGAAGCGGCGCTCGCCAACGTCCTGGAGCCCGGCGACACCGCGATCATCGGCATCAACGGTGTGTTCGGGACCCGCATGGCCGAGATGGCTCGACGCATGGGTGCGGAGGTCGTGGCCGTGGAGGCGGAGTGGGGTCGGATCCTGGATCCCGGACGCATGATCGAGGCGCATCGGGCCCACCCGCATGCCCGCGTGCTGACGCTCGTGCACGCAGAGACGTCCACGGGCGTGCGCCAACCGCTCGAGGAGGTGGGGGAGGCGCTGGCCGGCTCCGAGACCCTCTTCCTCGTGGATACCGTCACGTCGCTCGGAGGCATCCCCGTGGACGTGGACGCCCATCACATCGACGTCTGCTACTCGGGTACGCAGAAGTGCCTCGGCGTTCCACCGGGTCTGGCCCCGATCACCTTCTCGGAAAAGGCTTTGGCTCGTGTGCGCGGACGCTCCCGTTCCGTTCAGAGCTGGTATCTGGACGCGAGTCTGCTGGCCGACTACGTCGGTGAGGGCTCGGAGCGTCGGTACCATCACACGGCGCCCATCAACATGATGTACGCGCTTCACGAGGGGCTCGTGATCATCGAGGAAGAGGGCTTGGAGGCGCGTTTCCGGCGACATGCGGAGGTGGGTGCGGCCCTGCAGGACGCGCTCGTGGAGCGGGGCTTCGAGCTGTTCGCTCAAGAGGGTCATCGGCTTCCGGAGCTCACGTCTGCGGCGCTACCCGGTGGCCGGCCCGAAGCTCCGGTGCGTAAGGCGCTCCTGGAGGAGCACGACATCGAGGTCGGAGGGGGACTCGGCCCCGCGAAGGGCAAGATCTGGAGGATCGGCCTGATGGGCGCGGGCGCGACCCACGAGAACGTCGCCCGTCTCCTGTCCGCCGTGGACGAGCTGTTGGCCCGGGGAGGGTGATCGGTCCACGGAAAGGCCCGGCCCCGCGACGGGGAATCTGGTTGGCCGTTCTGACCGGAGCGACCGCCGGGTGTGCGGGTGCCCCCGCGTTCGAGTCGCCGGCGCCGCTTCCCCCGCCGTCCATGCCGGCGCCGAGGGGATACGTCGTCGACGGGAGCCCGCCCGTGAGGCTCGAGCCGCCCCCGAAGACCGATCTCGACGACGACCCCATCCTCCGCACGCGCATGATGCGGGACCCGGAGTTCCGGGACGAGATCGACCAGTGGGTCGACACGTGGACGCAGGTCCCGTGGCTTCCCGCCAACCTCGAGCGCATGCGTTGGTTCGAGCAGGCGGTCGACTCCGTGTTGACGAGCCACGGGCTGCCCCATTCACTCCGATACCTGCCGATGGTCGAGAGCGGCTACAATCCGCGTGCCGTGAGTCGCGCCGCCGCGGTCGGGATGTGGCAACTCATGGCGCCGACGGCGCGAGGGCTCGGCGTCCACGTGTCGCCGCTCATCGACGAGCGTCGCAATCCCTTCAGGTCCACCGAGGCGGCGGCCGCGTTCCTCGAGGCGCTACACCGGCAGTTCGGGTCCTGGTTCCTGACGCTCGCGGCGTACAACGCCGGCCCCGCGCGCATCGAGCGCGTCCTGCGCGACAAGGCTCCGCTGGAGCCGCGGACCGATAGCCTGTACTGGGCCCTGCGGGACCAGTTTCCCAGGGAGACCCAGAACTTCATACCGAAGTTCCTGGCCGCCGTGAGGGTCGCGGTCGATCCCCAGCGATACGGGCTCGACATTCCGGACTCGACGACAGCGTTCGCGTTCGACCGCGTGTCCGTCCCGGACGCGACCACGTTGGACGTCGTTGCGGACGCGGCGGGCGTGGACCAGGGCGAGATCGAGCGGCTGAATCCGGAGGTGCTGCGCGGCATCACCCCGCCGGGAAAGAAGACCTACCTGCGCGTGCCACCCGGTCGCGGGCCGACCTTCACCGAGCAGTACGCCAAGATCCCGCCGCGCCGACGCGTGACGTTCGTCGAGCACCGCGTTCAGCGCGGTGAGACCTTGACCGGGATCGCCCGGCGCTACGGAATCCCGTTGCGCGACCTGGAGGCCGCGAATCCCAAGGCGAGACCCCGCCTCCTGCAGATCGGCCAGCGGCTCATCGTTCCGATCGCTCCGCGCTCCGGCACGCGGGGCAGGAGATAGCAGGGACAGGACCCGGTCGAGGCGGGAGGCCGCCAAGACGTCGGAGGCGGGCAGAGGTCGGATGCGCAGGGTCCCCGACTTCGGTGCTCGAATGGCCGAGGTCTTTCTGAGACACCACGCTAGCCTGATTCCTCGGCCCTCCAGCTTCCCGAGCGTCCGCCGGCCTTCGCGAGGAGGCGCACATCCTGGATGCGCATCCCGCGATCCACCGACTTGAGCATGTCGTAGACGGTCAGCAAGGCCACCGAGACCGCCGTGAGGGCTTCCATCTCGACACCCGTCTGGGCGGAGGTACGCGCGTCGGCACGGGCCACCACGCCGGGAAGCGACGGGTCCGGCTCCAGGGCGACGTCGATGCTCACGCCCGGGAGCGTGTGACACAGGGGAACCAGGTCCGCCGTTCGTTTGCCGCCCATGATACCCGCGAGCTCCGCGACCCCGAGGACGTCTCCCTTGGCGGCCGCGGCGTTCCTGATTCGGTCCAGCGTCGAGCTCGCCATGACGATGCGGCCTTCGGCCGTCGCCGTCCGGACCGAAACGGCCTTCCCGGTGACGTCGACCATGTGGGGACGTCCCCGGGGATCAAGATGGGTGAGATCCTGCGTCTCTTCTTCCATCTCAGGTCTACGCCTCCTCGACCCGCGGCGGGCTCAACGTGCGGTGGAGCCTTCGCAAGAGGTCGGACACGATGAGCTGGGGATTGACGTTGCCCCTCGCCATCTCCCGTGATTCCTCGATGATGGGGAACGCGGCGGGAAGGGCACCCGCCTCCAAATCGGATCCCTCGACGATGCTCCGCAGTCGGGGCAGCACGTCGCGGCCCAGGACCCGATCCTCCGCGCCGGCCGCGACCGCGGCCACGTCCCGGAGGGTCTCTTCGACGAAAGCGAACAGGTCCACGATGGCCCGCGCGCCCGCCGGGGGATAGGAAAGGGCTGCCGAGAAGCCCCGACTTCCGCCATCTCGAAGGGCGGCCTCGGTGAGCGCGAGAGCCTGGAGACGCAGCGTCTCGAGAGGGCCCGGTCCGTCGCCGTCCGGGAGGAAGCCGAGCGCGCGCCCGATGGAGCCCTGGGATAACGCGGCGACCCTGCGTGCCTCGTCCTCCGGCACGTTCGCCACGCTCGTGAGGAATCCCGAGACCTCCTCCGCGTCGAGCGGTGCGAGGTGCAGGGGGACGGCGCGCGAGCGGATCGTCGGAAGCAGCCTCCCGGGCTCGCTCGACGTCAGGATGATATGCGTGTCGGGCGGAGGCTCCTCCAGCAGCTTGAGCAGCGCATTGGCCGCTTCCGGGCTCGACTCCTGGGGAACGAGCAGCTCGGCGTCGGAGACGATGAAGATCTGACTCGAGGTCATCGTCGGTCGAACATGGGCCTTTCGACGCAGGCTCTGAACCATGTCGAGGTACAGCCCGCGAACCTCGTCCGTGTGGCTCGGCTTCAGGGGGCGGCGGCGCATCTCCTCGAGGGCGTCCACGCGCGCCGCCTCGAGGGCGTCACCGAGCCGATCGCCGCTCACACCCTTGGGACGCGGAAGCGGCACGTAGAGGTGGAGATCCGGGTGCTCGATGCGCAGGGCCATACGACACGGACGGCAAGCGCCGCACGGTCCTTCGTCGGAAGGTGCCTCGCAGAGCTGCAGCTGGGCGATCCAGAGGGCCATCCGCTGCTTCCCGCCTCCCCGCACTCCGTGGAGAAGCAAGGACGAGGGAAGCGTGCCGGACAGACGAGCGCGTGCCAGCGTGCGCCGAGCCTCCCGATGCCCGACGACTTCGTGGAGGCTCACGTGCCACCCCGGTTGCGCAGCCATTGCAGCGGGTCCTGGGCCTCGGGGGATCCCCCGTCGACCGGTGCGCGGACCTGGAACTCGATGTGCGGCCCTTCGGGCGTGGCCGCGCCGCCGACGGTGCCGACGACCTGCCCCTGAGCCACCTCGCGTCCTTCGACGACCCCGATCTCGTCGAGGTAGAGGTAAAGCGTGTAGAATCCGCCGCCGTGGCTCACGATGACCGTGGGTCCGTATCCCTCGAACGGTCCGGCGAGAACCACCCGGCCCGCCTTGACCGCACGGACCGGCGTTCCGACCGGAGCCGCGATTCCCAGCCCGTTCCATCGCAGGACCGTGCCGTCGGGGCGTCGCTCGCGCCCGAAGCCGTAGATCACTTTGCCGTCCAGGGGCCAGGATAGGGAGCCTTCGTCCGCGTTGGAGAGCGTCTCGGCCCCCGGACCGGCTCGGCGGGCTCGCGCCTCTTCTTCCCGCCGCCTGCGCTCGAGGTCGTCGACGAGCTTGGTCATGCGCGCTTGATCCTGCGCGAGCTGATCGAGCCGGCTGGATGTCTTCCGCTCCCGGGAGCGGAAGTCGGAGAGCGCACGTTGACGCTCGGACTCCACGGACCGAAGCCGGGCCACCTCGGCCTGGCGGGTCTGTCGCAGGCTCTCGAGCGCCACCATGCGCTTGTGGAGCTCGTTGGACTCGGCCACGAGGTCCGACTCCAGCGTGCCCACGCGTCCGACGAGGGCCTTGTCGAAGGAGGCGATGCGCTGGAGATAGCGGTAGCGATTGAGAAGGTCGGTGAACGACGTGGCGCCCAGCAGAACCTGCATCGTGTGCAGCGGGCCCATCTTGTAGATGTCGCGCATGCGTCGGTTCAGCACGGCCTTGCTCTCGGCGAGTCGCTCGCGTGTGTGGAGGAGCTCGGCGGTCGTGGACTGCACCTCCTTGGAGAGCGCGTCGACCTGCAGGTTGACCTCGGCCAGGATCGACCGTGACTGCGAAAGACGACGCTCGACATTCTCGAGCTCCGACGACGCGTCCTGCACGTGCACGCGGACGTTTGCGATCTCCTCCTGGAGCCGTGCGCGCTCGGCCTTGATCGCCTCCAGTCGCCGCTGACTCTCCTCGATCTGCTTGCGGAGGTCGGTCTGCTGCGCCGACCCGATGGCGGGCAGGAAGAGAAGTCCGATGATGAGGAGGGTGACGGATCGAGGCATGTCACACCTCCCTCAGATGCCTCCGGATCGCGAAGGCGCTCGCCAACGCTCCGAAGACCACCCCCGCGAGCACGCCCACCGCGATCCAGCTCTGGGGAATCCATGCCAGGGCGAACAGGAAGGAGTACACACCTCGATAGGTCGCGTACGTCAGGAGCCAGGCGAGAAGCCCTCCCAGCAGGCCCGCCATGGCGCCCTCCAGGAGGAAGGGTCTCCGGATGAAGCCGTTCTTGGCGCCGACCAGACGCATGACGTAGATCTCTTCCCGGCGGGCGAAGACGGCGATGCGCAGGGCGGTGCCGATGATCAGGGCCGCGACCATGGCGAACGCGGCGCCGAGCACCGCCGTGGTGACCGCACCCACCCGCCTGAGCGTGAAGAGCTTGTCCACCCAGTCACGTCCGTAGCGGACGTCCTCCACGAACGGATAGGACGCTGCCACCTTCGAGATGCGTTCTACCGCCTCCCTCGTCCGGAATCCCGGGCGGAGCTCCACCTCCAGCGACTGGGGCAGGGGGTTCACGTCCAGTCCCGAGAAGAGGTCCTGGAATTCGGGCAGGTCCTTCTGCGCCTGCGCCAGCGCGTCGCGCTTCGACACGTACCGGACCGACTGCACTTCCGGAAGCTTGCCGAGCTCACTGCGGGCGAGATCGATCTCACTCTGGCGCGCGTCGTCTCGCAGGTAGGCGACGATCTCCACGCGCTCCTCGATGGCGGACAGGGCGAGCTGGAGATTGTACGTGGCCAGGGCGAACAGCCCCACGACGTAGAGTGCCAGCCCCACCATCGCTCCCGAGAGCCCCGTGAGCACCGGAGCCCTCCGGAAGGCGGCCAACGCTTCACGCAGGGAGTACATTCGCTACGCGGCCGAGTCGTAGACGAGTCTGCCCTGGTCCAGCTCCAGGACCCGGGCCTGGGGATAGTGGCGCACCAGCTCCAGGTCGTGCGTGGCCATCAGGACGGCCATCCCGCGCGCGTTGATGTCCCAGAAGAGCTCCATGACACCCCGAGTGGCCCGCTCGTCCAGGTTGCCCGTGGGTTCGTCGGCGAGCAGCACGAAGGGCTCGTTGGCGAGAGCCCGTGCGATGGCGACCCTCTGCTGCTCGCCGCCCGAAAGCTCATGGATGAGCGCTCCGGACTTCGTCGACAGGCCCACCTGGGAGAGCAGGCGCTGAGCGCGGGGTTGGATCTCCTTGCGCTGCGCGCCCGTGACCTCGAGAGCGAAGCCGACGTTCTCCTGGGCCGTCCGACCCGGCAGGAGACGGAAGTCCTGGAAGACGAACCCCACGCGGCGCCGGACCTTCCACACCTCCCGCTCCGAGACACGGTCGGAGCTGTAGCCGGTCACGAGCACCTCGCCCGACGTAGGCCGGTCGCTGAGGTGGACCAGGCGCAGCGTTGTGGACTTCCCCGACCCGGAATGCCCGGTGAGGAAGGCGAACTCGCCCTTGCCGATCTCGAAGGAGACGTTCCGAAGGGCGTAGCCGCGCTTCGGGTACTCACGCGATACGTTCTGAAGCTTGATCACCGGACGGGGTGGGGAAGGGGCTCGAAGAACCGCTGGTGGCTCCGGTGCAAAAGACTACCCCCGGCTCAAAGTGGTGTCAAAGCGTGCCCGCGCCAGGCGGTGCGCCAGTCGCAGGGCTTCGAGCATCGACGACGGGTCGGCCTTGCCCCGGCCCGCCAGATCGAAAGCCGTTCCATGGTCCGGCGAGGTGCGTACGAAGGGCAGTCCCAAGGTGACGTTGACGCCGAATCCGAAGGCGACGGTCTTGAAGGCGGCCATTCCGACGTCGTGATACGGAGCCACGACCGCGTCGAACGCACCGGTCAGGGCTCGCTGGAAGACGGTGTCCGCCGGCAGCGGGCCTTCGACGCGGACGCCCAGCCCGGCCAGTCGATGGACGGCGGGCCGGAAGACGCGGGCCTCCTCGTCTCCGAAGAGGCCGCCGTCCGAGGCGTGCGGGTTGAGGGCGCACAGGGCCAGTCGGGGCTCTTCGATGCGCCAGTCGCGACCGAGGGCCCGTGCCAGGAGGAGCGATTGCTCCACCAGGAGGTCCTCCGTGACCACTCCGCAGACGTCGCGCAACGGGAGGTGGGTCGTGGCCAGGAGGATCCGCAGGGGACCGCCGACGGCGGTTCGCTCGGCCGACATGAGCATGCCGACCCTTTCGGCGCCGGCCAGTCGCTGGAGCATCTCGGTCTGTCCCGGCACGTCCCAACCGGCGGCCCGCAGCGCAGGCTTGTGCAGGGGGGCCGTCACGATCGCCTCGATCGTTCCCGAGAGGGCCATCTCGACGGCGCGCCGAATGGCATCCGCCGCGACGCGTCCGGCGTCCTTCTCGCTCCCGTCCCAGGTGCCGACATCCTCGAACGCGAAGCCCGTGGTGCGGGACCCGGCCGGTCCGATGACGACGACGTCCACCTCTGGATCCTCCGGTTCCCAGAGATCCAGAGCGCGAAGCGCTACCTCGGGTCCGATGCCCCGGGGATCACCCAGGGTGACGGCGATGGATGTCAACGGCTTCCCTGGCGGCCCCTCATCACATGCGGATGTCGACGTGCGTCTTTTCGCGTAGGCTCTGGAGTAGCTTCGAGAGCTGCTTCTGACGCTGGAGATTCTGCGCGAGCTGGTCCTTCACCTCGTCGAAGGTGTAGGCGCCGGCCTCGTGGATCTCGTCCACCTTCACGATCGAGAACCGGGTCTCGTCCGCGGTGGGGTGGTAAGTCAGCGGACCGAGGACCTCACCCCTGGACGCCGTTCGAATCGCGGCGTAGGACGAGGGTAGCTGGTTGAGCTGATTGAAGGCGACGGTGATGGTATCGGGAGAGAGCGGGTCGGCGTATTCCTTGTAGAGCTGCTCCATGGAAGAATCGGCTCTCGCCTTCGCCGCGACCTCCTGCGCCTCCTGACGAGCCCGCTCGACGTCGCCTTCGTGGATCTTGGGCGTGATCAGAATGTGACTGGCCTTCCGCTCACCCATGCGAGCGCGCTCGAGCTTGATGATGTGGAAGCCGAACTCCGTCTCCACGATCCCGCTCACCTGGCCGGGCGCGAGGCTGAACGCGACGTCCTCGAAGGCCTTCACCATGTGTCCCCGGCGGAACCAGCCCAGGTCGCCGCCCAGGGGAGCGCTCCCGGGGTCGTCCGAGTACCGCTTGGCCAGCTCGGAGAACTTCTCGCCGTTCTTGATCCGCTGAAGGAGGGACTCGGCCAGGGCCCGTGCATTCGCCTTGGCGGTGTCCGACGCCTGCGGAGCGATGACCACCTGGTGGAACTTCGCGTAGGCGGGCCGTTGACTGAGCTGGCCGCTCGCCTGCTGGAACGCGTCGTGCAGCTCCTCGTCGGTGACCTCGACCGGTGGCGCGTCCTGGAGCTGGAGCTGGATGTACATCTGCTGGATCTGGGCCTGACGGGCCTGGCTCGTCAGGGACTCCCGGAACTCGCTCATCGTCAGGCCCTCCGCTTCGAGGGCCCGCTGCATGGCCTCCGGCCCACCCATCTCCTGGGTACGCTGGTCGATCTCCTGGTTGACCACGCTGGTGACCCGGCTGTCGTCCACCTTGACGAGCGTATCCTTGGCCGCCGCCTGCAGGATCAGGAGGCGATTGACCCAGTCGTCCAACAAGCTGTTCTCGAGCTTCTCGAGCTGGCCGGGATCCGTCGGGATCTGCCGACCTTCGAGACGCATCTGGGCGAGCTGCTCCTCCACCTGGCTGAGCAGCACCACGGAATCGCCGACGACGGCCACCACCCTGTCGACCAGGGTGGAGTCGGAGGCGGCGATCTGGCCGACCACGGGTGCGGGCGCCAGAGCCAAGACGGCGGCGAGCACGAGGGTCGAGCGGCCGAGCGACATGAAGCGGTCTCCGGAGTTCGGTGTTGCGGAGCGGTGGGGTGGTCTCTTCAGCGAGGTCTTAAACCGCCTCCGCTCATCGGGTTCCTCCTCCACTCGCCGTGTCGGCCGCCGCCCGCCCCGTGTCGGGAGTCGCCTCATCCGGGGCCGGGGAACGGCCGGCACGAACCTGGGCGATGCGCAGGATCGCGTCACCTACGCCGCCATCGTAGACGGCCACGTTGGCGCGCTGCCGCAGCTGAAACACGACCGGTCCCAGGGGAACCACGTCCTTGGCCCCGGTCACGATCCCGTCGAGGACGTCATTGACGGCCCGATCGACGGCCGGTGCGACCGCCTCACCCGGAGCGCGGTCGAGGTGGAGGAGTCCCAGCTGGTCGGTCAGCTGCTTGATGCGGTTTCGGGTGTCGCGCACCAGCGAATCCACCTTCTCCTGCGACGGCCCGAGACCCGCTTCGCTCGCCTTCTGGATGATCAGCTGGCGTCGTACCATTCCCTGCAGGAAGTCGTGGATCTGCTCGTCGGTAGCGCTCCCCACCGACTGCCGCCACTGGTCGCTCTGGGCTTGCACGAACTCGGACAGCTGACCCACCGTGTACTTCCCACCCTTGAAGGTGGCGAGCGCGCGCCCCTTGGCGCGGCCCGAAAGACGGGTGTCGGGCGCCGAAGCGACCTGACGCACGAGATCGACCGCGTCGTCGTCGATCTTGGGCTCCGCCTTCTCGTCGAGTCCGGCGACGTAGAGGGATTCCGCCTGCTGGTACCGTTGCTGTTGGATTCGCACGCGATACTGGCTCCGCACCGAGTCGAACGGCGGGACCGTCTTCGACTCCAGCTTGATGATGTGGAGGCCGAACGGGGACTCCACCACCGGGCTGACCTCTCCCGGCTTCAGGGCGAAGGCCGCGTTCTCCAGCGCGGGAAGGAGCTCGCCACGACCGAACTCGCCCAGGTCGCCCCCCTTCTGGGCGTTCCCTTCGTCCTGACTGTAGCGGCGGGCCAGAGACGCGAAGTCCTCGCCTGCGGCGGCGCGCTTCCGCAGCGCTTCGGCTTCGGCGCGCACGGAGTCGCGCTGTTGCTGGGTCGCCTGGGGCGGATATCCCAGAAGAATATGGCGCGCGTGCAGGCGGGCGCTGGGCGCCTGACTCTCGTACAGGTTGCGCAGCTCGGTCTCCGATATCGCCGTGTCGACCTGAACGACGGAGTCCATGTACTGGGCCCCCATCTGCTGGTCGAGCTGCATGCGGATGAGCGGCTCGAGGTCCAGGAAATGGAACGTGGAATCCTGGGCGGCCTGACTCGCGAGAAGGGTGTAGTCCACCCAGAGATTGGCCAACGCCTGGACCACCGGCTTCTGCGGTGGGAGGTTCTCCTGGTCCACCAGGAGGTTGACCACATGGTCCACGGTCAGCTCGTGGCCGCCCGCGCGCGCCACCAACCCTTCGTTGGACGTAGGACCCTTGCAGGCCACCAGGCCCAGCGTGGATCCCGCGAGCACCACCAGCATCAGCCACTTTCTCATGAGCTCGTTCAGCTCCATCGTCATGGCCCGGACGTGCCGTCCGCGTGCTCTTCGCGAGCGGCACGGAGCGCGTCCAGCGCCATGACCAGCGTTTCCGGCAGGGGCTCGACCCCCACCTGGTGAAGTACGATCGACAGAGGCTCCATTCGGCGAACCTCCATCTCGACCTGTCGCTCCCGCAAGGGACGGTCCAGGACCGACATGCGGGGCACGACCCCGGGGCGGAAGCTCACCCTGGCCGTGCGGTCGTTCACCAGAATGCGCTCGACGCCCACGGATCGACCCAGCATCCGCAGCGTCGTCGCATCGAGAAGGCGCGAGACCTCACGGGGAAGAGGACCGAAGCGGTCGGCCAGCTCCGAGCGTAGGCCGTCGATGTCCGCGCGCTTTCGCACTCTGGAAAGACGCCGGTAAAGATGGAGCTTTTGGCCCGAGTCCGAAACATACCCCTCGGGCAGGAATGCGGGTCCAGCGAGCGACACGTCCGGATCGGGATGCTCTTCGGCCGATTCTCCCTTCCGGAGCCGCTCCACCGTCTTCTCGAGGAGCCGCAGGTAGGTGTCGAGTCCCACCTGCTGGGCGAACCCGGACTGGTCGGTCCCCAGGAGGTTTCCCGCCCCCCGCAGCTCGAGATCCCGGAGCGCGACCGCGTAGCCGCTTCCGAGCTCGGTGTGGTGCTCCAGCACGCGCAGACGCCGCTCCGCTTCCTCGGTCACGTCCTCCGGAACCAGCAGGTAGCAGTATGCCCGACGGTCCGAACGGCCCACCCGACCGCGGATCTGGTAGAGCTGGGAAAGACCGAAGCGATCCGCCCGGTCCACGATCAGCGTGTTGGCGTTGGGCACGTCGAGGCCGTTCTCGATGATGGACGAGCAGACCAGAACGTCCAGCTCTCCGTCGACGAAGGCCCGCATGGCCTCGTCCAGGTCGCCCGCCGACATCTGCCCGTGCGCGACGTCCACGCGTGCCTCGGGTGCCAGGGCCCTGACCTCCTCGGCCACGGTGTAGATCGTCTCCACGCGGTTGTGCAGGAAGAACGTCTGGCCCCCCCGGTCGATCTCCCGATGAAACGCCTCCACCAACAGGGCGTCCGTCCACGGCAGGACATTGGTGAAGATCGGCATCCGGTCCCGGGGGGGCGTTCGGATGAGGGAGAGGTCGCGGATGCCCGACAGCGAGAGGTAGAGCGTCCTCGGGATCGGCGTGGCCGTCAGGGTCAACACGTCGACGCCGGCCCGCATTCGCTTCAAGCGCTCCTTGTCCTTCACCCCGAACCGCTGCTCCTCGTCCACCACCAGGAGGCCGAGGTCGTGGAAGGACACGTCCTCGGACAGGAGACGGTGCGTCCCGATCACGATGTCCAGGGAACCTTCGGCCACGCTGGCCAGGAGCTCCGCTTGCTCCCTTTGGGAGCGAAAGCGGCTCAGCGCTCCCACGCGCACCGGGTAGTCCGCCAGCCGTTCCTCGAAGGTGTGCCGGTGCTGCTCCACCAGAATCGTCGTGGGTGCGAGGACGGCCACCTGCTTTCCCGACTGGACGGCCTTGAACGCGGCGCGCACCGCGACCTCGGTCTTGCCGTAGCCGACGTCGCCGCAGACCAGGCGGTCCATCGGACGGGAGGACTCCATGTCTCGCTTGACGTCTTCGCTCGCCGCCCGCTGATCGGGCGTGTCCTCGTAGAGGAAGGAGGACTCCATCTCCTTTTGCCAGCGCGTATCCGGAGGGAACGAGTAGCCCCGGGCGGTGGAGCGCACGGCGTAGAGCTCGAGGAGCTCCGCGGTCATGTCCTCGATGGCCTTCTCGGTCTTGCGCCGCAGCGTCTTCCAGCGCTTCCCGCCGATCCGGTGGACACGGGGAGGTTCCGCATCGTCGGACTCGCCCACCCACCGCTCGATCAGATCTAGGCGGTAGACCGGCAACCGAAGCGTCTCACCACCGGCGTACTCGATCGCCAGCGCCTCGATCTCCTCGCCCGCCACGTCGATGTGCTCGAGCCCCTTGAATCGACCGATTCCGTGATCCATGTGGACTACGAAGTCTCCCGGGGTCAGCTGGGAGAGGCTCTCCAGAGCTACGGACCCGCGGAAGTGTCGAGCCCGGCGGATCCGTCGCGGTCTGCGAAAGACCTCGTGGTCGTTGAGCACACGAAGCGGCGGGTCGGCCGCGACGAGCTCGAAGCCGCCCGCGAGCGCGCCGATGCCCAGGCGCGTGCCGGGAGGGATCCTGCTCGGACCTCCCAGGATCTCCTCGAGCCGCTGGAGCTGTCCGTCGTTGTCGCACAGCACGAGCGTCTCCTGGCCTCGCGCCGCTCCCTCGCGGAGATACGCCTCGAGCTTGGCCATGTCCCGGTCGATGGCCGGCGGCTCCGACGTCTCCAGGACGAGGTCGGCGTCTTCCGGCCCCAAGCGAAGTCGCGGGAGTCGTGCGACGATCCGATCCACCTCGTCCGGCGCGAGGAACAGCATGGATGGGGCGGGCACGTGGGCTCCGGAGTCCACGAGGTCGTCGTGCAGGCTGACGACACGGTTCCATGTCTTCGCGAGCTCGTCGGCAAGATTCCATTCGCCGAGGAGCGTGACGACGCCGTCGGCCGGAAGGAGCTCCAGAAGGGAGCGGGTGACCGTCTCCTCGTCGTCCGGGCTGCGTCTGAAATCGACCGGCAGGACGTGCGTCTCGCCCAGCTCCGTCACGGATCTTTGGTCGAGCACGTCGAACGCGCGGATGGACGCGATCTCGTCGCCCCAGAACTCGATCCGGACCGGGTCACCGCTGCCGACCGAGTACACGTCGAGGATGCCTCCCCGCACCGCGAACTGTCCGACCTCCTCGACGAGGGGGACCCGCTCGAAGCCCCGCTGCTCGAGAAGCCTCGGCAGTCGGCTGAAATCCAGTTCTTCACCGACCCGCAGCGTCAGTCGAAGTCGGGCCAGCTGCGCCGGAATGGGCACCTTTTCCTGGAGTGCCCGGGGCGTCGTCACCAGGACGTGGGTCCGTCCGGAGAACAGCGCTTCCACCGCCTCGACCCGGAGGCCGCCGATCTCCACGTGCGGCTCGGCTTCCTCGTAGGGAAGCGCCTCCTTCTGGGGATACAGATAGAAGGATCCGGGCTCCTCGAGAAGCGCCTGCAGGTCGGCTTCGACCGAGGCGGCTTCGTTCGGTCCCGGCGCGAGCGCCACGAAGACACGTTGGGGATGCCGGCGATGCAGGGCGGCCAACACGGCAACCGCGGCCGATCCCTTCAGTCCGCCGAGTGCGTGGTGGGCGCCCGGGGCGGGGAGCCCACGTGCGAGCTGCTCGAAGGCCCGGCAGCGGGCCACCGCATCGAGAATGGCGTTTTCCGACGACATCGACGCTCGTTGGTGCCGGTTCAGTGAGGGGGGGGTCGGAAGCTACCCGGGGCCGACCGCCGACTCAACGGCCCACAAGGCTCGGACGTGTCCTCCCGACTCGGGGCGGATGTCCTCCAAGGTGGACGCTACCATGCGAAGGAGCGCTTCCTGCGCCGTATCCCCTTTGGCACGCGTCATGCGAGCCAATGGGGGTAGGAATCGTTCAGCCCGGAGTCGTGATGCGCCTCAGTCGATGGCTCGTGCCGGGCGCCCTGCTCCTTCTGGGAGTGGGTCGCGCCGCCGCACAGGACAGCTACCCGGAGGACTCTCTCGGGGCCAGGATCTGGCTCGACCGGGGTGACGACGCCGTCCTGAATCGGGGTGACCGGGTCCGGATCTACTACCGGACGTCCGCCGACGCCTACGTCGCCATCTTCCATATCGATACCGATGGGTCGGTGCAACTCCTTTATCCACAAGCACCTGACATCGATCATTTCACGCAGGGCAATAAAGACTATCAGCTTCTGTTCTCCCGGTCTGCGTTCTGGTACGTCGATGAATACCCGGGCACGGGCTACTACTTCATCGTCGCGTCGCAGGAGCCCTTCGACTTCGCCAACTTCACGTACTCCAGCTACGAGCGGGGCTGGGACCTGTCTCGCGTCGGTCGGACCGTCTATCGCGATCCGTACCTCGCCATGGACGATTACGTCGCTCAGCTGATTCCGGACTGGAAGACGGCGCCCTACGCCCTCGACTTTCTGACCTACTACGTCGGCGAGGAAGAACCGTATCCCCGCTTCCTGTGCTACAGCTGCCACGAGTTCCGCAGCTACACGGAGTGGAATCCGTACGCGTATGCGTGCTCGACCTTCCGGGTCGTGATCTGGGACGATCCCTATTTCTCGCCGGCCTACCGGTACAACGGAGCACGGGTGGTGTTCTCGCGCGCGGTCCCCGGACGCGCGCGGTTCGAGTTCAAGGAGCGGGCGGCGGGCGAGGCATGGTCCCCGATCGTGCGGAGAAGGAGTGCTCCAACGCGACACCCCGTTCAGTTCTCGGAGCCCGTCGTCGCTCCGCGCCCGACGGTGAGGCAGCCGGCGACCCGCAGGTCGACGCCCGGCTCCGTCATCGGGCCGCTCCGTCGCGAATCGACGCCGGGACAGGGTCAGTCCGGAGCGGGCCGGCAGCCCGAGCGGGGAGCGACGTCACGGGAAGGCAGACCGTCGACGATCATCCGGCCTCCCACGACCCAGGGGCGGGCGGAGCCGCAGCGTGGACAGGCCGTTCCGGTCAACCCCGGCACCGCGCGGGGTGACCGCCCGGTGCTCGAGCGCCGGCCCGGTACGGGCACGACGACGCCCACGCGGCCCAGCGATCGTGCGAAGCCGACGGAGCGAAGGGGTGGATCGAGCGGGGGCGCGACCATCACCCGTCCGGGCGGCTCGGGCGACGTTCGTACGGTCCCACGGCGTGGCGGCGGTGGGTCGACATCGTCGGCTCGCCCGTCCACACAACCGAACCGACCGGTGGTCGGAGGTTCCCGGACGCGTGGTGGTGGCGCCAGCGCCCAGCCACCCACGCGCGGATCGGGCGGCTCCGTAACGCGGCCGTCGACCCGGGGTCGAGCCACGGTACAGCCCCCGACGAGGCGATCGGGAGGCTCCGGTGGCCGTCCGGCCGCTGCGACCCGGTCGCGCTCGTCCGGCTCCGCCGGAAGCGCGCGCCCGCGCCGCGTGGTGGTCCCGCGTAGAGGCGGGCGCAGGGGTGGGGGCGGTTCGTGAGAGCACGCGGACCTGCGTGACGAGGGGGCCGGGATCCCGCGGGATCCCGGCCCCCTCGCTTTTCTGCGGCGCTCCTCAGGCTCGCGACGGCTCAATGGCCCCCGAACGAGAGGGTGAACTGGCCGAAGTTGGCGTCACCCGCGTTCCCGGACTGCCTCAGGTAGGCTCCCGAGAGATTCACGGGCCCGAGCACGAGCGAGGCCCCGCCCGCGGCCTGGAATCCGTTCGTGATCCCGGCGAGTCCGGCCCGGAGGTGGACAATCGGCGCGGGTCGTACTTCGACGCCGGCGCCGAGATGGAACTTGGGTCCAACCTCCATCCCATCGCCGAAGCGACTCCGCCACTCTCCCATGACCGTCACGATCGACGAGACGTCGTAGGCCGCGGCCGCGACCAGGATCGGGTTGAACTTCAGCTTGCCGACGTCCGACAGGAGGGCATCGGCGGCCGGAGTGCTCTCGGCCGGAACCGCGTCCATGTTCGCGTCCTTCGTCGAGGCGTTGAAGATCGCTTGTCCCGGTCGGAAGAAGAGCTTGCTCTGATCCCACTTGAAGGTGTTGAACAGATTGCGCACGGCGAGCCCCACCGACCAGGGCCCTCCCTCCCACGCCGCGCCCACGTCGAGGCCGACGCCGCTCCCGTTGTTCAGCTCGCTTCCGGCCGTGTCGGTCTGGATGACGGGGAACTGGATGTTCACCGCGATCGGATCGCTCGTGACGGTCCCGCCTTGCTCCCTTCCCATGAGCAATGCGTTGCCGACCGAGTACTTCAACGTGGCGCCCACGGCGAACGACTGGTTCTCGTACCCGCCGATTCGGGCTCCGAGAGGGAGGCCGAAGCTCGCTCCCACGGTGGTCACGGCCCAGGCGTCCAGGGATGAGCCCGTCAGAGCGAAGTCGGCAGGTGAGCCGGTCCGCCCGGCGTTGCCGAACAGGAGAAGCTCGGCGATCGGCTCCGTGATGTTGGCACGCGCGTGCGCGATCGTCGAAGCCTGGAGGCCGAAATGTCCGACGGTGAGGGAGAGCGCGGAGACCTGCGCGCCTGCGAGCGCATGCTCGCCACCGCTGGCGCTGATACGGCCAAGCCAGTCGTTCTTCGTGGCGTCGGGTATCTGTCGGCCCTCGAAGTCCTTCAGGTCACCGAGCGTCACGGGGTCGATCCCGGACCGGACCCGCACCGGGATGACCGCGAGACTGAACCCGGGTGACGTCGGAAGCGCGAGCGCCGCGGGGTTGAGCCCGAGCGCCGCGAATCCGCGAGCCAGGGCCGTGTAGTTGTCCGCCGTTCCGAGGCCGGCCGAGCTCGCGCTCTGGAGTTGGGCCGTCGCCGGCGTGGCGTAGAAGGCGAGGGCGGCGAGCGAAGCGAGGAGCGCCCAACCGGAAGATCCGTGTGAGTTCTTCATGATCGCCTCCTCAACCGCCGAACGAGAGGGTGAGGTCGAGCTGCGCGTCGATGGCGATCTGCTCGCCGGGACTCACCGTGATCGTGCTCGCGGTCGTCACGGTGCCTCCTCCGGTGAGCTGCACGTTCGGCTGGCCGAGGAAGGACTTGAGCTCGTCCGCCGTCATCGCCACGGGGGTGCTGGACGTGGCGTCAGCGGGCACGGTGAAGCTCTTCGTGATGGGCGTGAACCCGCCTCCGGCGATCTGGAGCGTCGTGGCCACGGCAACGCCGAATGGGTTCGTGACATCCAGAATGAACCCTCCCTCGTCGATCGCGTCCACGATCGTCTGATCGATGTCCGCGACGTCGAGCGAGATCGGGTCGATGTTCACGGCCTGACCCGAGACGTCGATCTCGGCGGCGGAAACCAGGAGGTTCGACGGGGTCGCGGCCACGCTCAGCGACTCTCCCGTGTGGATCGTGACCGGATCGCCTGCCGGGGAAACCAGATCCATGGTCGCCCAGAGCGTGGGTCCGAACGTGCCCGGGAGGAGGTCGACGGTCTTGTCGACGGTCGAGTCCGGGGGCAGGGCCTCGGTCGCGCCGTCGATCACGACCTGACCGATGGCCGGCCCACTCTGACCGTCGCTCAGCGTGATGGTCAGCGTGCCCGTGTTCCCGGCACCGGGTCGGATCGGGTCGAAGTCGAATCCGTTATGGATGGCGAGGGCCACGGTGCCGCTGGTGAGCGTGGCCGTCACGACTCTCGAGGGCATGGACGCGCTCGTGCTGAAGCTTCCGGTGAACGCAGGCTTGGGCACGGTCGTCCCGTTCATCAGGACGCAATCGGAGCACAGGGCCCCGAGAGACTCACTCGTGGAGAACGGGTCCACCGTTACCCCGAAGGCGCTCCCGTTGTCGGAGACGCCCGACGGAAGGAGCTCGGCTACACCGATGGTCGTGCTTTCGACGGGAACGACCCACCGCTGCGTCACGATCGGGGCGGTGGAGGGAATGTCGCATCCGACGAGCGCGACCGCCCAGGCCATCGAGGCGAGGGCCGCGCGTGAGAAGCTCATCGTATGGCTCCTTGCGAAGTCCAGTCTTTCAGAGGCTCTGGGCAGAGAGTCCGTGGGTCCCCGGAGGACGTCGGGGGGGGGGACCAGGGAGATTGCGGACAGTCGCGCCGAGTCGAGGCGACAACGTACCCGATTCAACACTACTTTCGCCGGTGCTGCCGAGTCAATCGATTTCCTTTCCGCCCCGGCCCGGGTTCGTGGCAGAAGGCCCCGGGGCTGTTAGCTTTCGCTTCCTCGAAGCCGCCGTTTCCCCGCGAACCCGATGAGCTTCCGCCCGTGCGCCTGGACCACATCCGCAACTTCTGCATCGTCGCCCACATCGACCATGGGAAGTCGACGTTGGCCGACCGCCTCCTCGAGCGCACGGCCACGCTCGACAAGCGGCAGATGCGTGAGCAGGTGCTGGACGACAACGAGCTGGAGCGCGAGCGAGGGATCACGATCAAGCTCCACGCAGTCCGGATGGCCTACCGGTCGGCGAGCGGCGACGACTACGAGCTCAACCTCATCGATACACCCGGCCACGTGGACTTCACCTACGAAGTGTCGCGCTCGCTGGCGGCGTGCGAGGGCGCCGTGCTCGTGGTCGACGCGGCCCAGGGTGTCCAGGCCCAGACGCTCTCGAACCTCTTTCTCGCCCTCGACGCGAACCTCGAGATCATCCCCGTGGTCAACAAGATCGACCTTCCCGGGGCGGAGCCGGAGCGACGGCGCGAGGAGGTGGCCGATCTTCTCGGCGTGGATCCCGAAACGGTGATCCTGGCCAGCGCCAAGGAGGGCATCGGAGTCGACGAGGTCCTCGAAGCGATCGTGGCACGCGTGCCGGCGCCGGAGGGCCGGCCGGACGCGCCTCTGCGCGCGCTCATCTTCGATTCGTACTACGACAAGTACCTGGGTGCCGTGCCCTCCATCCGCGTGGTGGACGGTCGCGTCGCGCCCGGCGTGAACATCACCTTCGGCAATGTGGACGCCACGTACGAGGTGACCGAGGTCGGCTACATGCGATTGGGTCGGGTCCCCCAGGACGAGTTGGGTCCCGGAGAGGTCGGATACCTCATCGCGGCCATCAAGGAGGTCTCGGACACGCGCGTCGGCGACACCGTCCTGGATGCGGACCGGCGCGCCGTGCAGCTCCTTCCCGGATACCAGGAGGCCCGGTCGATGGTGTTCGCGGGTCTCTATCCGACCGACGCCGACGATTACGAGGATCTCCGCGACGCGCTGGAGCGCCTCAGGCTCAACGACGCGAGCCTGCACTACGAGCCCGAGACCTCGGCCGCGCTGGGGTTCGGGTTCCGTTGCGGCTTCCTGGGTCTCCTTCACATGGAGATCGTCCAGGAGCGGCTCGAGAGGGAGTTCGGCGTGGATCTCATCACCACCGTGCCCAACGTGGAGTATCACGTCGAGCTCACGGACGGGAGCCGGGCCGAGCTGGACAGCCCGACGGCCATGCCGGATCCGGTCAGGATCGTCTCCATCTCCGAGCCCGTGGTGCAGGCGAGGATCCTCTGCCCCTCGGACTACATCGGAAACGTCCAGAAGCTCTGCCACGAGCGCAGGGGGGTCTTCAAGGGGATGAGCTATCTCGATCCCCAGCGTGTCGAGATCGACTTCGAGCTCCCACTCTCGGAGATCGTTCTGGACTTTTACGACCGGCTCAAGAGCGTGAGCCGCGGCTTCGCCGCGCTCGACTACGAGTTCCTGGAGTGGCGCCCGGACGACCTGGTGCGTCTGGACATTCTGGTGAACGGCGACCCGGTCGACGCATTCAGCGTCATCATCCACCGTGACAAGGCGTACACGTACGGTCGGGACCTCGTGCGGAAGCTCAAGGAGCTCATCCCACGACAGCAGTTCGAGGTGGCGTTGCAGGCCGCGATCGGCAACAACGTGATCGCACGTACGAACGTGAAGGCGCTGCGAAAGAACGTGACGGCCAAGTGCTATGGGGGTGACATCACCCGAAAGCGCAAGCTGCTGGAGAAGCAGAAGGAGGGGAAGCGCCGCATGAAGCAGGTCGGCGCCGTCGAGATCCCGCAGGAGGCCTTCCTCGCCGTGCTGAACCTCGGCGACGCATGAAAGTGGGATCGGACGCGGGGCGTCGGCGGATCGTCCGTGCTCCGAACCATCTCGGCGACGTCGTGATGGCGTTGCCCGCCCTCGCGGCCGACGGCTCGGACGTGATGGTCGTGTCGTGGCTGGCGCCCCTCCTCGAGCTGGCCGGCCTGCCCGGGAGGGTTCTCTCCTTCGACCGGGGCTTTCGAGGTTTCCGCGAAGCCGTGGGCAAGCTGCGCAGGGAAGGCTACAGGGAGGGTGTCCTGATGACGCCTTCCTTCTCCGCGGCCTGGCTGTTCCGGTGGGGCGGTGTCACTCGCTTGCGAGGCACGAACACCGACGCGAGAGGCCTTCTCCTGGCCGATCGCATTCCGCGCGATGCGCTCCGCGGGCGGCACCGGATCCTGCAGTACAAGCTCCTGCTGGGCCAGGAGTACGACGGTGAGCCATCGGTCGTTCCGATCACTCCGCCGGCGGACGCGCTGGCCGACTGGCGGAAGCGGCTCGGAGCCGGCCCGACCGTAGGGCTCTTTCCCGGCTCGAATGCTCCGTCCCGCCGCTGGCCGGTCGAGCGCTTCCGTTCTCTGGCGGAGGCGCTCACCCGTCGGGGCGTACGGGTCGTCGTGCTCGGCGGACCCGGAGACCGGCCGTTGACCTCGAACGTCGCGAGCTCGCTGGAGGGTGTGATCGACGCCGGGGGAAAGACCGACCTCGTGGGGCTCGCCGCGGCGCTGGCGGCCTGCGACCTTCTGGTCACGAACGACACCGGCCCGATGCATCTCGCGGGTGCCGTGGGCACCCCCACCGTCACCTTGTGGGGGTCATCCTCCCCCGCGGAGGTTCGCCCGGTCGGGGCGCGGGACGCTCGCGTCACGGGTCCCGATCTGCCGTGCAAGCCGTGCTTCAAGAACCACTGTCCCCGGACTGGTTCCGGGACCCTTCTGGCCGAGGGCCACGAGGAATGTATGCGGCTCATCATGTTGGACGACGTAATGGAGGTGACCCTGTCCATGTTGCACGGCGAGGACGCATGAGTCGGCGATGGGTCGTCGGGCTCGACATCGGGGGCACCAGCGTGGTCGTGGGTGTGATCCCGGCCGAGGGCGGGGCGCCCGGAGCGGTCCGCTCGCTGCTGACCGAGGCGGGTCGAGGACCCGACCAGGCCGTCGACCGCATCACGCGCCTGGTGGACGAGATGCTGCGGGAGGTCCTCGATCGGCACGGAGGGTCTCGCCAAGACGTCCTGGGGGTCGGCATCGGATGCCCGGGGCCGATCGACCTGGAAGGCGGCCGTGTCCAGCACGCCTTCAACCTCGGCTGGGGCGGGTTCCCGCTCCGCGACCGTCTCTCGGCGGCGCTCGATCTGCCTGCCAGCCTGGACAACGACGCCAACTGCGCCGCTTACGGGGAATGGTGGCAAGGTGCCGGTCGCGGACTGTCGTCTCTGGTCTGCGTGACCGTGGGCACGGGGATCGGGGGGGGCTTCGTGCTCGACGGCAAGGTGCTCCACGGCGCGTCCGGCACCGCGGGCGAGATCGGGCATACCACGATCAACTTCGCCGGACGCCGCTGCAAGTGCGGCAACTATGGGTGCCTCGAGGCCTACGCTTCCGGACCCAACATCGCGGCGCGTGCGCAGGAAGGGCTGGAGGCGGGTGCGGAGTCGATCCTCAACGACATGGTGGACGGAGATCTCGATCGCATCACGGCGGTGACGGTGTACGACGCCCTGGTGCGCGGCGACGCCTATGCGCGAGAGGTGATGGTCGAGACCGCGAAGATCCTCGGGGCGGGGGTGGCGAACGTGATCAACACGCTCAATCCGGACATGGTGGTCATCGTGGGAGGCGTCACCAAGGCGAGGGACCACCTGTTCGGCCCTCTCCGGGCTGAAGTCCGGCGCAGGGCGTTCAGGACCGCCGAGGCCGCTTGCAGGATCGTGCCGGGCGAGCTCCCCGAGACCGCCGGTGCCGTCGGCGCAGCCGGTCTCTTCCTCGCGACCGAACGACGAGGTGGGTAGGAGGTGGGCCGGACCCTGGGCGTGATCGGGACCATGGTCTGGGATCGGATCCTCGACCGGGACGGACGTGGCGAGCCGGTGGAGGAATGGGGAGGCATCGGATATGGACTCGCCGCCCTGCAGGCTTCGCTGCCTTCGGGCTGGGCCATCCTTCCGATCTTGAAGGTCGGGCGGGACCTCTCCGAAGAAGCCTACCGTTTTCTTCGTGAGATGCCCGCGGTCGATCCCTCGGGAATCACGCTCGTTCCCGAGCCGAACAACCGCGTGGAGCTCCGGTACGAGACGGCGAGCCGGCGTGTGGAGCGTCTGAGCGGAGGCGTGCCGCCCTGGAACTGGCCCGAGCTCGCGCCGCTCGCCGATCTCTGTGACGCCCTCTACGTGAACTTCATCTCCGGGTTCGAAATGGATCTGCCGGCCGCACAAGCCCTTCGAGCCGGATACCGGGGACCCACGTACGCGGACCTCCACTCGCTCTTCCTCGGGCTGGGTCGGCGGGGGGTGCGGTTTCCTCGGGTGCTCCCGTCGTGGGGCCAGTGGCTTCGATGCTTCGATGCGGTCCAGATGAACGAGGACGAGTTCGAGCTCATGGGTCGGGCATGGGGCGATCCGTGGCACCTCGCGGCGGACAACGTGGGCCCGGATCTCAAGCTCATCACGGTCACCCTGGGTGCGCGGGGCGCCGCCTACGTCGCGGGGGCGGACTTCGATCCGAACCCGTTCCGTTGGAGGGGCTCTCGCCCCGTGGCAGGCGTCGCACCGGCTCGCAGCGCACGGGTCGCCGTCGCCGGCGGAGAACGAGCGGGGGACCCGACCGGGTGCGGCGACGTCTGGGGTGCTACTTTCTTCGCGAGGCTCCTGGGCGGCGACGGGCTCGAGGAAGCGATGCGCGAGGCGAACCGACTGGCGGCCCGGAACGTCGAGCACCGAGGTGCCCGGGGGCTCTTTCGCCATCTCTCGGGGCGGTTGTCGCACACGGAGGAGAGTCGGTGAACGTCCTCACCATTCCCGCTTCCCTGGATCAACAGACCGTCGACCAGCTCCTGGATCAGGTCGTCACGATCGAAGACGGACGGACGCTCTTCGACGCTCGTCATGTCCGGTGGGTGGATCCCAACGGCATGGTCGCTCTCCTCGTCGCCGGCTCGGTGGCCCGGGAGCGGCACGGAGAGCCGCCCCGCCTCGAGCCTCCCGAGAGCTCCGACGTGTTCGGCTACCTGGCACGCATGGGCTTCTTCGAACAAGCCCGGCAGATCTTCGAGCTCGATGGGCGAGTGCCGCGCCGAGGTGGCGGCTCGTCGGATGTGCTGCTCGAGATCACGCCGATCCGGGCCAACGACGATGTCCACGCCGTCGTGGACCGGGTCCAGTCCCGAGCCGGTGCCATCCTGGTCTCCAAGCTGGACTATCCCGCTACGTCGGTGGTTCCCTTCTCGGTCATTCTCTCGGAGGTATGTCAGAACATCATCGAGCACGCCGACGGATCGGGATGGGTCGCGGCCCAGGCGTACAATTGGGCCCGCCGCCTGGGCCGGTGGGTGGTCGTGATCTCCGTGATGGACGTGGGCAGGGGATTCCGCGGCTCGCTCGCGGACGAGCATGCGGCGCGCTACGGAGACCGTTGGGGAGACGCCACGGCCCTCGAGGCCGCGTTCCTGCACGGGCTCACCCGCTTTCCCGATTCGGGACGAGGACAGGGGATCCAGCAGATCAGGCGTCAGGTCCAACGGTGGAACGGAGCGATCACCATCCGGAGCGGAACGGCTCGTATCGGACAGGTGCCGGACTGGGACGATACACCGCCCATGACCGAGGGTCTCGCTCCGTGTCCCGGCGCCCAGATCGGGATCGTTCTTCCGGCGCGGGATGGAAGAGCGTGACTGAGCTGCCGCTCGACCCCATCGCCATCGACGTGGGCAGCTTGGTCCAGCGGACCGTGGCTTCTCTCTATTCCCACCTCGTCACCCGGCAGACGGGCCGGGCCGTGCGCCTCGCGATCGAAGCGCAGCTGGAAAGCGCCGGCGCCCGCTCACTCTCGCTCATCGACTTCTCCGAGGTGACGATCCTCGACTTCTCCTGTGCCGACGAGGTCGTCGCCAAGCTACTGCAGGGTCACCTCCACAGGCATGCCCGGGAGGCGTTTTTCGTCTTCGGGGGGGTCAGCGAGCCGCATCGCGACCAGATCGAGGTCGCGCTGCATCGCCAGGCGCTGGGGATGGTCGCGGAGACCGGACCCGGGCGCTTCGAGCTCCTCGGGCAGAAGAGCCCCGACGAGCTCGCCGTGTGGACGCTCCTCGAGGAGCGCGGCCTGCTCACGCCCGAGGATGTCGCGGAGCTCCTGGCGTCCGACGAGCAGCGCGCCGCGCTGGAGAGCCTCGTGGCACGTCGCCTCGCCTTCAGGAGCCCGATCACGGGCCGGGTGCATGCGCTCAGCCGCCTGGTCGAACACCTTTCCGGGTCATGACGGGAACGCCGTCGTTCCTACCGAGTTCTCGCACCGAGAGGCATCCATGAGCTCAGACGAAGCGCTCCCGGAGAGGCATCCGGGTCTGTCCACGCGAGCCGTGCACGCCGGGGCGCACGAACGTGCGCCCGGCCAGCCGGTGGTGCCCCCGATCGTCCAGAGCGCCACGTTCTTCTGGGGCGGGCCGGGGGATGGAGAGCTCCGGTACAGCCGCTATGGGAACAACCCGAATCAGCGCCTTCTGGGGGAGAAGGTCGCGGCCCTCGAAGGTACCGAAGCCGCGGTGCCCCTGGCGAGCGGGATGGCGGCTGCGGCCATGACGCTTCTCGCCCTGACGCGCGCCGACGATCACGTCGTCGCTTCGTCGAACTTGTACGGTGCCACTCAGGATCTCCTGCGCAACGAGCTTCCGCGCAGGGGCGTCCAGGCGACCTTCGTGGAACCCGGCGCCGCGGAGCGATGGCGTGAGGCGCTGCGACCCAACACACGGGTGATCTTCCTCGAGACGCCGACCAATCCGACCCTGCGGGTCATCGATCCGCGGCCCATCGCGCGTCTCGCCCGCGAGCACGGAATCGTGGTCGTGATGGACGCCACCTTCGCCTCGCCGATCAACTTCCGTCCGGCGGAGGTGGGGGTCGATGTCGTCCTCCACAGCGCCACCAAGTATCTGGGTGGGCACTCCGACCTGATTGCCGGGGTGGTGGCCGGCTCCCACGACCTCGTCGCGGAGGTCACCCGCATGTCGCGGCTCTACGGCCCCAGCCTGGACGCTCACGCAGCCTGGCTTCTCGATCGGGGGATCCGCACCCTCGACCTCAGGGTCCGTCGGCAGAACGACAACGCGCTGGCGTTGGCCGAGTGGTTCTCGGGTCGCCCCGAGGTCGCTCGTGTCGTGTATCCGGGTCTCCGAAGCCACCCGGATCACGAGGTGGCGAGGGAGCTCATGAGCGGATTCGGTGGAATGCTGAGCGTCGTGCTTTCCGGGGGCGAGTCGGCGGCGGATCGCTTCGTCGAAGGGCTCCATCTGGCCCTGGGCGCTCCGAGCCTGGGCGGAGTCGAAACCCTGGTCTCGCGGCCGCGCCACACCTCGCACGCGGGGCTGACTTCCACCGAGCTGAGGGCTCAGGGGATCGACGAGGGTTTCGTGCGGATCTCGGTGGGGGTGGAGGACGTGGATGATCTGATCCACGACTTCTCGGAGGCGCTGTCGACCTGACCCCAGTGGGTCGCCCGGTGTCCCCACAGGGTGACGCACGTGTCCCGACCTGGAGGTGGCCGGACGCCAAGGAACGGCTATTGGCGCGCATTTTCGCCTCTTTCTACGGGTGTCACTCATGGCACGTGTCTTGCTCGTCGGGGTAGTGTGATACGGAAGTTCTCCACGGGGTCCCCGAGGTGCTTCATGAATGGTCGGATGAAAATCTCCGCGGCCGCCCTCATCGTCTTCCTCGTCACTCCCGCCGTCGCTCGAGCGCAGGTCGGTGGTCCCGGCTTCCTGTTCGCGAAGCCCAACGTCCAGCTCCAGATTCATACGGGGTACTCCGTGGCGAGGGCAGGGAGCGACATCTACGATTTCGTCGTGGACTCGTTGACGCTGAAGAAGAGCGACTTCAACGCGTTCTCGATCGGCGGGCAGCTGGCGTTCAGGATGACTCAACGTCTGGACGGCGCCCTCACGGTCACGTATACGGGCGCGACACGACCGTCCGAGATGAGGTACTGGGTGGACAACAACAATCTGCCCATCCAGCAGGACACACGCTTTTCCAGGGTGCCCCTCACCTTCGACCTGAAGTACTACTTGAAGCCCCGAGGACGCTCCATCTCGCGCTTCGCGTGGATTCCGACTTCCTGGTCCCCGTACGTCGGGGGAGGGGTGGGGGTCATGTGGTACACGTTCAGGCAGTCGGGAGACTTCGTCGACTCGCAGTCGCTCGCGGTCTTCACGGACACGTTCGAGTCGAGCGGGCACACGGCAATGTGGGACCTGTTCGGCGGAGCGGACGTGTCCCTGAACAAGAACCTCGTGTTGACGGGCGAGGCCCGGTATGATTGGGCGAAGGCGCCGATGGGACAGGATTTCGTCGGGTTCCAGAAGATGGACCTCTCTGCCCTGCAGATGAGCGTCGGGCTTGGGATTCGGTTCTAGAGAAAGAGGGGCTACAGCCATGAAAACGCGTTGGAACGGTTCGGATACGGGGCTCGTCGGGCTCCTCGTGGCAACTCTGCTCCTTCTGAGCGTGGGTCCCGCCCAGGCGCAGAACAACACGGATCCCCGCTGGCTTCCGTGGGTGGGCTGCTGGCAGCCGCTGGACTCGCTCGGCGGGCAGGTGGACGATTCGCCCATGCTCTGCTTCCGACCGGTGTCGGGGGGCCCGGGCGTCGAGATGCTCTCCGTGGAAGGAGCGGAGATCACCTCACACCGGACCATCGTCGCCGACGGCCGGGCGCACCAGGAGAAGCGCGAGGGGTGCAGCGGCACCATGCGCGTGCAGTTCTCGTCGGATGGCCAGAGGGTGTTCACGGTCTCGGATCTGACCTGCGAAGGCGGGGTCGAACGTCGGACGACCGGCATCATGTCGCTCTCGCGGCCCACGCGGTGGCTCGATGTGAAGTCGCTCGACATGGGAGGGCACAGCACGCCCTGGGTCGAGCGGTACGGACTCGCCTCGCCGTCGAGGGTCCGCGGCGCGGGCCTGGAGAATCTGGCGGACAATAGTGGCTTGGCGATCCGGTCGGCTCGGATGGCCGCGATCTCACCCATCGACATCGACGACGTCATCGAAGCCTCCAAGGTCGTCGACGCGGCAGCCGTGCAGGCATGGGTGGCCGAGCGGCACGATCCCTTCTCGCTGAACGCCAAGCAGCTCGAGCGGCTGGCCGATGCCGGCGTCCCGAGCGACGTCATCGACGTGATGGTGGCGGTGAGCTATCCACACAAGTTCGCGTTCGGAGGGCCTCCCGGCGTGCGCGCGGAGGAAGCTCCGATACGCGCCGCGAACGCGTACGCGCCCCGCTCGAGGTTCACCGGATGCGACCCGTTCTTCTGGGATCCGTTCTGCTTCGGCTACGGATACGGCTACGGGTACAGCCCCTATAGTTACGGCTTCTATCCGTACGGCTACGGGTATGGTGGCTACTACGGCGGCTACGGCGGTTACTACGGCGGCTACCGGCCGGTTCTGATCCAGGTGCAGCCGACGAGCAGCGGCTCGAGCCACGGCCGGGTGATCAAGGGGCGCGGCTACACGCGGGGCAGTTCGTCAGGGTCTGGATCGTCGGCACCCGCCACTGCGCCGAGCCGCGGCGCGTCGAGCGGCGGTGCGGTCAGCAGTGGCTCGTCCGGGAGCAGCTCTTCGTCCGGGCGGACGTCGACGGGCCGTACGGCGCACCGGAGAGGGGGTGGGGGGCGCTGATCGCCACCGCGGTCCAGGGGTAGAGAAGAAGGCCGGGTGTCCGCGGACACCCGGCCTTCTTGCATCTCCGTCGGGGCGGGGGGTGAACCGTCCCGCGCCCGACCGAGGGAGAGCTACTTCCCGTCCATGAACGGATAGCGGTAGCTCGTGGGCGGAATGAAGTTCTCCTTGACCGTCCGGAGCGAAACCCAGCGAAGCAGATTCCACTTCGAGCCCGCCTTGTCGTTGGTGCCCGACGCACGCGCACCGCCGAAGGGCTGCTGGCCGACGACGGCACCCGTGGGCTTGTCGTTCAGGTAGAAGTTGCCCGCCGAGTCCCTGAGGGCGTCGTAGGCCTCCCTGAGCGCCTTACGCTCCTGGGCGAAGACCGCTCCCGTGAGGGCGTAGGGCGACGTCTCGTCAAGCAGCTTCAAGGTCTCCGACCACTTCGCATCCGGGTAGACGTAGAGCGTCAGCACCGGCCCGAAGATCTCCTCGCACATCGACGTGTACTTCGGGTCCTTCGCCACGATGATCGTCGGCTCGATGAAATAACCCTTCGAGTCGTCGCATCCACCGCCGACGATGACCTCGGCGTCGTCGGACGCCTTCGCGTTGTCGATGTAGCTCTTGATCTTGTCGAACGCAGGCTTGTCGATGACCGCGGCCATGAAGTTCGAGAAGTCCGAGACGTCGCCCATCTTGATGCTCTTCACGTCCGCGACGAGCGGCTTCTCGAGCTTCTTCCATAGGCTCTCCGGGACGTAGGCCCTCGATGCGGCGCTGCACTTCTGGCCCTGGTACTCGAACCCGCCGCGGACGATCGCCGTCTTGACCGCATCCACGTCGGCGCTCGGGTGGGCGATGATGAAGTCCTTTCCGCCCGTCTCGCCCACGATGCGCGGGTAGCTCTTGTAGCCGTCGATGTTCTGGCCGATCTGGCGCCAGAAGCTGTTGAACACGCTCGTGGAGCCGGTGAAGTGGATTCCCCCGAAGTCCCTGTGTGCCAGCACGGCCTCGGTGATCTCGCGGGAGTTGCCCGTGATGAAGTTGATGACGCCGGCCGGCAGCCCGGCGGCCTCGTACAGCTTCATCGTGTAGTAGTTCGACAGGATCGACGTGCGCGCCGGCTTCCACACGACGGTGTTGCCCATGAGCGCCGGAGCGCCGGGCAGGTTGCCGCCCACCGACGTGAAGTTGAACGGCGTGATCGCGTAGACGAAGCCCTCGAGCGGTCGGTACTGGATCTTGTTCCAGATTCCGGGCGAGGAGATCGGCTGGTCGTCGTAGATCCCCTCGGCGAACGCGACGTTGAAGCGGAAGAAGTCGCACATCTCGCAGGCGGAGTCGATCTCCGCCTGGTGGGAGGTCTTGCTCTGGCCGAGCATGGTCGAGGCGTTGAGCGTCGCCCGCCACGTCGTCGACAGGAGGTCGGCGGCCTTGAGGAAGATGGCGGCGCGATCTTCCCACGGTGTGTGGGACCACTCGTCGTGCGCCTGCATCGAGGCCTCGATCGCCATCTTGACTTCTTTCGGTCCCGCCTTGTGCGCCTTGGCGAGCACGTGACCGTGGTCGTGCGGTGCCACCACGTCGAGCGTATCACCGGTACGGATCTCCTCACCGCCGATGATGAGGGGGATCTCGACCACCTCGGAGGTCATCTCCGCGAGCTTGGCCTTCAACTCTGCGCGTTCGGGCGTGCCGGGCGCGTAGGAAAGGACCGGCTCGTTGCGGGGCTCGGGTACCTTCACGTTACCATTCATTTGGTCTCATTTGGTCTTTGGTGTTGTTCCGCGGGGTTTGCATGGGTGCCGGGGGGGCCCAGCGCGAAAGACAAAAACGGGGCGGCGAACCGCACTCGTTCACACGCCCTGGAGGCCGCGGCGGCGGCCCGTCACGGAGCCGGATGTCAATGACCCGGCGCCGAAAAAGACCTCGGATTCTAACCTGCGCCAGACCCTCACGCAACCGTCGTCGGAGGCTCGGGGGCGGTGGTCGAAGTCGCACACGGCGCCGTCGCTTTCAGCGGATACCCGGGGTGGCTGTCCCGGGGCTCGTCGGCCCTCGAATATTCCGAGAATCAATCTCAAAGAGGGCGGTGAAGGGCGCCGATTCGGTTGACTCGGACCTTGCCCGGCGGGTAGCTTTTTCGGGGCTCCCGCGAGGTGAATGGCGGGACCCGGGAGCTACGTCCAGGTGGAAATGACCGCACGCGACAAGATCGTGGAAGTGCTCGACTCCATCCGTCCGGCCATACAAGCCGACGGAGGCGACGTCGAGCTGATCGACTACCGGGAGGTCGACGGGATCGTGCGACTCCGTCTCCTCGGCGCGTGCGAGTCGTGCCCCATCTCGCTGATGACGCTCAAGGACGGCATCGAGCGCCGCATCAAGCACTCCGTCCCGAGCGTCGTCGAGGTGATGGCTCAGTAGCTCCTCCTTCCCTGTAGCGCACCAACCGCCGGACGGACGTGGTCCGTCCCAGGATCGGAAGAATCATGAACGCAGACGAGCTACGAAGCTCGGTGATGGTCGCCCTTTCGCGCATCGCGCATCCCGCAACAGGCAAGGACGTGGTGGCCAGCGGGCACGTGCAGAACCTCGAGGTGGACGGTTCGGGAGAGGTGCGATTCGCCTTCCTTCTCCAACCCGACGACCCGGGCGAGCTGGTGAAGAGCGCGCGCGAAGCCGTCGAATCCATCGACGGCGTATCGGGCGTCAAGGTCAACGTCCAACTTCCGCAGGCGGCCCCGAGTGGATCGGGAGGGCGCCAGGGAGGGCTCAAGCCCCTGTCGGTTCCAGCTCCCACGCCGAAGCCGAACATCCTCGCCGACGTACGCCACGTGGTGGCCGTGAGCTCCGGGAAGGGCGGCGTGGGGAAGTCGATGGTGGCTGTCAACCTGGCGGCGGCTCTGGCTCGGTCGGGTCAGCGGGTCGGCCTGCTGGACGCGGACATCTACGGACCCAACGTCCCCCTGATGTTCGGCGAGAAGCGTCGCCCGAGCGTGACGGGAACGAAGGGCAGCGAGATGATCGAGCCGCTGGTGGCCCACGGAGTTCGTCTCATGAGCCTAGGCTTCCTTCTGGACCCCGAACAGCCCGCCATCATGCGGGGCCCGCTCATCTCGGGAATCCTGAAGCAGTTCCTGGAGCAGGTGGCCTGGGGGGAGCTGGACGTCATGGTGGTGGACATGCCCCCCGGCACCGGTGACGCCCAGCTCTCGCTCGTTCAGACGATCGACGTCGATGGTGTCGTGATGGTGACCACGCCTCAGGACGTGTCCACCGGCGACGTGCGCCGCGGCGTGAAGATGTTCGAGCGGGTCAATACCCGCGTCCTCGGCATCGTCGAGAACATGAGCGGCTTCGTCTGCCCACACTGCGGGGAACCGGTCGACGTGTTCGGCTCCGGTGGAGGCGAGCGGCTCGCGGCGGAGCTCAAGTTGCCGTTCCTCGGGCGCATTCCACTCGACCCGGCCGTACGCTCCGCCGGTGACGAGGGGACACCCACGGTGCTCGCCGCGGCTGATTCCCCCGCAGGGCAGGGCCTCTTGGCCCTTGCCGACCAGGTGGAGCAGGCTCTGCTCGCGGTCGCCGCGCCTTGAGCGAACCTGCGCCCCGCATCGTCACGCTCCTGACCGACTTCGGGACGGCGGACGGGTACGTGGCCGCCCTCAAGGGAGTGCTGGCCACGGTCGCGCCGGATGCCCACGTGGACGACGCCGGCCACGACCTGCCTCGCGGGAACGTGGGGCATGCCGCTTGGGCCCTGGGCCGCTTCTGGAGTCTCTATCCCGTGGGTACGGTGCACGTGGTCGTCGTGGACCCCGGGGTCGGCACGACGCGTGGGGCCGTGGCCCTGGAGGCGGACGGCCGGTTCGGCGTGGGGCCGGACAACGGTGTGTTCACGCGCGTCGTGCGCCGTGCGGGATACTGGAGGGCCGTCGTGCTGGAGGTCCCCGAGGGCGCATCCACGACGTTTCACGGACGCGATGTCTTCGCTCCGGCGGGAGGGCGCCTGGCCGCGGGCTCGAGACTGGAAGATCTGGGACGACCCGTCGAGGATCTGGTATTCCTGCCGGAAGCGGGGGATGTCCCTGACCGAGGATCGGTCCGGACGGTGGACCGTTTCGGCAACCTGGTCACGGATATCCCGGGAAGCGCGCTGGAGTCGGGCTGTGAGGTGGAGATCGCGGGGCGTCGGATCGTGGCCGCGAGCACCTACGGCGATGTCTCACCCGGCCAGCTCGTGGCGCTCGTGGGATCGGACGGTACGGTGGAGGTTGCCGTGCGGGACGGCTCGGCGGCCTCGGCTCTGGGGGTCGGTCCGGGCACCGTGGTGCGGGTGCGCTGAGGGGCGCACCTCCGTCGTCTCGGGAACCGGTGCCGGCTCCCAGATGCTCGGCGGCAGTCGCTATTCCCCTTCGAGCCACTTCCTGTCGGCCGAGGAGAGCGCGTCCTTGCCGCGCACCTTCTCGATGATCTTGATGACGATCCACCCGACCAGGAGGACCGGAGCCACCTTGAAGAGGAGGAAGGTCGCCAGGCCGAACGTCAGGGAGAAAACCGTGCCCACGATCGAGAGAACGATCCCGGCCACGATCAACGTGATGAGACCGACGGCGAAGAATGTGAGAAGCGTGCCGATCATCGTAGCCTCCTGAGGGACCTTTGGACGGGCCCGTGCCCGTCTCTACTCACTACGCCCGAGGTGGGCAGAAAGGTTCAGGGGGAAGGTCGGCCGAAAGCGCCCGCGGTCAGTGGACCCAGACCACCTTGACGCTGCCGAAGGCCGCGTCGAGGTCGATGTCGACCTTGCGGTCCGCCTTGTCCCAGTTCAGGGAGTAGTACGTGTCACCTCTCTTCACCAGCCCCTGCGAGTCCAGGGACGTGAGGAAGCTGTCCTTCTTGAGGCTCACGCCCAGGCCTTCCGGGAATCGGAGCTCCATGGAGCCCAACCCCATGCTGATCGACACCGAGGCGTCCTGCTGCCACGCGCCGTCGAAGCCGAGGGTCACCGAGCCGACACCGGTGCTGACGTCGATCCTCTGGGCATTGAGATTTCCGAGGCGCTGCACGGTGAAGTCGGCCGCACCGACCTCGAAGCTCGCCGAGCGCATGCTGGCCCGGTTGGGCTCCGACACGTCGACGATGGACTTCGAGGCGCCGGTGCTCAAGGTGAGGTCCGTGAGATCCATTCCCCCGAGATCCAGCTCGGCGCGCACCGCGCCGAATTCGAGATCGAGATCCATCGGAACGCTGCGTGCGAGCGTCACATCCATCTCGCCGCCGGAGTCCTTGTCACCGAGGTGAATGGAGTGTCCGACGTTGTCCAACCCGAGCCGGAGCCTGTCGCCGCTGTAGTCGATGAGCGGCTTGAACGTGTCCTCGTCGTACCGGAGGTGGACGCGGTAGAGCACGTCGTCGGACGCCGGGCGCACGGTGAAGCGGCCTGCGCCGTATTTGATGTGCACGTCGAGGTTGTGCTCACCCGAGACCTGCCGGGACATGGTGACGGTGCGCCAGCTCTGCGCGGCTCCCGCCGGCGGCAACACGAGCAGCACCGAGGCCACGACCACACTCGTCAGAAGCAACTTCCTAGGCATCGCTCGTCCCCCCTTCCTCCTCCGTAGCAGCTCCCTGCGCACGAGCGGACGCGTGATCGGCGGCGTCCATCGCGGCACTCCAGGCCGCGTCCGAGTCCAGATCCGTCGGGTAGTACTCGGGACGGGTACCCGCACGCGTCAGGAGCACCGCGCCGAAGCCGACCAACGTGGCGGCGATGCTGATGAGCACGCCGGCGAAGACCAGGAGCCCCTCGAGGAACCCGAAGAAGGGAACCATCGAGAAGACGTTCGCGGCGATGAAGGCGGCCATCAGGCCGATGAGCCCACCCGCGATCGTGTGGATCGGGTTGCTGATCCGGATCCGGTCCGTGAAGCGCAGGTTGCTGTGCGCCAGCCATTCCCCGGTGTTCCGCGCTACCGCGATGTAGCCGAGGATCACCGCTGCCACCGCGGCGAGCGGGAAGAGCGGAACCCACGCGATCATCACGGGGATTCCGACGATCGACACGGCCAGGGCGACGATCCCCAGCACCCAGACCGGAATCAGCAGGAAGGCGCCCGCCACCCCGACCATGGCGGCGCGACCCGGCGTGCGGCGCGCCGTCTCGGCCACGGCGTCGATATTCGTGCCCGCGAAGGTCACGACGCCCGCGCCGATCAGGCCCAGGATCAGGATGGTGAACAGATTCTGGATGATCCCTCCGAGCCCGTGCACGACGGATCGGATCGGAGCGAGCAGGGAGATCCCGTGCTCTTCGTGGACCCTGGTGCGGTCCCGTAGCTCGCTCTGCAGCTGCTGGCGCACCTGTGCGCGAATCTGGCTCTCGAGGTCCTGCTGATTCGCCGTCACGTCCACGACGTCGCCGCTCACCGTACCGTCATTGCGCGCGACCGATGCGTCGGCGAGGCGGACATCACCGTCGACCTCGCTGCCCGGCATGAGCTCGAGGCTCCCGTTCACGACCACGACGTCGCCGTCCACGGTGCCGGAGATCTTCACGTCTCCGCCGACGGACAGCAGCGTGCCGTTCACCGTCTCGCCGGGACCGACGTCGACGTCCTCGCCCACGTGGACCTGGATGTGATCCGTGTCCACGTCGTCGAGCGCCACGGCCAGCTCCGCGAGATGGTCGGTCCGCCCCAGGAGCTGACGCAGAAGGCTCTGGCTACCCGTATCGGCTGCCTGCGAGCTCTTGGCGGTACCCTTGGGCTCCGGCTTCGGCGCCTCCGGCGGCTCGAGGGCCGCGCGGATCGCCTGGTCGACGACCTTGGCCGTCTGCTCGCTCTGGGCGGGCAGGTCGGCGGGAGGGCTCCACGAGCGTAGCATGCCCGCGAGGGCGCCGTCATCCAGGGACACGGCCTTTCCGAGCAGCTCGCGCCAAGCGCGGTCGAGCGCGTCTCCGGCCTGGAACGAGCCCACGGTGCTGTCACCCACGAGCACGGACCCGTCACGGAAGCTGACTTCGAGCCGGCCCTTGTCGGCGAACTCGAGATGGAGCGTGGCCTCGGAGCGTCCGACCGAGACCTCTTTGGAGACCACGGTACGGTCCTGGGCCACGAGGGCCGCCGGGACCAGCAGGAGCGCGAAGCTCAGGCTCAGGAACGGCCTACGACTCGACATGAGCATAGCCACCATCCGCGGGTTCGGTCGCGATGAGGTTCTTATAGAGGACCCAGAGGGCGCCACCCATGAGGACGGAAAGAACCGCGAGCCCTCCGGCCAGCGCCCAGGGCGCCTTCACGACAGCGTCGAGAAGCGAATACAGCTGGAAGAGCGTCTCACTCTCGAGAACGTGTGAGACGAAGGCGTGCCACGTGGCGATCGCCAGATCGTTGGCCTTCCACCAGAGGAACGCCGACAACGCCCCCGGCGTCAGAGCCGAGTGCGAGAAGATCGCATAGAGGACGAGCCCCAGTGTGGCGGCCGGCGTGACCGCGACCCCGGAGAGCGCGGCCCACGCCTTGCGCGTCCGCGGCACCAGTCGGCCGGCGAAGGCGAGGGCCCGAGCCCAGATCGGGACCAGGCGCGCGGCCGGAGCCGAGGCCGGGGAGGGGACGGAAACCGGAACGCGAACGTTCGCCATGACACGCTCGGCGAACCCCTCGCCCGGAACTCGCTGTGGAAGGGCCGACAGGCTCTCCATGAGACCACGCCACTCCGTGGCTTCGCGGGCACATGCCTTGCAGCCCTCGATGTGCCGGCGCGTGCGAGCCGCCTGCCGGGCCGGCAGGAGCCCCTCCACGAAGTCCTGGATTCGCTCGCCGGTCGGATGGGCGCTCCCTGCCGGAAGGAGGGCTCCCAGGCGTTCGCGAACCCTGGCGGCCAGCGGCATCGATTCGGGTACCCGCACGCCCGCCATGACCCGCTCGCCGAACGCTTCGTGCGGCGCGAGGGCAGGCAGGTCGCACAGCTCGGAAAAGAGGAGGCGCCAGGCTTCGAGCTCCTCCGAGCAACGCGCGCACGACGCCAGATGCTCCTCGGTGCGGGCCCGCTCCCTGCTCGGGAGCTCACCCTCGAGGAGCGCCTGGAGCTCTTCGGCGCTCAAATGCTGGTGGATATGCTCGTTGCTCACGTTGCGACTCCTGTGGTTTCCTACCGTCCCTCCCTACGGGTTCGTTTCGTGCCGGGTTTCATGCTCATGCCTCGGACAATCGCTCTTTCAACTCGGCCCGGGCGCGGTGCAGATACGTCTTCACCGTTCCCAGGGGAAGGTCCATGATCTCGGCGATCTCCTCGTATGCGTATCCCTCCACGTGCCGCAGGAGGATGACGGTCCGATATTCCTCCCGCAGCTCCCCGATCGCGCTCTCGATCTGTCCGCCCAACTCCCGATGCTCGACGTAGTCCTGAGGGGTCTCGTCCCTCGATTCGATGACCAGGCGGCTCTGCTCGGCCTCCTCCGGCGTGCTGGCGTGCGGTGATCCATGGATCGAGACCGTCTCCAGCTTGCGCTTGCGCAGATAGTCGATCGTGTGGTTGTTGGCGATCTTGAAGATCCAGTTGCTGAACTTGTAGCTCGTCTTGTACGTCGAGATGGCGTTGAACGCGCGGATGAACGCCTCCTGAGCGAGGTCCTCCGCGAGCGTGCGGTCGCGCACCATCCTGTACACGAGAGAGAAGACCGGACGCTCGTACCGACTCAGGAGCTCGCGGAAAGCGCCCTCTCGCCCTTTGGCGGCGAGGGTCGCGAGCTCACGGTCGTCCAACTCGGAGTAGTTGAGCGCGGACAGCGGCTTCGAGTCCTGCCTTGGCGGGGTGAACCGCCGTGTGCCGGCGGTCGGCGGGGGTGCGGTCGCGGTAGGCATCGTCCGGCCCTACGCGCGCCGTCCGCCACGAGTTTCGAGTGGGGAGACCGTTGAGCCCCCCTGTGCCATCTCCTAACTTTGGGCCCTTCTACCATCCGGGACCCACGCAATCTTACTGAGGTCGACCGTCCCTGTCATGCAATCCGGGAACCCGGCAGCCCCTCGAGCGGGCGGCGAACGAGAGACGCAGGTCCAGCGGATCTTTTCCGAGATTGCGCCTCGTTACGATCTCCTGAACCATGTCCTGAGCCTCAACATCGACCGGGCGTGGCGGCGCAAGGCGGTGGATCGGCTCGCGTGGGAGATGCGGCCCGAGGGGGTCTTCCTGGATGCCTGTGCGGGCACGTACGACCTCGCCCTGGAGCTCGTCGGCCGGTCCGCGTTCAGGGGTCGGGTCGTCGCGGCCGACTTCGCGCACCCCATGTTGGTCGAGGGGGCGGGGAAGGTCGCGGACGCTCCCGTCTCACCGGTGTGCGGAGACGCCCTCTCGCTACCGTTTCCGGACGACACGTTCGACGGGGCGACCGTCGGGTTCGGGGTCCGCAACCTGTCCGATCTCGCGAGGGGGCTCGCCGAATTCCACCGCGTCCTGCGACCGGGTGCCCGACTCGTGGTCCTCGAGTTCACGACTCCCCCGAACCGATTCGTCCGGGCCGGCTACCTCTTCTATTTCCACCGGATCCTCCCGGTGGTGGGTCGGATCGTGTCGGGACATCCGTGGGCGTACAGCTACCTGCCCGAGTCGGTTCGGGAGTTCCCGGGACCGGAGGAGCTGCGACGGCTGTTCCGCGAGGCGGGATACGACGAAGCCGGTTGGCAGCTCCTGACGGGTGGAATCGCCGCCATCCACTGGGGCGTGGCGAGCGGCTGAGGAACGCAGGTGCCTGGGGCCTCCCGAACATCGACGGGACGAGGAGGCGGGCCGTCTTCGGGGTTCCAGATGGTCACGGGGCCCAGCTCCTTCAAGGAATCGAGCCCGATGCGAGCCGAGTCGCCCACGACCAGGATCGTCATGTCCTGGGGACGCAGGTTCTTCGCCAGCACGTCGCCCACCGAAGCCGCGGTCACGTGCCGCAACCCGTCGAGGTAGCGCTCGAGCCAGTCCTCGGGGAACCCGTCCGACATGTAGAACATGCGGCGTGACACGATCTCCGCGGGGTACTGGAAGTTGAACGCGAACCCGTTCTCGAACTCGTCCACGACCGTGCGGACCTCCTCCGGTTCCGGAGGGCGGTCGTCCACCAGCCCCTTCATCACCTGCAGGATGAGCCGTGTGGCATGCACGGTCGTGCTCGGGCGCGTGCGAGTGATCGCACCCAGGATCCCGTCGAACCGGCGTGGCATGGTCCACACGGAAGCCACGGAGTACGCATACCCCTTCTCCGTGCGCACACGGGACATCAGTCGACTCTCGAACCCGCCTCCGCCCAGGATCTGATTCCCGACCCGGGCGGCGAAGTACTCCCGATCCGCCCCCATCCGCACGGAGGTGGGATGGGCCATGACGATCACGCTCTGCTCGATCTTCCTCGGGATCAGGAACACGCCGGGTGTCCGGCGAATGTGAGGGACGGGGGAGGGAGGAAGCGGAGCGCTGCAAGGCGGCCAACCGTCGAGGAGCCGGGCGAGGAGAGTCTCGACCTCGCTCCATGCGACGTCACCCGAGACACCCAGGACCAGGTTGCCCGGGCAGACGATGCTGCGATCGAGCTCGAGGAGGGCCGCTCGCGAGAGCCGGTCCGGTGTCAGGTCCGACGGCTCCATCTCCCATCCGATCGGGTGGTCTCCGTACAGGAGCCGGTTGAACTCGGTGACCGCGAACGAGCCAGGATCGTCGGGCCTTCGGCGGACGGACTCCAGCTCCCGGCCGCGCCAGCCTTCGACTTCTGCTGAATCGAACCCCGGGCTTCGGAGCATCCGTCCCCAGAGATCGATCGCCACGGGCAGGTTCTCGGTGAGCGTGTTCAGGGAGGACCAGACGCTGTGCCCGTCTCCTCCGAACGTGGTCTGGATCGCGTAGTACTCCAGGGCCTCGTCGACCGAGTCCGGGGAGAGCTCGGTCGTCCCCCCGAAACGAAGGAGAGAAGGGAGCGCCGTGCCCGCGGCGTACAGGCGGCGCGGGAAGCGGGCGTAGCCGCCCTTGAAGCGGGCCATCACGTCCACCAGCGGGAGTGTAGGGTCCTCGAGATAGAGGACCTTGACCCCTCGAACCTCGTGGACTTCCGGGAGCGGCGGCGAGAAGTGGAGCGGAGGATAGTGGAGCGAGTCCACCGCCGCCCGCCCGATCGCCTGAGCCGCCAGCGTGCTCGTCGCCGCCGTCACGAGCGTCGCGAGAAGAGCGCCGGCACGGACGGCGCCGGCCGCCGGCGGGCGCCTCACGGTCCTTTCTCCGCGCGTACCAGGGTGGCCACCGTGCGGTTGCCCTGGTGGAAGTAGCGGCGCGCGACGGCCCGAACGTCCTCTGACGTCACGTCCCGCAGTCGACGCGACCAGCGGAACGTCTCCCGCCAGTCCGACCAGAGCGTCTCCGAGTTCGCGAGCTGGACCGCGAGTCCGAGATTGGATTGCAGCCTCCGCAGCGAGCCCGCCTCGACCTGATTGCGGACCCGTACCAGCTCGGCGTCGGAGGGGCCCGTCTCCGCGATCTTGCCGACCTCGTCGTAGATGGCGCGCTCGAGCTCCGCGGTCGTGTGGGGAGCGCGAGGCACGGCATCGATCTCGAAGAAGCGGGGGTAGCGATCGCCGGGCCCGATCGAGGAGAAGACGCCCGTGGCCAGTCGATCGTTCTGCACGAGCCGTCGGTAGAGCCGTGAGGTGCGCCCGCCCGTCAGCACGGCCGAGAGCATCGCGAGCGCGGGAGCGTCGGGGTCGAGCACGCTCGGCACGTGCCAGCCGACGGCGAGCTGAGGCTCGGCGTCCCAGACGACCTCGACGCGGCGCTCCCCCTGCTGGGCGGGCTCGACGGCCAGCATCGGAGGGGGCTCCTCTCCCGCGCGGACCGTCCCCAGGTACTCCTCGGCCCACGTCGCGACCCGGCCCGGGTCCACGTCGCCCACGATCGCCACCACCGTGTTGCGCGCGCCGTAATACCGCCGGAAGTAGTCCTCGACGTCGGGCCGGCGAAGTGCCTGGATGTCGGACATGTAGCCGACGGTGGGCACGCCGTACGGATGCATGGTGAAGGCGGCCGCGAGCTCCGCCTCGCCGAGCACGCCCCCGGGGCTCGTCTCGATGCGCATGCGCCGCTCTTCCGCCACCACGTCCCGTTCGGAATAGAACTCGCGGAAGACGGGATTCCGGAGACGATCGGCCTCCATGGCGAACCAGAGCTGGGCGCGGTTCGCCGGGAGCTCGACGTAGTAGGTGGTGGATTCCTCGGTCGTGGTCGCATTGAGCCCTCGGGCACCCGCGCGGCTCAAGATCTTGTCGAATTCGTTGGGGACGACCCAGGTGCGCGCCGAGTCCTCGAGCGCCTCCAGCCGTGAAGAGAGCCGACTCGTCTCCACGGAGTCCGGGTGCAGCGCTCCTCTCTGGGTGAGGATCGAGTCCTCGATCGCGTCCATCCGCGGGAAGAGCGCGCGCTCGGCATCGACGTTCCGGGTTCCGACGGTCGTGGTGCCCTTGAAGAGCAGGTGCTCGAGGAGGTGTGCGATGCCCGTCGTGCCCAGGTGCTCGTTCACGCTCCCGACGCCCACCTCCGCGACGAACGCGGCCGTCGGTGCCCCCGGGCGCGGCAGCACCAGGATCCTCATGCCGTTGGCGAGATCGACCTCGTGGACGGGGAGACGCTCTCCGGGAGTGCCTCCCGTATCCGCCTTCTGGCCTGCGGCGGGGGAGGCGCAGAGGAACGCCAGGAGTAGAGCCGGGAGCGAGGATCCTCGAGCGCTCACGGGTGACTCGCCTCGCGCTCGGGTTGGCACGAAGGGCAGTGGAAGGCAGACCGGTTCCCGAATACCGAGCGCTCGATCGGCGTGCCGCAGCGCTCGCACGGCTCACCGTCCCGACCGTAGACGTAGAGCCGGCTGGCGTAGGCGCCCGTTCCCCCTTCCGCGTTCCTGTAGTCCCGAATCGTCGTGCCTCCCTTGTCGATGGCCGCCCGAAGCACGCGACGCAGCGCCCGGTGCAGCCGAGCCGCTTCGGCGGGTGTGATCCCGGAGGCGGACCTCCGCGGATGGATACCCGCCAGGTGGAGCGCCTCGTTGGCGTAGATGTTTCCCACACCGGCTATCCGCCGCTGGTCGAGGAGCCACGATCGCACCGGAGACCGCGAGGACACCAGGGCGTCGCTCAGCAGCTTCGAGGTGAAGGAGCGAGAAAGCGGCTCGGGTCCGAGCCGGGCCGAGCGCTCCGCCCAGGCTTCGGCGTCGAGGCACTCCACCGCTCCGAAGCGTCGCTGATCGTCGAAGACCAGCATCCCCCCGGAATCGAACCGAAAGCGGAGCGCCGGATGGGTCGGACGGCGGTCGGACGGAGTCGGCGGCCGCAGGGGGAGCAGTCGGCCCGTCATGCCGAGATTGACCAGAAGGACGTGATGTCCTCCGAGCAGGAGGACGACGTTCTTTCCGCGGCGCTCGACGGCCTCGATCACGCGGCCGCGCAGGCGCGCGGCGAACCGGCGGGGCGGCTCCCGCAGCACGTCGGCATGGAGGACCTCGGTGCGGTGGATGCGCTCACCGACCACGGCGCGCCGGAGTCCCCGGACGATCGTCTCCGCTTCGGGCAGCTCGGGCACGATCGTCTACGCGCTCCCGGCTCCTTGTCGCTGGAGCTCGCGCCACCCGATGTCACGGCGGAAGAACGCTCCCTCGAACTCGATGGCGCCGGCGCCCTCCCGGCTCCGGCGCGCCGCCTCGGCGTGGTCGGGCGCGACGGCGGTGACGGCCAGCACCCGTCCGCCCGCCGTGACGAGCTTCCCTTCGCGGGTCGCGGTCCCGGCGTGGAAGACCACGACCTCGTCGTCCTCGAGATCGGACGGGATTCGGATCTCCTTCCCCTTCTGGTAGCTGCCGGGATAGCCGCCCGAAGCGACCACCGTGGTGACCGCGGCCCCCTCCCTCCAGCGGGGCTCCACGTTCCTCAACGAATCGCCGTTCGCGACGGCGACGACGAGGTCGAGGAGCGACGAGTCCATCATCGGGACAACCACCTGCGTCTCGGGGTCACCGAAGCGGCAGTTGAACTCGACCACGGAGAGCCCGTCGGCGGTGTCCATGAGGCCCGCATAGAGGAGCCCGCGAAACGGGCAGCCGTCGGCGGCGAGGGCTCCCAGCGTAGGCTCGAAGACGCGTTCGCGCGCCTCGGCCAGGATCTCGGGCGTGGCGATCGCCACCGGAGCATAGGCGCCCATGCCGCCGGTGTTGGGGCCCTCGTCGCCCTCGCCCAGGCGCTTGTGGTCCTGCGACGCGAGCAGCATGACCGCTCGTTCCCCGTCGCAGACCGCGAAGATGGAGAGCTCTTCGCCGACCATGCAGTCTTCCACCACGACCTGGCGACCCGCTTCTCCGAAGGTGAGGTCGGAGAGCATGGCCCGGATCGCTGCGACGGCCTCCTCGACGGTTGCGCACACGATCGCGCCCTTCCCGGCCGCCAGCCCGGAAGCCTTCACGACGATCGGGGCGCCACGCTCTCCGACGTAGGCTTCGGCCGCGGCCCGATCGGTGAACGTACGGTGCTCGGCCGTCGGTACGCCCGCGTTCCGCATGAGATCCTTGGCGTAGGCCTTGCTCGCCTCGATGCGGGCGGCCGCTTTGGACGGCCCGAAGACCGGAAGGCCCTTGGCCTCGAATCGGTCCACGATGCCGGCGGCGAGCGGCGCTTCGGGGCCCACGATCGTCAGATCGATGCGCTGCGCGGACGCCCAGCCCGACAGCGCCTCGACGTCCCCCGGCGCGATCTCCACGCCCGAGCACAGCGGTGCCATGCCCGCGTTGGGCCGCGTGGCGAAGAACTCGGCCGACGGAGCGTCCCGCCGGAGCTTCCACAGAAGGGCGTGCTCACGCCCGCCGTTTCCTACGATCAGGATGCGCATGAGCGGAGTATCGGAGAGGTCGACGGACGGGTCAACGTCGAGCGCGCCCCGGTGCCTCGGCGTGGGGCTTGCGCACAACGCGGGCGGCGGGGCTCGACTCGCCCGGCCGCCTCCGAGATCCCGTTCCGCCGAAGGGAAGCTACTTCTTGAACCCGCTCATGAACTGCTCGCCCATGCTGCGCGCGGCGGTGGTCATCTGGTCGAGGAAGTCGCGCGCGCCCTTGGCGTACGCCTCGGCGGCCTCGCGCAGATCCTCCTGGTAGGCCGGGTTCGGATCGGCGTTCCTCACGTACTCGCCGCGGATGATCCGGTCGTACTCGCCGTTCTCGATCCAGGCGCGCAGCTCGCTCACGCGCAGTACCCAGAACGGATGGGTCGAGCCCATGAGGTTGAGGATCTTGAAGACCTGGTCGGCCACGTCACCGCCGGCCTGGTATTCCTCGGCCTGGACGATGAACTCCTGGAGACTCGTCTCCTCCGCGTTCCCTCCGCCGGCCATCTTGAGCATCGTGCCCATGACGACCTCGGGATCCTGGATGGACAGCAGCCCCGCGCGGTCGCACGAGAGCTCGCTCTTGCGCTGCCACTCGAGCAGGGCGACCAGCACGGCGCGCGCGGCCAGCCCGACGATCGGGAACCCCATGGACGCGAGCTGGAGCAGCAGGTAGGTCATCGTCCGATACAGGACGTGGCCACTGAGGATGTGGCCCAGCTCGTGGCCGAGGATGAACGCCAGCTCGTCATCGTCCAGAAGCGCCACGGTGCCGGAGTTCATGATGATGAAGGGCTGGTCCATCCCGTAGGCGCCGGCGTTGACGATCGGCGTCTGCGACACGAAGAGCGGGTACTCCTCCGGAGAGTCCATCGTCTCCAGCACTTCCCGGTAGAGGCCGTGGACCCGACCGAACTGGTTGGGGCTCACCTTGACCGCGTTGGCCTGAAAAGCCAGGCGGACCGGCTTCTCGCCGAAGAACCCGAAGAGCTTCTTGAGCACCTCGTCGAAGACGGGGAGCCGACGCAGCGCGGCCAGCGCCGCCTTGTCGGCCGGGTGCTCCCAGGCACGGGGTGCGATGTCGGTGAGGATACGACGCGCCCGCGCCTCTCCACCTGCCTGTTCGTCGGTGCGATCCTGATTGTCGGCCATGACGTCATCCTCTTGCGTTGATCGCGATCGTGCACCCGGTCGCGTCGCCACCCTGGGTGCTCCGGCCCGCTCGCGAGCGGGTGCACCGGAAGGGCGAGTGATGTGTTCGTTTCCACCTACGGGGGGGGTGACGCACGGGTTTCACCCCTTCGCGTTGACCGTACCCGCCCGCCGGCCGCGTGGTCCGTGCCGGCACGTGGGCCTTCGAAAGCCGGTTCCCGCCGGGCCGGTCGTCCTAGGCCAGCACCTGCTCCAGGTCCTCCAGAAGGTCCGCTTCGTCTTCGATTCCGACGGACAGGCGCACGAGGCCGTCGGTGAGGCCCATGGCCTCACGTCGATCGCGGGGCACGGACGCGTGTGTCATGAGGGCGGGGACGCTGATCAGCGACTCCACCCCCCCCAGGCTCTCGGCGAGGCCGAAGATGCGCGTGTGCTCGGTGAACGCCTTGGCCCGCGCCAAGGTACCCACGTCGACCGAGACCATGCCGCCGAACCCGTTCATCTGGCGCGCGGCGAGCTCGTGTTGCGGATGCGAGGCCAGGCCCGGGTAGAACACTCGGTCCACCCGGGGGTGCGCCTCCAGGTATCGTGCGACGGCCAGGCCGTTGGCGTTGTGCGTGCGCATGCGCGCATGCAGCGTCTTGATTCCCCTCAGGCAGAGCCAGCAGTCCATGGGCCCCGGGACCGCCCCCGCCGAGTTCTGGATGAAGTGGAGCTCCTCGGCCAGCCCGTCGTCGCGAACCACGACCACGCCTCCGATGACGTCGGAGTGGCCGTTGAGGTACTTGGTGGACGAATGCACTACGAGATCCGCGCCCAGCCCGAGGGGCCGTTGGTTGAACGGCGAAGCGAACGTGTTGTCGACCGAAAGGAGCGCCCCCGCCTCGTGGGTGAGATCCGCGATGGCCGCGATGTCACAGATGCGCATCATCGGGTTCGTCGGGGTCTCGAGGTGCACGAGCCTGGTGTTCGGCTTCAGCGCTCCCTCGACGGCGTCGGGATCGCGGGTGTCGACATAGGAGAACTCGATGCCGAGGCGCGCAAGGATTCGGTCGAACATGCGGGCCGTGCCGCCGTACGTGTTCTGCTCGCTGACGACGTGGTCTCCGGCAGAGAGCCGCTTCACCACCGCCTCCAGGGCGGCAAGGCCGGACGAGAAGGCGATGCCGTGCCGCCCGGACTCGAGCGCGGCCACGCTCGCCTCGAGCGCCTCCCTCGTGGGATTGGCGGTCCGAGCATAGTCGTAGCCACCGATCGGCTCGCCGACGGCGGGCTGCACGTAGGTCGATGTCTGGAAGATCGGGGTCATGATCGCCCCGGTGGTCGGCTCGGGCTCGACGCCGGCGTGTACAGCCAGCGTGCCGAAACGCCGGCGCTCGGCGCGGTCTTCGCTCATGGAATCGTCCAGGATGGGGAATGGGAAGGCTGACGTTCCGGGAAATGTACCGGCAGGCCGAAGTCCCGGGCCAGGGAAAGGGAGGCGGGGACACGCATCCGCTCCGGCCAGGTAACGATCGGGACGTGCCGGTGGACGCCGGCTCGTTCCGGTGCTTTCGTTGAAGTCGAATCGTTTCCGACGGTCACGCGGCTGGCGGGGCTCCAGGCCGCCGACATCGCCGTCGCCCACGGCCCCGTCCCCAGAGGGATCATGCCCATCCACCTTCCCGACAATCTGATGGTGAGCGTGTCCGGCGTGCGCGGACGCCTCGGAGATCCGCTGACCCCGGAGCTCGTCGCGGGCATCGCCGCCGCGTTCGGAGCCTTTCTCCGGCGGGAGGGCGCCGAAGGTCCGGTGATGGTGGGGCGGGATTCGCGCACCTCGGGGCCCATGCTGTCGCGCGCCGTCGTGGCCGGTCTGCAGTCCGCCGGATGCGCGGTCGTGGAGCTCGGTCGCGTGCCGACCCCGACGCTCCTTCTCGCCGTGGAAGACGCCGGGGCCGCCGGCGGCATCGCGGTGACGGCGAGCCACAATCCGGCGGAATGGAACGCGCTCAAGCTCGTCTCGGGTGAAGGGGTCTTCCTGGACGCGGAGCGCTCCGGGCGGTTCCGGGCCTACCTCGCGGAGCACGATCCCGATCGGGCCGCATGGGACGCGCTCCCGTCCGTGACGGAAGATCCGGACGCATGGGCCCGCCACCGGGAGCGCATCCTGGGGCTCTCCCAGCTGGACGTGGCGAGCATCCGGGACCGCCGATTCACGGTGGCGGTGGACTGCGTGCACGGGGCCGGCGGTCCCGTCATGCAGGACATGCTGGGGCGGCTGGGGTGCCAGATCCACGGGATCGGCATGGAGCCGGACGGCCTCTTCCCCAGGGATCCGGAGCCCACCGCGGCGAATCTCGAAGACCTCGGGGCGGAGGTTCGGAGGTCCGGGGCGAGCGTCGGACTGGCGGTCGACCCGGACGTCGACCGGCTGTCCTTGGTCGACGAAGCGGGCAGGCCCGTCGGAGAAGACCTGACGCTCGCCCTTGCCGCGGCGGCCGTGCTCCGCCGAGGGACCGGACCGGTGGTCACCAACCTGTCCACCAGCCAGGTCGTGGAGGACGTCGCCCGTGCCTTCGAGGCCGAGCTCACCAGAGCGCCCGTGGGCGAGGTCAACGTCGCTCGGAAGATGCAGGCGGCGGGCGCGGTGGTCGGAGGCGAGGGCAACGGCGGGGTCATCCTTCCGGCGCTCCACTACACCCGGGACGCGCCGCTGGCGGCGGCGTTGATTCTCCAGCACCTCGCCGACGAAGGATGCACCCTGTCCGAGGCCGTGGGCCGCTGGCCGACCTACACGATCGTGAAGAGGAAGGTCTCGTTCCCGCGGGAGGCCCTGGGTGACGCGTATCGGGCTCTCTCCGAGGACCTGAGCGAGGAGGAGCGTGACGACTCCGACGGGCTGAGGCTGGCGTGGCGCAAGGAGCGCACCTGGCTCCACGTGCGTCCTTCCGGCACGGAACCCGTCGTGCGACTCATCGCCGAAGCCCCGGACGGAGCCCACGCCCGGGCGCTCGTGGAGCGGGCGGCGGCGGTTCTGCAGGGAATGGGGTAGGAGATCCGGCGTTCGGGCGAGCATCGCCGGAACGCGAAGAAGAAAAAGTATTGTGGCTTTCGTGGCTCGGCCTGCAATACTTGATGGTAGGGTTTCGCTCGGGGGGCGATCGGACGAACGGCGCGCGCGGAGGCGGGCGATGTGCGGGATCGTGGGATACGTAGGACCGAAGAAGGCCGGACCCATTCTGCTCGAGGGTCTCAAGCGGCTGGAATATCGCGGGTACGACTCGGCGGGCGTCGCGATCCTGAACGGGGACGCGTGCGTCCATGTCGTCAAGCGCCCGGGAAAGATCGCCGAGCTCGAAGCAGCCCTGGAAAAGGACGCCTCGACCGGGACGTGCGGGATCGCGCACACGCGATGGGCGACGCACGGCGCTCCGACGCACGACAACGCCCATCCCCACGTCGCGGGCAACGGTGAGATCGCCCTCGTCCACAACGGGATCATCGAGAACGCGGCGACCCTCAGGCGCCGCCTGGAGGACCTGGGCTACACCTTCGTCTCGGAGACGGACACCGAGACCGTGGCGCACCTGATCGACCAGATGTGGCCGGAGGGCGGCGCCCTGGAAGATGCCGTGGCGGAGGCGCTCCGCCTCGTCGAGGGCACGTACGGGATCGCCGTGGTCTCGACCCGCGATCCGAACAAGATCGTCGTCGCCCGCAACGGGAGCCCTCTTCTCGTCGGCGTCGGCGCCAACGGTGAGATGCTCGCCGGTTCCGACGCGGCGGCCGTCATCGCCCACACCCGCGAGGTCGTCTATCTGAACGACGGGGACTACGCGGTCCTGGAGCCGACGGGGTGTCGCACGTACCACCTCGACACCGGAGAGGTGCATCGCTCGGTCCACCGTGTCACGTGGGACCTCGACGCGATCGAGAAGGGCGGCTACGAGCACTTCATGCTCAAGGAGATCTTCGAGCAGCCTTCGAGCCTGCGGGACGTCATGCGGGGTCGCCTGCTCGAGGAGGAAGGGGACGCCCGTCTCGGCGGCGTCGCCCAGCACGAGGACGTCCTGATGGACGTTCGGCGCATCGTCATCACCGCGTGCGGGACGAGCTGGCACGCCGGCCTGGTCGGCGAGTACATGCTGGAGGAGCTGGCGCGCATCCCGGTGGACGTGGAGTACGCGTCGGAGTTCCGTTACCGGAATCCGGTCCTGGAGGACGGTACTCTCCTGTTGGCCATCAGCCAATCCGGTGAGACCGCCGACACCCTGGCCGCGCTCCGCGAGGGGAAGCAGCGCGGCATTCCCGTGATGGGCATCGTGAACACCGTGGGCTCGACGATCGCCCGCCAGACCGATTTCGGAATGCACCTCCACGCGGGCCCGGAGATCGGGGTCGCCTCCACGAAGGCGTTCACCAGCCAGATCGTGGCGCTCGCCCTCCTCACGCTCCACATGGGCCGGCGGCGCAACGTCTCTGTGCTCCAGGGCAGGGAGCTCGTCCACGCCCTGAAGCGTCTGCCCGACCAGGTCGAGGAAGTCCTCGAGCTCAACGACGAGATCCGCGAGCTCGCGGCCGAGTTCAAGGACGCCGGCAACTTCCTCTATCTGGGTCGAGGGTTCCAGTTCCCGGTGGCCCTGGAAGGCGCGCTGAAGCTGAAGGAAGTGAGCTACATCCACGCCGAGGGATACCCGGCCGCCGAGATGAAGCACGGGCCGATCGCGCTCATCGACGACGACATGCCGACCGTCTTCCTCGCGCCGCAGGATGCCGTCTACAGCAAGGTCGTCTCCAACATCGAGGAGGTGAAGGCACGCGGCGGGCGCATCGTCGCCGTGGTGAGCGACGGGGCCGCCGAGCTCGTCGACAAGGTGGACCACCTCATTCGCGTGCCCCAGACGGTACCCATGCTCCTGCCGGTGCTCACCACGATCCCGCTCCAGCTCCTCGCCTACCATGTGGCGGTGTTGCGGGGAGCCGACGTGGATCAGCCGAGGAACCTCGCGAAGTCGGTCACCGTGGAGTGAGGGTCGTTCTCCAGCGAGTCTCGAGGGCGCAGGTCACCACCGAGCGGGGAGTCGCGGGCCGCATCGACCGGGGGCACGTGCTCCTCGTCGGGATCCACGGGACGGACGACGAGTCCTCATTGAGTTGGATGGCGGCCAAGATCCTCGACCTGAGGGTCTTCCCGGATGCCGAGGGGAAGATGAACCGGTCGCTCGCCGACATCGGGGGCGATCTCCTGGTGGTGAGTCAGTTCACCCTCTACGGGGACGTCCGTAAGGGACGGCGTCCGAGCTTCGTGGACGCCGCACCGCCCGAGACGGCGGAGCCGCTGTTCGCGCGCTTCGTCGAGCTTCTGCGGGAGCGTGCTCCGGGCCGGGTCGAGACCGGGGAGTTCGGGGCCCACATGCAGGTCGAGATCGTCAACGACGGGCCGGTGACCCTGGTGCTGGAGAAGCCATGAGCCGAGCGCCCCGGCTCGTGCTCGCCTCGAGCTCCCCGCGACGTTCCGAGCTTCTTCACCAGATGGGACTCGATCATGAGATCCGCCCAGCGCACGTGGACGAGGCCTACGGGCCGGGCGAGGGCTACGAGCAGCACGTGGAGCGGCTCGCCCGCGAGAAGGCCGAACGCGTGGCCTCGGACGACCCGGATGCGCTCGTGATCGGAGGCGACACCGTGGTCGTCAGGGACGGCGATGTGCTCGGCAAGCCCTCCGACGAGGACGAAGCGGTCGCGATGCTGCTTTCGCTGTCCGGGCGCGGTCACACGGTGGTGAGCGGCGTGGCCGTGGTCGGGCCGCACGGGACGCTGAGCGGCGTGGGCCGGGCGGAGGTGCGGTTCCGCTCGTTCGAAGAGGAGGACGCGCGTAGGTACGTGCGCACGGGCGAGCCCATGGACAAGGCCGGAGCGTACGGGATCCAGGGGCTCGGCGCGGCGTTGGTGGACGGCATCGACGGCGACTACTATACGGTCGTCGGCTTGCCCGTGGGTCGCCTCCTGGATCTCCTGGAGGAGGCCGGTTGGCGTTACGCCTACGGGTCGTTGGAGCGCGCCTGAGCTGCCGAGGGGCGGGCTCCCTCCTCCAGCCTCGCATGCCATGAGCGTTCCTTCGGTCCTGGCGATCGACCAGGGCACCACCGGAACCACCTGTCTCGTCGTGGGACGGGACGGCCGTCTCCTGGGCCGCGCGTATTCCGAGTTCACGCAGCACTTCCCCCAGCCCGGGTGGGTGGAGCACGACGCGACCGAGATCTGGGACGTCACCCGCCGGGTGATGGCCGAAGCGATCGAAGGAGCCCCCGAAGCGGACATCCGCGCGGTCGGCATCACCAATCAGCGCGAGACGGTCGTCCTCTGGGACCGGGAGACGCTGGAGCCGGTCCACAGGGCCATCGTCTGGCAGGATCGGCGCACCACGCCGATGTGTCGGGCTCTCCGTGAGGCGGGGCGCGAGGATGAGGTGCGCAAACGGACCGGGCTCGTCCTGGACCCCTACTTCTCGGGCACGAAGATCTCGTGGATGCTCGAGGAGCACCCCGAGCTCAGACGGCGTGCCGAAGCGGGCGAGCTCGCCGCGGGCACGATCGACAGTTGGCTCATGGCTCGTCTCACGGGCGGCGCGGTGCACGCGACGGATCCGACGAACGCCTCGCGCACGCTCCTCTTCGACCTCCACGGAGCCACCTGGGATCCCTGGCTGGCCGACCTCCTGGGTGTACCGACCGCGCTCCTCCCGGACGTCCGACCCAGCTCGGGACGATTCGGTGTGACTTCCGGGCGTGATCTCGGGCTCGAGGTACCGATCGCGGGCGTCGCCGGCGACCAGCAGGCGGCGCTCTTCGGGCAAGGATGCTGGCGGGAGGGCGTCGCGAAGAACACCTACGGGACGGGCGCCTTCCTCCTCCTCTACACCGGCCGGGAGGCGGTGACTTCCGGCCACGGACTGCTCACGACCGCGGCATGCGACGCCCGCGGCGGCCTCGCCTACGCGCTCGAAGGCTCGATCTTCGTCGCCGGTGCGGCCATCCAGTGGCTCAGAGACGGACTGAAGATCCTGGAGCACGCGGCCGAATCGGAAGACCTCGCGCGTTCGGTCGACGACAACGGCGGCGTCTACTTCGTGCCCGCGTTCGTGGGTATCGGCGCACCGCACTGGGAGCCCGACGCCCGCGGAACGCTCGTCGGGCTGACGCGCGGGTCGACGCGCGCGCACGTGACGCGCTCGGCGCTCGAGTCCATGGCGTATGCCACGGAGGAGGTCCTCCGGGCGCAGGAGGCCGACTCGGGCGCGAAGTCCCCCGAGCTTCGCGTGGATGGCGGTGCCGCGCTCAACGACTGGCTGATGCAGTTCCAGGCCGACATCCTGGGAATCCCGGTCAGGCGTCCAGCCCAGGTCGAGACGACCGCCCTCGGCGCCGCCGGGCTCGCGGGGATCGCCGAAGGCGTATGGGAGGACGGCGATGCCTTCCTGGAGGCACAGGGCGAGGCGACCGTGTTCACGCCGAGCATGGAGCGGTCCGTCAGGGACCGACTCCTGGCCGAGTGGGCACGGGCCGTGCGAGCCGCCGTGGATTGGGCGCGGGCGGGCGGATGAGCGGTGCGGCCGTCGCCCGCCCGTACCGGGTCGCGGTCATCGGGGCCGCGAGCGCTTCCGAGGACGACCTCACGGCGGCGCACCGGCTCGGGGTGGCGCTTGCGGGTGTGGGTGCGGTCGTGATCTGTGGCGGACGGGGTGGGGTGATGGAGGCGGTGGCCCGGGGGGCCGCCGAGGCGGGCGGACTCGCAGTGGGCATCTTGCCCGGGAGCGATCCGTCCGAGGCGAATCGCTGGATCTCGCTCCCGCTCACCACCGGGGTCGGCGAGATGCGGAACGCCCTCGTGGTGCGCGCGGCGGAGGCCGTCGTCGCGGTGGGCGGGAGCTGGGGCACCCTTTCGGAGATCGCGTTGGCCCGCAAGATGGGCCTCGATGTCGGCACGCTCGGGCGCCCCCCCGCCGAAGGGCTCGGGCTCCCTCCGCTCCCGAGTCCCGAAGAGGCGGCGACGTGGGCGGTGTCAAATGCCCGACGGCGGCGTGGGGAGAGACCCGGTTCGGAGTAGGGGTTGTTACGGAGGGGAAGATGGGGGGTTTCCTGACTGGTCGCTCCGGCGCCCTGCGGGCTAGATTTCACGCGGTCGGAAAAGGCTGCGTGAATTCGCGCACCGACCGGAACATCCCCCGACTTCGGGGGAAGAAGAGGCGGGCCGGAGCCAGGGTGAGAATGGCTTCGGGGAAGTGCCACTTCGGGGCGCAGGGGTCGCCTGCTCCGCACCTCGAATCGCATCCGGGGGAGTCGTCATGAAGATGAAGCACGGCCGGTTCATGGTAGGTCTGGTGGGCGTAGCCGCCGTGGTTTCGTACCTCATCTGGACAGGTGTGAGCGAGACGATGGTGTACTACCTCACCCCGTCCGAGCTCCTTGCGCGGGTCCAGGCGGATCCGTCGTTCCGCAACGTAGGCGTCAAGGTGAGCGGAAAGGTCGTGAAGGGCTCCTACGAGAGGGTCGAGGGACAGCTGCTCCACAAGTTCCGGGTGGAGGATCTCCAGGATACGTCGATCACCTTCCCCGTGGAATACCGTGATGTGCTGCCCGAGACGTTCACCGACGACGCGGACGTCGTCCTCGAAGGCAGGCTCGGCGCCGACGGTGTCTTCCGCGCCACCACTCTTCTCACCAAGTGTGGCAGTCGCTACGAGGCGGCTCCGGAGGATCTCAGAAAGTGACCGTCATCGGGGAATTCGCCCTTTGGATCGCGCTGCCCGTCGCGATCTGGGGCATGGTCCTCGGCTTCACGGGCGGGTACAGACAGCGCGGTGATCTGGTCCTCAGCGCCGAGCGCAGCATCTACGCGGTGGCGTTCCTGCTGGCCGTGGCCTCCGCCGGAGTCATCGCGGCCTTCCTGGGCGACAAGTTCGGATACTGGTATGTAGCGAACTACTCGAACCGGGAGCTGGAGACCTTCTACAAGGTGGCCGGTCTGTGGGCGGGCCAGCGGGGCTCGCTCCTCTTCTGGGCTCTGCTTCTGTCCGGATTCTCGTCCATCGCCGTCTTCACGAACCGGAACAAGAACCGGGAGTTCATGCCCTACGTGGTGGGCGTGCTCCAGGGCATCCTGGTCTTCTTCCTGGTGGTGCTGCTCTTCGCGAAGGTGAACCCGTTCGAGCGCCTCGGCTTCGTGCCTTCGAACGGGCAGGGGCTGAACCCGCAGCTCCAGAACTACTGGATGACGATCCACCCGCCCATGCTGTACCTGGGCTTCACGTCGTTCGCCATCCCCTTCGCGTTCGCGATGGCCGCGCTCCTCAACGGACGCCTGGACGCGCGCTGGATCCACCTCACGAGGCGATGGATCCTCATGAGCTGGCTCTTCCTCTCCATCGGGATCATCCTGGGGATGCGCTGGGCCTACGAGGAGCTGGGGTGGGGTGGCTACTGGTTCTGGGACCCGGTCGAGAACGCGTCCCTGCTGCCGTGGCTCGCGGCGACGGCGTTCTTGCACTCGATCCAGATCCAGGAGAACAGGGGCATGCTCAAGATCTGGAACATGTCCCTGGTCCTGATGACGTTCCTGCTCACGATCTTCGCGACGTTCCTGACCCGCTCGGGGCTCATCGAGTCGGTCCACGCGTTCGCCGAGAACACGCAGATCGCCTACATCTTCCTGGCGTTCCTGCTCACGGTGACGGCGGGGGGCGTGCTCCTGATCCTCTACCGACTGCCGAGCCTGCAGACCGAGAACAAGATCGAGTCGTTCCTCTCGCGCGAGTCGGCGTTCCTCTTCAACAACCTGATTCTCCTGGGGGCGGCGTTCGCCGTCTTCTGGGGCACGCTCTTCCCGCTCGTCTCCGAGGGCGTGACGGGGCAGAAGATCTCCGTCGGGCCGCCCTTCTTCCAGAAGGTCAACTTCCCGATCGGACTGGTGCTCCTGGCGCTCGTCGGGATCGGACCGGTTATCGCCTGGCGGCGCGCCTCGAAGAAGAACCTGAAGAGGAACTTCCTCGTACCGATGCTCCTGGGTCTGGTGGCCACCACCGTCTTCTGGGTTCTGGGATACCGTCAGCCGGTGGCGCTGACGACGTGGGGCACGTCCGCGTTCGTTCTCACCATCATCGCGGTCGAGTTCTGGAAGGGCACGCGGGCGAGGGCTCGGATCGAGGGCGAGGGGCTACCCGTGGCCTTCTACCACCTGGTGACCCGGAATCGACGGCGCTGGGGTGGCTACATCGTCCACGTGGGCATCGTCATGGTCTTCCTCGGATTCTCGGGGGCGGCCTACAACAAGGACGTGCGGCAGCACGTGCAGCCGGGCGACTCGATCCAGGTGTCGTCCCCGTGGGGACACGAGTACACGCTCACCTACGAGGGTCTTTCGACCTCCCTGGGTGAAGGTCAGAGGAACCTGGCCTGGCAGGCGATCGCGCTCGTGTCCGTGTCGGTCGACGGCAAGGATGTCGGCAACCTGACGGCGGAGAAGCGGCAGTACATCACGACCCAGCAGCCGATGAGCGAGGTCGGCATCCGCTCCACGGTCGGCGAGGACCTCTACTTGATCGTCTCGGCGCTCGACGACACGAGCGGGGCGCTCCAGGGGAATCCGAACGCGCAGGGCATCGACCTCCAGGTCCTGGTAAAGCCGCTGGTCGGGTGGATATGGTATGGCGGTCTCGTGCTCGCCTTGGGCAGCATCATCGCGATGTGGCCGAACGCCGAGCGCAAGAGATCGGTAGAGGAGACCGAAAGCACCCAGCCCGAGGTGGCTGGGGCTTCGAGGTAGAGGTCATGGGCTTCTTCGTCGGGGCAGCGCTGGTCGCCGCCGCGGTCGTGCTCTTCATCCTTCAGCCGGTGGTGAAGGGACTGCACGCGTCGCTGGTCAGGGCGGAGGACGAGCTCACGGACACCGAGGCACGCAAGCGCGTGGCGCTGCTGGCTCTCAGGGACGTCGAGTACGACTACCTTTCCGGGAAGCTCGACGAGAACGACTACCGGTCGCTCAAGAAGGAGCTGACGGCCGAGGCGTTGGCGGCGCTCGAGGAGGACGAGGCGGCGCGTGCGGCCCTGGCGGGGCGTGAGCCGTCCTCGACCTCCGAGGCCGATCTGGAAGCCGAGATCGCCCAGGTTCGAGCCAAGCTCCGGTCCGAGATCACCTGTCCCTCGTGCGGCTACGGCAACGAGGAGGGGAGCCGCTTCTGCTCATCGTGCGGAAGCTCCCTGTTGAGTCAGGTCGCCGGCTGATCCCGGACCCCTCCGTGGCAACCTCGGCTGCCCCCGCTCCCCCCGCCGCGCCCGGGGTCGCGCCGGTGCTCGTGGCGCGCGGCCTCACCCGGGAGTACGGAGCGGTCGTCGCCGTGAACGGCATCGATCTCGCGCTGGAAGCGGGGGAGTTCCTGACCGTCTTCGGCCCCAACGGGGCGGGCAAGACGTCGTTGCTGCGTCTTCTCGGAGGCAGCCTGCGCCCCACGTCCGGTGAGATCGTGGTCGGAGGCGAGCGCCTCGACTACCGGGAGACGGGCTGGCGGAGCCGGATCGGCATCCTCTCCCACCAGGGCTACTTCTACGCCCACCTCACGGTGGAGGAGAACCTCCGCTTCTTCGGAAAGCTCTTCGGCCTGCGGGACCTGAACGAGAGAATCCCGGAGCGCCTGGAGCAGGTGGGGTTGGCCGATCGGGCCGGCTTCGAGGCCCGCCAGCTCTCGCACGGGATGCGCCAGCGGCTCTCCCTGGCGAGGGCGCTGCTGCACGATCCCGACCTGGTGCTGCTCGACGAGCCCTACACGGGGCTCGACCCGTACGCGTCGTCTGTGCTCCGCAACGTCCTGAGCTCGCTCGGCGACGGGCGACGGACGGTCGTGATGGTCACCCACAACCTCGCCCAGGGGCTGGAGCTGGCGGACCGGGTGGCGATCCAGGTGCGAGGCCGCTTCGCCTGGGAGGGTGCGCGGGGCGAGATGGACGCGACGGCCTTCGAGCACTTCTACCACCACGTGGTGGACAGGGCGGGGACCCGATGAGGGATTACTTCGGCCAGGTCTACGCGATCGTGTGGAAGGACCTGCTCCTGGAGCTCCGGACGAGGGAGAGGATCGCCGCGATGGCCGCCTTCGCGGTTCTCGCCGGCATTCTGTTCAACTACTCGATCGACACGACGGTCGTCCGGCCCCAGGACATCGCCGCCGGACTCATCTGGATGACGATCGTCTTCGGTGGTCTTCTGGGCCTCGGGCGCACCTTCTACCTGGAGGCCCAGGACGGCGCCCTCCAGGGCGTGCTCACGAGCCCCGCGCCCAAGGACGCCATCTTCCTGGGCAAGACCACGGCCAACTTCCTGCTCCTCTTCGTGGTGGCGCTCCTGGTCGTCGGGGTGTTCGCGCTCTTCTTCGATCTCGATCTGGGGCCGAGTCCCGCGATCCTCATCTTCGTCCTGGCGCTCGGGGCGCTGGGCTTCGTGGCGCTCGGCACGCTGTTCAGCGCCGTCGCGTCGGGGACGCGCATGGGCGAGACGCTTCTGCCCATTCTCGTCTTTCCGCTCCTGGTCCCGATGATCATCTACGGAGTCTCGGCGACCGGAAGGCTCCTGATGGGGCGTCCGGTGGCGGAGATCTCCTCGAACGTTCGCATGCTGGCCGCCTTCGCGATCCTGGCGGTGGCGGCCGGCGCGGGGCTGTTCCGTTTCGTAGTGGAGGAATGATGACGTCCAAGCGATGGCGTACCGCGGGGACCGCCCTGGCGGCGCTCGGAGTCGTCGGCGTGCTCGTGTTGCACGTCCTGGTGTTCTTCTGGGTGCCGACCGAGCTGAACCAAGGCGTGATCCAGAGGATCTTCTACGTGCACGTCCCCTCGGCCTGGGTGGCCTTCATGGCCTTTGGCGTGGTGGCGCTGTGCAGCGCGATGTATCTCTGGCTGGGCGAAGAGCACCTGGACCAGGCCGCCCTCTCGGCGGCGGAGGGCGGCATGGTCTTCACGACCATCGTCCTCCTCACCGGCCCGCTGTGGGGCAAGATCGCCTGGGGCACGTACTGGACCTGGGAGCCGCGCCTGACGCTGACCCTGCTCCTCTGGTTCATCTTCGTGGGCTACTTCCTCGTGCGGGCCTCGTCACAGAATCCCGAGCGAGGCAAGCGGTTCGCGGCCGTGGTAGGGATCGTCGGAGCGCTGGACATCCCGCTCATCCACCTGAGCGTGGTCTGGTTCCGCTCCCTCCACCCCGGGCCCGTCGTAATGAAGCCCGAAGGGCCGACACTCGCGCCTCAGATGCTGATCACGCTGATGGTGGGCCTCGTTTCGTTCACGCTCCTGTTCTGGGGGCTCTTCCTGCATCGCTATACCCTGGAGGTGGCCCGCCACGCGGTGGCCGTCCAGGAGCGTAACGCCGCCGGCTGAGGGGAAAGCCATGACGTCCAAACTCGGTGTCTTCGTTCGTGCCTCGCTCGTCGTCCTCGCGACGACCCTGATCACCGCCTTCCCCGTGGGCGCCCAGCAAGGTGCATCGGCACTCGCGGGGCAGAGCCTTCGGCCCTACCATTTCGTCTTCCTCGCGTATGCGCTGGCCTGGATCCTGGTTTTCGGCTGGGTGATATCGATCGCCCGACGCATCTCCACGCTGGCGGATCGCCTCGGCGAGTAGGGTCGGGGCGCCGGACGTGAAGACCGTCCGGGCCCGGAGGCTTTGGCTCCGGGCCGTCGTAGCCGTCGGAATGCTCGGGCAGGCTTCGGCGGCCCGGGCGCAGACCACCACGATGCCGAGCACGCTTCGCTACGGATCGGGGCTCATCGACGTCCCGGTGGCGAGCGTTCTCCCGCACCTGGAGATCACCGGAACCTATTCCGGATCCTTCGTGAGGCTGGATCGGACCGTCGAGGTGAACCCGTTCGGGGTGACGACCGCGTACGGACCGCCTCGGCGTGAGTACTACCAGGACGGGTCCGTGGCGGTCGGGCTCTTCGACCGCGCGGAGGTGGGCGCGACCGTCCAGTCGCTCGGCGACGCCGCGGACGGTGGTGACATCTGGGGCTTCTTCGGCCGCGTGCAGCTGCTGCGCCCCGCAGCCCAGGGGCTCGCCCTGGCCGTCGGTGGGCGCTGGGTGGCCAGCCCCCGATTCGGCGGCGGTGCGGACTACGAGCCGAACAGGCTCGGCTTTCCCGACCCCCGCTTCCGGCACTCGTGGGTGGGTCTCCCGAACGTCGACACGAACCTCACCCTCTACGGGGTCGCATCGGCCCACGTGCGCGGATACGACGGCGGCTTCCTTCCCGAGAACGACCTGACCTTCACGCTGGGATACGGATCGGGGATGTTCAAGGCGGGATCGGACCTCTCCTTCTACAGCCAGACCTCGACGAACGGCTGGTTCTTCGGCTCGGCGGTACACATGCGGACCGGTGCGGCGTCCGTCCTGACGGTGATGGGCGAGTACAACGGATTCGACGTGAACCTCGGGGCCCAGCTCGACGTGAAGGGGGTGCGCATCGGCGCCGAGTACCTGGCGGCCAACTACGGGAGGCCGACCGGCGGGTACTACAGCGAGTACCTGAGGCCGAAGCTCGGTGTCATGGCGTCCCTCGCCGTGTGTCCGGGATCGGGCGGCTTCCTCTGCAAACCGCATCTCATGGAGCGTGTCCGACAGAAGGTCGTTCAGCTTCCGGCGCCGCCGCCGGACACGGTCTTGATCACCCGTGACGTGTCGAGCCTTCCCGAAGGGACCCCGGTCTCCCTCTGCCTGGCGACGGGGCGAAGCGTGACCGTGCGCGTGGACGCGCGGGGCGATACGCTCGTCGGCCCGGACCGTGTCTCGATCCGGACGCTCGGACCCTCCGTGGTCTTCTCGGGATCGTACGCGGGCGGCACGGACTGGTATCGAAGCGGCGCGCCGGTCCGCATGGACGGCCGCTCCTACGGGAGGGCGGGTGAGGAGGAGCGACTGGACTGCGGCGCGATCGTGCGGGTGGGGGAGAGCATGGGTGTGCCGCTCTTCGCCGAACGAGGCGCCGAGCCTCCCTACGGGACGGTCTACGTACCCGTGAGGCCGGACGTCTGGCGGGCGTATCGTGCCGTTCGTCACCCGCCGGGGGGCTGACCGGCCCATCGACCCCGAACCGGCATTCGACCCGGGCTCGAAGCGATCGCTTGGTGCAACATCACGAAAGGCCCGCCACGGTTTCCCGCGGCGGGCCTCGGGCTTCACGGCCCCGATGTACCTGCTCGTCGCGCCCGGGGGACGCACTCCGCGCCGGGCTCCCGACCCGTTGCAGCGCTCCCCCGAAACGCTGGGCGGGCTTCCGAGCCGTTCAGGTGGCCCTGGGCTCTCCGGCGGGACAAGGATCGTCGATCGCCGCGGCCTGCCGGGTGAAGAAGCGTGCTCCGGTCTCGGTCGTGTAGATGCAGTCCTCGAGGCGAATGCCGAACTCGCCCGGAATCGCGATCATCGGCTCGTCGCTGAAGCACATGCCGGGCGTGAGCGGCGTCTTGTTTCCCTTCACGAAGTTCGTCCACTCGTGCCCGTCCATGCCGATGCCGTGCCCCGTGCGATGAGGTAGACCCGGCGTCTTGTACCCCGGACCGAACCCCGCGTCCACGATGACCTTCCTCGCCGCCGCGTCGACGGCCTCGCAGGGCACTCCGGGCCGTGCCGCCTCGAACGCGGCGTTCTGCGCTTCGAGCTCCAGGTTCCAGACGTCGAGCTGTCGCTGTGTCGGCTTCCCGAAGACGACCGTGCGGGTGATGTCCGACCGGTATCCTTCGGCGCCGGTACCACCGTCGATCATCACGACGTCGCCTTCCTTCAACGTCTGCGGCGTGCGACTCCCGTGGGGTAGGGCGGTCCATTGGCCGAACTGTGCGCTGGCGCCACCGGTGAAACCGAGCTGCCGGAACGCGGCTGCGACGTTGGCCGAGAGCTCGCCCTGGGGCATCCCCTCGTAGAGCGTCGAGAGTGCCGCGCGATACGCGGCGATCGTCGCGTCGTTGGCGCGCTGCATGAGCGCGATCTCCGCTGGAGACTTGTAGACCCGACAGCCCGCCGTGACGGGAGTGGCGTCGGTCACCTCCATGTCCGGAGCGTCTCGGCCCACGCCGTACGCGATGAAGTAGCGGACCCGCTCCTCCATCCCGATTCGGTGATGGCGCACGCCTCGGTCCCGCACGATGTCCGCGATGAGCTTGAACGGGCTCTCGTCCTCCTCCCAGGTCCGGACGTCGTTCCCGAAGCGGATGAGCTCGAGGGCGCGCGACTCCTCGAACTTCGGACAGACATAGGCGACATCGCCCTGCGCCGGAATCACCACACCGAAGGTCCGCTCGCTCTGTCCCCAGCGCATCCCGACGAAGTAGTCGGAGCTGGTCGTCCCCTCCACGAAGATGCCGTCGAGCCTTTGCTCGGCCATGAGCCGCTGGGCCTTCGCGATGCGTGCGCGGCGCTCGTCATCCGTGATGGGGGTGATCCCGTCGGTCATGGGCTGGAGGGCCTGGATCGCGGCGGGAAGTCCCTCGCTGTCCTGCGATTCGGATCCGGCTCCGGTCGTTCCGGCGCCGGCGCAGCCGAGCGCTCCGAGGGCCGCGGTGTGGATGAACTGTCGTCGGGGGATGCGCATTCCGTCCTCCGGGCCCTCGGGGCCCCGTTGCATGGGTGAGCGTAGAGGGCAGTGGCGCAAGAGTACGCGGCCGGGAGGCGCGGGACAATCTCGGCGGGGAAACCCGCCGGGTCACTCGGTCTTCACGTAGCGCTCGAGGACACGATTGCCCGCGTCGAGGACCGAGATCACGGCGGCGCGGAGAAGCTCCTCGTCCGCCTCGCAGGAAGCACTGCCCAGCAGCCGATAGCTCCTTCCCGACGCCTCCGCATGCAGCGAGGTGATGACGACCCAACCGTCGAACGCGCGGACCGCCTTCACCCCGATGACCTCGAGCTTCATGCTGTCGCCCGCCGCCTCGCCTACCGCTGCGAGCGTCGCTTCCGCAGCTGAGCGGATCTTGCCCTGGAGGGTCTCGAGTCCCTCCGAGCTTCCGGTGTGGACCCGTCCACACCACTCCAGGGATACGCCTACGGAGCACCGCCCGTTGGTCGTCGAGTCGTGGGTGAGGCCCTCGAAACGGAACCTTCGCCGCTCCGGGGTCGTCGAGCTCTGGTCCATGGATCCTCGAGGGTAGGCGGAAGACAATCGACAACTTCGGGTGGCTTGCCCTTCCGTGGCAAGGCTTTCCGGTTGCGGGGCCGGCAGGTGTCGTCGCCGACGGCCGGGCCCGTGGCTCCGGTCGTTCCTTCCGTCCCTCCCGTCCGAGCATTCCCGAGACCCGTCTCTTGCCCTAGTGTGGTGTCGCGGAGAGTCGACGGGGAACGCGCGGCGGGTCCGCCGGCCGTCTCCGGAGAGGCATCCGTAGGGCCCGACGGTACTTTCGCTTTATCTTCGGGTCTTGTACCTTGAGAGCCGGTTCCCCGCGTCGGGGGGCCCGATCCGACGGAGGCGAGATGGCGACCACGGAAACCACTGATCAGAAGCACAAGTCTCTCGACACGGCCATCACGCAGATCGAGCGCTCGTACGGAAAGGGCGCGATCATGCGCATGGGCGCCGAGGGCGCCAAGGTCAACATCGAGGCCATCCCGACGGGCGCGCTGAACCTCGACGCCGCCATCGGAATCGGAGGGATGCCGCGCGGGCGCATCAGCGAGATCTACGGGCCGGAGTCGTCCGGGAAGACCACGCTCTGCCTGCACATCATCGCCAATGCCCAGAAGGCCGGGGGGATCGCGGCATTCATCGACGCGGAGCACGCGCTGGACGTGGGGTATTGCCGCAAGCTCGGGGTGGACGTCGACAACCTTCTGGTCTCCCAGCCCGACACGGGTGAGCAAGCGCTCGAGATCGCCGAGGTGCTGATCCGCAGCAATGCCGTCGACGTCGTCGTGATCGACTCGGTGGCCGCGCTCGTTCCCAGGGCCGAGATCGAGGGCGAGATGGGGGATTCCCACGTAGGCCTGCAGGCTCGCCTCATGAGCCAGGCGCTCCGCAAGCTTACCGGGGCCGTGAATCGCTCGAACACCGCCGTCATCTTCACGAATCAGATTCGCGAGAAGGTCGGCGTGATGTTCGGGAACCCGGAGACCACCTCCGGCGGGCGGGCCCTCAAGTTCTATGCCTCCGTCCGACTGGACATCCGACGCATCGGCGCGATCAAGGACGGTCAGGAGGTGGTCGGGAACCGCACTCGGGTCAAGGTCGTGAAGAACAAGTGCGCGCCTCCCTTCCGGCAGGCGGAGTTCGACATCCAGTACAACGAGGGGATCAGCCACAACGGGCTGCTCATCGATCTGGGCGTCGACAACGGGATCGTCGACAAGTCGGGCTCGTGGTACTCGTACGGAGATCTGCGTCTGGGGCAGGGCAAGGAGAACGCCCGCCAGTTCCTGTTGGAGAACTCGGACATCGCGCGCGAGATCGAGACCCGGCTCCGGGCGGCCCTCGAGCTTCCGGGCCATCTGAAGTCGGCGGACGAAGACTCGGACGAAGACGACGCTGCGTCGGACGACTGAACCACTTGCCCCGAGGCGGTACCGGGTGGGGCGGGGCGGCGGAGGGCGCGGCCGGCCCCGATCCGCCGTTGAGCCCGCTCCTTCGGTCCGGTTACCTTAGGATCTCTTGCATTCCGCGGAGCTTGCGTGCTCCACGCGGATGAGCTCACCTGGCCACGAAACACGCGGGCGAAATGAAGGCCGCCGAGATCCGAAAGCAGTTTCTCGATTACTTCGAGCAGCGGGGACACGCGGTACGCCCCAGCTCGTCACTGGTCCCCAAGGACGACCCCACGCTCCTGTTCGTGAATGCGGGCATGGTGCAGTTCAAGCGGGTCTTTCTGGGGCAGACCGACGTCCCCTACCGTCGTGCCGCGACATCGCAGAAATGCGTGCGCGCGGGCGGAAAGCACAACGATCTCGAGGAGGTGGGCCGTACTGCTCGCCACCACACGTTCTTCGAGATGTTGGGCAATTTCTCCTTCGGGGACTACTTCAAGCGTGACGCCATCCGCTTCGCCTGGGAGTTTTTGACGGACGTTCTCGGACTGGATGCCGATCGCCTCTACGCGACCGTCCACCATTCCGACGACGAGGCGGCGAATCTGTGGGAGAGCGAGGTCGGTCTCCCCGGGAATCGGGTCTATCGTCTGGGCGACAAGGACAACTTCTGGCAGATGGCCGACACGGGCCCTTGCGGTCCCTGCTCGGAGTTGCACTACGACCTGCGAGCCGAGCCGCCCGGCCAGATGGACCTCGACTCCTTCGTGGCTGCCGGAGACGCCGGAGACATCGTCGAGCTCTGGAACCTGGTCTTCATGCAGTTCGACCGCGATGCCGAAGGCAACCTGGAGCCGCTTCCCGCACCTTCGATCGATACGGGAGCCGGTCTGGAGCGGATCGCAGCCGTCCTTCAGGGCGTGGACTCCAACTACCACACCGACCTCTTTTTGCCGCTGCTCGACAGGGTCGGGGAGATCGTGGGCCGACCGTACGACGCGGACCGGGACGAGAGCGTGAGCTATCGGGTTCTGGCGGACCACGCGAGGGCCGTGGCGTTCCTGTTGGCCGACGGTGTTTTCCCATCGAACGAAGGGCGCGGCTACGTCTTGCGTCGTATCCTGCGCCGGGCGGTTCGCCACGCCTGGCTGTTGGGCGTGCGTGAGCCCGCCCTGGTCGGCGTGGTGGATGCCGTGGTCGACAAGATGGGCGGGGCGTACCCGGAGCTTCCCCAGAGGAGGGAGCACCTCGTCCGGACCACGAGGGCCGAGGAGGAGCGCTTCCTGGGAACCATCGAGGGCGGACTCGCTCGGTTCGAGGAGCTGACGCGGGCAGGTGCCGCTTCGAGCGGTGACGCGACGATCCCGGGTGACGAGGCGTTCCGCTTGTACGACACGTTCGGCTTTCCCCTCGACCTCACCCAGCTCATGGCAGAGGAGCGAGGCTTCCGGGTCGACCTCGAGGGCTTCGAGCGGGCGCTCGAAGCTCAGCGCGAACGCTCTCGGGCGGACCGCGCCCGGGCGGGCATCGCCGTGGAGGAGGATCTCGACCGGGAGGGTTGGACCCTGCTGAGCGAGGCGTCCCAGACGTTCGTGGGCTACGAGACCGTGGACGTGGAGACCGACGTCCTGGCGTTCAAGTGGGACGGCGACACGCTCGGTCTACAGCTTCGGGAGAATCCGTTCTACGCGGAGAGCGGGGGGCAGGTCTCCGACCATGGCGAGGTTCGGGGATACGGATGGACGCTGCGGGTGCAAGACGTCCGCAAGATCGACGACCGCACGGCGGTCTTCGGATCCATCGAAGGCGTGTTCCCCGCGGAGCCGAAGGCCCCGGTCGCCGTGGAAGGTGTGGTCCCGCGCGACGTGCGCCACGACACCGAGCGGAACCACACCGCCACCCACCTCCTCCACGCGGCGCTGCGGCAGGTGCTGGGCGAGCACGTCGTCCAGCGGGGATCGCTCGTGGCGCCCGACCGGCTCCGCTTCGATTTCGCTCACGCGAAGCCCATGACCGAAGTGGAGCGTGATCGCGTGGAGGCCATCGTGAACCGGGAGATCTGGGCCGACCACCCCGTGCTGATCGATCATCGAAGCTACCCGGACGCGGTGGAAGCGGGGGCGATGGCACTCTTCGGCGAGAAGTACGGCGACGAGGTGCGCGTCGTGCAGATCCCCTCCGTGAGCATGGAGCTGTGCGGAGGTACGCACGTCCGCCATACCGGCGAGATCGGCGTCTTTCGTCTGGTCGGGGAGACCGGCGTTGCGGCGGGCGTGCGGAGGGTCGAGGCGCTGACGGGCCCCATGGCCTTCGCTCACCTCAAGGAACGTGAGCGTCGGCTCGAGGAGGTCGCCGAGACGCTCCGCACCCAACCGGACAATCTGACGCATCGGGTCGAGCAGCTCCTGGCCGAGAAGAGCGAGCTGGAGGGACTTCTCGACGAGCTGCGCCAGGAGGGAGGTTCGGGCGAAACGGACCTTTCCAAGGAGTCTCTGGCGCTCGACGGTGGAGGCACCGCCGAGTTCCGGGCCCTGAAGCTGCGCACCCGAAGCGCGGAAGACGCACGGAAGTGGGGCGACGCCTTCCTGTCGGCGGGCCGGCCGGGCGTGGCGCTGGTGGGTGCCGAGATGCCCGGGGAGAAGAGGGCCATCTTCGCGTTCGTCACCGAAGACCTCATCTCCCGCGGCGTCCGGGCCGACGCGGTGGTGCGCGAGGTCGCGTCGGTGGTCGGCGGCAAGGGAGGAGGTCGGCCTCACCTGGCGCAGGCCGGTGTCGAGGATCCCTCCCGTCTAGACGACGCGCTGGTGTCAGGGGCCGACGTCGTCCGCCGGCTGCTGGAGGGTCGGGGAAGATGAGCGCGTCCTCCGACTGGCTCATGCGGAGACGGCCGGCGCCCCCAGCCGGCTTGGTGGAGTGGCTTTCGGTCGAGGACGCCGTGGGAGAGCCGCTGCGCGCCCTGACCGACCGGGGACGCGCGGAGCTCCACCGAGCCCGCGCGACGCTCGGGCCGGTGCGGGAGAGTGCGCTGCACCTCCTTACCGCCGACGCGTTCGTCACCTACGCATGTGAAGCCGCCCTCGAATCCTCCGATCCGTCCGGTGCGCTGGCGCACCTGGTGGAGGAGGTCGCACAGGAGTGAGCGCATCGCCCGACGAACCGGTGAACGCAACGCCTTCGGACGACGCGCCGCTCGAGGAAGAGCGGGGTGGGTTACGGCCGCTCGCGGACATCCACAATCATCTCGTCCCCGGTGTCGACGACGGTGCGAGGACGATCGGGGACGTCCGCGACTCGGTGCGCCGGATGACCGAAGAGGGCATTCGGCGCATCATCACCACGCCGCATCTCGCCGGGAGCCTCACCCTGGAGCCGATCGCGCTGGGCGAACGACTCGACGAGGTGAGCGAGGCGTGGGAAGAGGCGGCGGCCGTGGTGGGGCGGGAATTCCCGGACATCGAGTTTCTCAGGGGCCACGAGGTGATGCTGGACGTGCCGGACGTGACGTTCGACGATCCGCGCATGCGGCTGGGTGGGACTTCGTTCGTCCTCGTCGAATGGCCCAGGCTGCACATTCCGCCCGGCACGATCCAGGTGCTGCGTCGCATTCGGCAGGACGGGTACCGACCGATCGTGGCTCATCCCGAGCGCTACATCGGGATGGATCCCGAGCTCGATCTGGTGGCCCGGTGGCGCGATGCGGGAGCGTTCATCCAGGTGAACTACGGATCGCTGGACGGACGCTACGGCTCCGAAGCCCGGACGACGGCGTTCCGCCTCCTGCGACGGGGGTGGGTGCACTATCTCTCCTCGGATTTCCACGGGAGGGCGGAACGGAAGCTCTACAAACGTGAAGCGTGGGACGCACTGACGGAGCTCGGAGCCACGGAGTCGCTGACGACCTTGTGCGTGACGAACACCGGGCGGGTTCTCCAGGACGAGGAGCCTTTGCCGGTGCCGTCCCTACCGCCCGAGCGGGGCTTCTGGAACAAGATGAGGCACGTACTGAGATTGGGGGGTCGGTGATCGGTAAGGAGGACTGGAGCCGCGAGGCTCGCGGACAGCTGGGAGGGTTGTCGGATCTGGTGCGCAAGGTCTCCGAGGATCTCGCGGAGCCGATCGCCGCGCTGGCCACGGCCGTCGAGGAGACGCTCGACTCGGGCTGCAAGCTCCTGTTCTGCGGGAACGGTGGCTCGGCGGCGGACGCGCAGCACGTCGCCGCGGAGTACGTGGTGCGGTTCTCGAAGGAACGCCGAGCCCTGGCGGCCATCGCCCTCACTACGGACAGCTCGATCCTGACGGCCGAGGGGAACGACCACGGCTTCGATACGGTCTTCTCCCGGCAGGTGGAGGCGCTCGGCGCGGAAGGCGACCTGCTGATCATGCACTCGACGAGCGGGGAGTCGCGAAATCTCCTCCTGGCGGCCGACGCGGCCCGCGCTCTGGGCCTTCGCACCGTGGCCCTTCTGGCCAAGGGCGGTGGACGACTGAACGACAGGGTCGACCTGGCCCTCGTGGTGCCGACGGACGTGACCGCGAGAGCGCAGGAGGTCCACCTGGCCATCGAGCACATCGTGTGCGATCTGGTGGACCGCACCGTGAGGGAGCACGACGGATGAGCGACACCGACGTCTTCGAGCTGCTGCGCGAGGGTCGGCGGCGCGAGCGCGCTCAGACCCTGTTCTACCGCGGCCTGACGGCGCGGGCGGAGGAGGCGGGTGACGCTTCGGCCGCCGAAAGGCTCAATGCGCTGCTCGCGGACGAGCAGCACCACCTTTCGCGGCTGACGGCCCGACTTCTCGAGTTGGGCGGCCATGCGGAGGCGATCGATGTTCCTGCGCAGCCCGACGTCCCTCTGGAGGCGTGGGAGGGCGAGGCCCGTCGCCGCGAGCAGGAGGAGGTCGCCTGGTACGAGGAGGCGGTCGCGCTCGTCGGAGACGAGCCGACACGTGCCGTGCTGACCGAGATCCTGCTCTCGGAGCGACACCACCGGGACGAGCTCGGGGGCAAGTGGATGCCCGCGTCCCGTGACCCTCGGGCCCCGGGAGGCGAGACGTGACCGAGCTGATCGATCTGCGGAACAAGAACGCCCTCGTCACCGGGGGATCCAGGGGGATCGGCCGGGCGACCGCCCGGATGCTGGCTCGGGCCGGCGCGTCCGTCGGAATCGCGTACAGGGCGCGTCGTGATGCGGCGGAAGAGGTAGTCGCGGAGCTCGAGGCTCTGGGCGTGCACGCCTGGGCCCAGAGTGGCGACCTCGGCCGCGCGGAGGACGCGGAGGCCCTGTTGGCCCGGTGCGACCAGGAGTTCGACGGGTTGGACATCTTCGTGGCGAACCACGGGATCTGGGCGGTGCCCGAGGTGGCGATCGAAGAGATGTCGGACGAGCAATGGCACGAGACGGTCCGGACGAACCTCCACTCGGTGTTCTACACCAGCCGGGCCGCCGCCCGCAGACTGCGCGACGGTGGGCGACTGGTTCTCGTGTCGAGCACGGCGGGACAGCGGGGCGAGGCCTATCATGGCGACTATGCGGCCACCAAGGGGGCGCTCATCTCCCTCGTGAAGGGCCTTTGCGTCGAGCTAGCGCCGAGGGGCGTGACCGTGAACTGCGTGGCGCCCGGCTGGGTCGACACGGAGATGGCGGAGCCCGCCTACGCGGACGGGGCCCGGGACCGGATCGCCGCTTCGATTCCCCTGGGCAGGATCGCGAGCGCCGACGATGTGGCCGGGCCGATCGTCTTCCTCTGCTCGGCGCTCGGCCGCCACGTGACGGGCGAGATCCTCAACGTCAACGGCGGCTCGGTGCTCGTGGGGTGACCCATCCACGTCCCTCGGCTCCACCGGCGGTCCGGTGGATCGCCCGCACGCTCGAGGACGCGGGTCACGAGACCTGGGTCGTCGGAGGCGCCGTCCGCGACGTGCTGCTCGGCCTGCCCTCGGTCGATTGGGATCTCACGACCCGGGCGCGCCCCGGTCAGGTGCGAAAGCTGTTTCGGCGCACCGTGCCCATCGGCGTCGAGCACGGCACGGTGGGCGTGCTCGCCCGGGACGGCACCCTCTACGAGGTGACCACGTTCCGCCGGGACGTGGAGACGGACGGAAGACACGCCGTCGTCTCCTTCGCCGAGACCGTGGAGGAGGATCTGGCCAGGAGGGACTTCACGATCAATGCAATCGCCTGGCATCCTCTCCGGGAGGAGCTGCTGGATCCGTTCGGGGGGATCCACGACCTGGACGAGGGGATGCTGCGCACGGTGGGGGTGCCGGCGAGCCGCTTCGCGGAGGACTATCTGAGAATCCTCCGTGCGCTGCGTTTCGCGGGACGCTTCAAGCTGCGGATCCATCCGGATACGTGGTCGGCGCTGATGGCGGGCGTGGACCGTCTCCCGGCGCTCTCCGCCGAGCGGACCCGCGAGGAGCTCACGAAGATCCTCGAGGCCGACCCCACGCCGTCGTTGGCGCTCGACCTGTACCGGACCTCGGGAGCCCTCGACGTGCTCTATCCCGAGTTGACGGCACTCGTGAAGAGGGACGAGCGGGGTGGGACAGGGGGGTGGAGCGAGACCCTGGCCATCGTGGACCGACTTCCTCGCGCCCGACCGTTTCTTCGTCTGGCCGCCCTCCTTCGTGGTCTGGATGCCGACGCGGCCGCGAGTATCTTGCTGCGTCTGAGGCTCTCCAACGCACAGGTCGACGAGACCCTGCGACGCGCCGTGGCGCCCACGCTCCCACCTGCCGACGCCGACGACGAGGCGGTCCGGCGGTGGCTGAGCACGGTGGGTCGGGGACGCTTGTCCGCGGTGGCGCGGCTCGACCTGGCTCGGGCCGACGTCCGGGCCCGGTCCGGGAAGGCGGACGAGCCGGAGAAGGTCGTCGCGTCCTGGCGGAGAGCCCGTGACATCCTGGCCGCTCGGCCGCCGCTCGAGGTGGGAGACCTGGCCCTCGACGGGCGCGATCTCATCCGGATGGGGTACAAGCCGGGGCCGTCGTTCGGCGTCTTGCTGGAGCGTCTGCTCTCGTGGGTGCTGGAGGACCCGGACCGGAATCGCGGCGAAGTGCTGGAGATGAAGGCGAGGGAGATCGCCGGGGATACGGGCATGGAAGTCCGCAATGGGTGAGCCGGACCTCTTCGGTACGCCGCCGGGGGGCACCGCGGAGGCCGGAGCCGAAGGCGCGTCCGACCCGCAAGCCACACCCGCGAACGCTCCCCTGGCGGCACGGATGCGTCCTCGCACGCCGGAGGAATTCCGCGGCCAGGACCACCTGCTGGGCCCAGGGCGGGCCATTCGCGCGATGCTGGACAGCGGTCAACCGTCGAGCATGATCCTGTGGGGACCTCCGGGGAGCGGAAAGACGACGCTCGCCCACGTCATCGCGCACGAGACCGAGGCCACGTTCGTTCCGTTCAGCGCGGTCACGGAGGGGATCGGCCGTGTCAGGGAGATCATCAAGGAGGCCGGCGCGAGACTGCGTGCGACCGGTCGGCGCACGATCCTCTTCTGCGACGAGATCCACCGATTCAACAAGGCGCAGCAGGATGCGTTCCTGCCGCACGTCGAGGCGGGCACGGTCATCTTGATCGGAGCGACGACGGAGAACCCCTCCTTCGAGATCGTCCGGCCGTTGCTCTCCCGGGCGCCGGTCTACGTGTTGAACCCGCTTTCGAAGGAGGATGTCCGCGCGATCCTCGACGAGGCGCTCGCCTCGGAAGATCGGGGGCTGGCGGACCAGCGTCTCCGGCTCGAGGAGGAGGCCCTGGCCTTCATCGCCGAAGCCGCGGACGGCGATGCGCGACGAGCGCTGGGTGTGCTCGAGGCCGCGGCGGGGCTCGTCGGGCGCGGGGGGCACATCGATCTTGGGGCCGCCAGAGAGGCGCTTCAGCATCGCTTCGCGACCTACGACAAGGGTGGCGAGGAGCACTACAACCTGATCTCCGCCCTTCACAAGGCGGTACGCGGGAGCGATCCGGACGGCGCGCTGTACTGGCTGGCGCGCATGATCGACGGGGGCGAGGATCCCCTTTTCCTCGCCCGCAGGATGGTCCGCATGGCCTCGGAGGACATCGGCCTGGCCGACCCGGCCGCGCTCTCCGTGGCGATGGCCGCGCGGGACGCGTACCACTTCCTGGGCTCGCCGGAGGGGGAGCTGGCGCTGGCGGAAGCGGCCATCTACCTCGCCACGGCGCCCAAGTCCAACCGGACCTACACCGCCTGGTCGGCGGCCCTGGCGCGGGCTCGGGAGACTCCCGGCGAGCCGGTGCCGCTCCACATCCGCAACGCCCCCACGTCGCTCATGAAGGATCTCGGGTACGGGGCGGGATACCGCTACGACCCGAACGAGCCCGATGGCGTCGCGGCCCAGAACTACCTTCCGGAGAGGCTCGTCGGGGAGCGCTTCTCCCGGCCGGGGCGCTTCGCACCCGAACTGGTGGTGGCCGAACGGGTCCGCTGGTGGGCCGTGCGGCGCCGGGAGGCCGCGGAGCACCGGGAGAAGGCCGAGGGAGACGAGGATGGAGAGCCCGGCCCGGCGCCTTCTACGAGGCGAAGCACTTGAGTATCCTTTTGACCGAGGAACCATCGGCCCGAACGGGCGTGGAGGTGTAGAATTCCGACCCAGCTCATCGACATGCGTACACCCGTGGATCGGGCGATCCTCGTGGGGGCTCCCGAGCGCGGGGTCGACCCGCGCGTCGGCGATGAGCATCTCGAGGAGCTCGGGCGGCTCACCGACACGGCAGGCGGGCGCGTGGTGGGCACGCTCGTGCAGAGGCTCGAGCGGCCCCATCCTCGCTTCTACATCGGCGAGGGAAAGGCAGAGGACCTCCGGGCCCTCGTGCGCACCGCCGAGGCCGATCTCGTCATCTTCGACGAGGAGTTGAGTCCCGCGCAGGGCAAGAACCTCGAGGATCTTCTCGAGGTGCGCGTCATGGACCGTTCGGAGCTCATCCTCGACATCTTCGCGACCCGGGCACGCTCCCGGGAAGCGAAGATGCAGGTCGAGCTCGCCCAGCTGGAGTATCTCCTGCCGCGGCTGCGTCGAATGTGGAGCCACCTGTCGAGAATCCGCGGCGGGATCGGCCTTCGGGGGCCGGGCGAAACCCAGCTCGAGACCGACCGCAGGCTCATCGGCACGCGCATCGCGGACCTCAAGGGCAAGCTGCGCGAGGTCGCGAAGGCGCGCGACATCCAGCGGCAGTCGCGGCAGGGGCAGTTCCGCGCCGCGCTCGTGGGCTATACGAACGCCGGCAAGTCCTCCTTGTTGCGTGCCCTCTCGGGCTCGGAGCTCTTCGTGGAAGACCGGCTGTTCGCCACCCTCGACTCGGCGACGCGCTCGGTCGAGCTGGGCGGGGGCCACCACGCCCTCCTGACCGACACCGTCGGGTTCATCCGGAAGCTGCCCCACCATCTGGTCGCATCGTTCCGATCGACGCTGGAGGAGGCCAGGGAGGCCGACGTCCTCCTGCACGTGATCGACGCCTCGCACCCGGGTCGGGAAGAGCACCGCCAGGTGGTCGCCGAGGTCGTCGAGGAGCTGGGGCTCCGCGGACACGAGACCATCCTGGTCTTCAACAAGGTCGACCGTCTGACGGAGCCCGAGAGGAGAGCCCTCGAGGCGCGGGTCAGGACGCTGGAGGCGCACGCCGCGGTGTTCGTCTCGGCGCTCGATCCGGACACGCTCGTGCCCTTGCGGGAGACGCTGAAGGCGCGCATCCGGGCCCGTCTGTCCCACGTGATGGTTCGGTTTCCCTCGGTAGACGGCGAGACGCTGGCGGCGCTCTACCGGGAGGGTGAGGTGATGGAGAGAGTCGACGAGGGTGCGACGGTCGCGGTCAGAGCGCGCATCCCGGCCGAGCTGAGAGGTCGTCTGGAGGCCCGCCGGGGCATCCAGATCCAGGAGGTGGCATGAGCGCGGCGCGAGCAGTGACCATCGTGGGCCCCGGGAGGGTAGGGCTGGCGCTGGGGTATGCCCTCACGCAGGCGGGGGCCGTCGACGAGCTGACGGTTTGCGGTCGGAGACCGGATCCGCCGACTCATCCCTTGTTCACGCAGGGAGCGGCCCGCTACGTCTTCGGGCTCGAGGCTCCGAAGCCCGGCATGGAAGCGATCTTCCTGGCGGTCCCGGATGCCGTCCTGCCGGAGATGGCGCACGCCTTGGCGGGGCAGGGGCCGGCTCCGGAGGAGTGCGCGGCGTTCCACCTGTCCGGAGCCCTGCCCACGGACGTCCTGTCCCCCTTGCATGCTCGCGGGTACGCGGTCGGCTCGTTCCACCCGCTGCAGGCGATCGCGCACCCGGTGACGGGAGCGGAGCGGTTGCGGGGGGCCTACGTGGCGGTGAGCGGATCCCCGGTCGCCGTCGCGGTCGCCCGCCGGCTGGCCGCGGAGCTCGGATCGCCGATCCTGACGGTGCCCGAGACCTGGCGGGCTCAGTACCATGCCGCCGCCGTCATGGCCTCGAACTACCTTCCCCCGCTGCTGGACGCCGCGTGCAGGATCCTCGAACGCGCAGGGATTCCCCACGAAGAGGCCTTGCCGGCGATCCTCCCGTTGATTCGGGGGACGCTCGCCAACATCGAGGAGCTGGGGCTGGCCGCGTCCGTGACGGGGCCCTTGGCTCGGGGAGACACCGAGACCGTGGAGCTGCACCTTCGCGCCCTGGACGAGGGTGATCGGCGGCTCTACGCACTGCTCGGGAAGGAGTTGACCCGTCTCGCGGGACCCGAGCTGAACGACGACGCCCGAAAGGCGCTTCTGGAACGTTTCGAGGAAGAGACGAAGCGATGATGCCGATGCGTTTCTACGTGAACATCGATCACGTGGCCACGGTGCGTCAGGCGAGACGCACCGACGAGCCCGACCCCGTGCGCTCGGCCGTGCTCGTGGAGCTGGCGGGCGCCGACGGGATCACCGTGCACCTCCGCGAAGATCGACGCCACATCCAGGACCGCGACGTGCGGCTGCTCATGCAGACCGTCCGGACGATCGTGAACCTGGAACTCGCCGCGACCTCAGAGATCCTCGACATCGCTTGTGAGCTCCGTCCGTTCCAGGCGACGGTCGTTCCCGAGAAGCGGGAGGAGATCACCACGGAGGGGGGGCTGGACCTGACCACCGAGGCCAAGCGGATCGCCACGGGGAAGGCGATCGGGCGCTTGACCGGGGCGGGCGTCCGTACGTCGCTCTTCGTCGATCCGAGCGAGGCGGCGATTCGCGCCTCCGTCGATCTCGGTGCCGATGCCGTGGAGCTGCACACCGGAGAATACGCCAACACCCGCGGCCGGGAGCGTGCGGAGCAGCTCGATCGTCTCTGCGCGATGGCGTCCCTGGCGCACGACCTCGGCCTCGCGGTGCACGCGGGTCACGGCCTCACCTACGAGAACGTGACGCCGGTGGCGGCCGTGCCCGAGATCGAGGAGTTGAACATCGGCCACAGCGTGATCTCACGAGCGATCTTCACGGGGCTCGAAGCGGCCGTGGGTGAGATGGCCGAGCTGATCCGCCGCGCGCGGGTGTCCCGTTGAGGAAGCACTGGGGCAAGGCGCTGATCGGCCTCGGCGTTACGGTCCTCTTCCTGTGGATGGCGCTCCGCGGCGTTCGCTTCCAGGACGTCTGGACGCACATCCTCAGCGGGAACTTCTGGCTGCTCGGGGCCGCCGTGGCCGTGGCGACGTCGTCCTTCCTCATCCGTGCGCTACGGTGGAAGGTCCTCCTGGCCCCGGTGAAGCCCGATACCGATCTGCACGCGCGCTGGGCGGCCGTCAGCATCGGGTTCATGGCCAACAACGTGCTGCCTGCCAGGGTCGGAGAGTTCGCGCGGGCCTACGCGTTCAGCCGCATGGAGTCGGTTTCGGCCAGCGCGGCGTTCGGCTCGCTCGTGGTGGAGCGCGCATTGGACGGGATCGTCCTTCTCCTCTTCCTCGCCGTCCCCGTGCTCATGCCGGGCTTTCCGGTGGCCGGCGTGCTCACGCACGGCGTGGGGGCGACGGCGCTGCGCGGTGCGGTCCTGCTGGTGAGCGTGATCATCGTAGGGGTGGTGGCCCTGGCCATCTGGCCCGGCATCTTCGTGCGCATCGCGAATCGCGTCGCAGGCACGATCCTGCCACGCGCGGTGGCGCGCCCCCTGATCGACGCGCTCGAGGCGTTCACGGGATCGCTCGCCCTCGTGCGCAGTCCGAAGCTCCTGGGGGTCGGCTTCCTCTGGACGGTCGTGCTCTGGACCTACAACGGGTTCTCGTTCTGGCTCGGGATGAAGGCGTTCGGGATCGACACCGGCATGATCTCCGCCTGCTTCACCCAGGCCGTCGTCGGATTCGGCGTGGCGATCCCGTCCGCGCCGGGCTTCATCGGGACGTTCGAGGCCTCGGCCAGGTTCTCGCTCACGACCGTGTTCGGGGTGGAGCCGGGTCGCGCACTGGCGTTCGTGTTCGGATATCACTTCGGCAGCTGGATCCCGATCACCGTCATCGGTCTGGCCTACGCCTGGAAGCTCGGATTCTCCCTCGGGGAAGTGGGTGAGGCTGAGGAGCGAGTGGAGAGCGTGATCGAAGAAGAGCAGCTGCAAACCGGCGGGGTCGAGGGGGGCGAGGCGTGACGGAGTCGGTCTCCGTCGAAGCCCCGGCGAAGATCAACCTGTTCCTGCGCGTGCTCGGTCGACGCGAGGACGGATTCCACGATCTCGAAACGCTCTTTCAGGCGGTGGCGCTCTTCGACCTTCTGGTGCTGACCCGCACCGACGGGGATGTCGCCCTCGAGGTGGACGGCCCGGATCTCGGCCCTCCCGAGAGCAACCTCGCGCTCAGGGCGGCTCGGGCGTTCCACGCCGCGACGGGCGCGCCGGGGGGCGTTCGCATCGTCTTGACGAAGAAGATCCCCGCGGGTGCCGGGTTGGGTGGTGGGTCCTCCGACGCGGCCGCCGTGCTGCGGGGCCTGGAGGCGCTCCACCCCGGGGTGATCGCGCGACGGGATCTGGCCCGGATCGCGGCGGAGCTCGGCTCCGACGTGCCGTTCTTCCTGGGCTCGAGCACACTGGCCCTGGGAACGGGGAGGGGGGAGCGGCTCGAGCCTCTGCCCACCCTGGGGGAGCGTCCCCTGGCGCTGGTCCTGCCACCGGTCCACGTGCCGACCAGCACGGCCTACGGGGCGCTGTCGGTCCAGCGGGAGTCCGGCTTCGGTCCCGGCGAGGGGGAGCGCCGGCTCGGGGCGTGGGCCCCCGAAAGCTGGGAGCAGGTCGCCGTCCGTGCGCACAACGACTTCGAGACGGTCGTGCCGCTGCTCCACCCCGAAGTCGGGAAGGCGCTCGCCGCGCTCAGCGCCACGGGAGGCAGACCCACGCTCCTGTCGGGAAGCGGAGCGGCGTGCTTCGCGCTCTACCCGGACCCCTCGAAGGCGAGAGGCGCCGCGCGCAGGCTGGAATCCGAGCTCGGATGGCCGACGCCGGTGACGCACACGCTGGAAGCGTTTCGTGAGCCGAAGCCCCGAGGCCCGTGACCCGACCGGCCCGGGCCCGAGGCAC
>CAZVYM010000002.1:0-7617 GCA_964630935.1 uncultured Gemmatimonadaceae bacterium | reverse complement strand
CCTCCCAGGCATCGTCCATTGGTGTCGCACAGCCAAAGGGTGCCGTCGAGCTCGTCCGGAGAGACGAGCTTACCGGTGTAGCTGACGGTGCTGCTGTCCGGAGCTGTGAGCGTGAGTCCGACACCCTTTGCGTAATAGCTGCCGGTTACGTCCAAGGACTCGGACAGCCCGTTCCCCGAGATCGTGCCGCTGCCCGACACGTACGAATTCGACTCCGTGACGGAAAAGGTGAGTGTGTACCCAAGAGAGTCACCCGACCATGTACCATCCAGCGGATTCCCGTTCGGTGCCGTCGAGCTCGAGCACGCGGTGAGCACCAGTAGGACGACAAGAGCCATCAGGAGGCGTCTCGGCGTCTCCGCCATCGACCCGGTCCCGGAGGCTGGAGCGTCACGGAGCCGCCAGGACCGGAGGAACGCCGCGTGCTCTGCCTCGTTCCTGGTCGGCCCGGCGATCACGATCCCACCTTGGTCAGGTTCATCTCGAAGCTCTGATATCCCGGAATGCTGTCTTCACCGACGATGAGCGTCTGTGACTGGATCACCCCCATGTACCTCGTCCACACGGAGCTCCCCAGCAAGAGGTCGAACGTCACGTCCTGGCCGGAGCGGGTGCCTCGCACAGGGAAGCCGGTCTTCTGAGCCGAGAACGAGAAGTCAGCGGTTCCGGAGATCTGTCCGTTCTGCTCGACGATTTTCGCCGTTAGCGTGATTCCCAAACCCTCCCCGGACCATGTCCCGGTGATGGGGCGGGAGTTCGGGAGTGAGGTCCCGCTGCTGCAGGCGACGAGCAACGTGACCAACGCAAGGCTGGACCGTGGGAGCCACCGTCGCATCGCGCGGATGCTGGTCATGTCCGTTTCCCTCCCAGGCGGGGTGCGGAGCGCGGTGGACGCTCCATTGGGGGCGGGAGGGCAGCGTACGATATGGGAGCCGATGGCCGGTCCCGCAAGAGGCGATCCCCGCTTCCACACGCTCTTCACGGGGCTGGGCGCCGGACGGAGCGCACATTGCCAGCACAACGGCCTGTGCACACCTTGTGGATCGTGATTTCCTCGCCCCGGTCAGGGCAGAGAGAAGGCTCCGGTGGCCCTCGATGATGGCGGAAGTAGGCCCGGCGTGCCTGAAACGCGCCCGAGATCGGGGCTTCGGCATGGCCGAGTGCTCTCAGGAGCCGCGTAACGAGTACCCTGCTGGCCCGTCGTCTAATGGCAGGACACCGGTCTTTGGAACCGGCGGTGGTGGTTCGAATCCACCCGGGCCAATCTCCGACTCGAGACCGTCAGCCCCGCAGCGACCATGAAGACTCCCAGGGGCTTCCGATGTGGTATCGTGTGCCTCGGCGTTCTGGGTCCTTTCCCTCTTCGGGGACAGGCCGCAGCCCCTCCGGGTGTACCGGACGTCGTCCAGCAGGCGGACTCCGCGGAGATCCTGGCCGCCGCCCGTAAGGCCCAGGCGAGCTTCGAGTGGGAGCGACTGCGGTCCTCTCCCCTCGCCTGGACGGACCCGTCCGGCCCGTGCGAGGACCTCGGCCGCATCTGCCTCCGCGGAGGCCGCGACGATTGGCGTCCTACCCCGGAGTCGCCGCGCCTCACCGAACGGCGAGAGCGGTTGCTCGCGCGCCTGGACAGCGCTGGCGCTCGTCTTCCCGGAGACGGGTGGATCCTCGGTCAGCGGGTCTGGTATCGGGCCGAGGCCGGACGCTGGTCGGACGCCTTGGCCTCGGCTCGAGCGTGTGGTGGCGTCGATCCGTGGTGGTGCGCCGCCTTGGAAGGCCTCGCCCTGCACGGGTTGGGGCGCTACGAGGAAGCGTCGCGGGTGTTCGGGCGCGCGTTGGCGATCATGGACTCCTCCCGAGCGGCGGCGTGGCGCATCCCGAGTCGCGCCCTGGATCGGGAGGCGCGCGATCTGCTCGAGCACGCTCCACCCGACAGCTTGCGTCCCAGGCTACGGAGGCTCTGGATCCTCGCCGACCCCCTGTATCTGGTTCCCGGGAACGATCGGGCGACCGAGCATTATGCACGCCGGACCGTGGCGCACCTTCGTGAGGATGCCCACAACCCGTACGGACTGAGCTGGGGCAGCGACCTGCAGGAGGCCTTGGTGCGCAACGGCTGGGAGGTAGGGTGGGAGCGAGCCAGGCGGTCCGATCCGCTCTTCCGGCAAGGCGGAGCCATCGGCCACAGCGCCCCGGAGCAGAGGCGGTACCTTCCCACCGGTGACGTGCTGTCGGAGCCCGTGCGCGCCGGGCCGACGGATCTGGAGGCTCGGCAGACGGAGCGACGCAGCCTGTACAGCTCGGGCGCGCTGCGATCCGAGGAAGCGCCACCTCGGAGCCTCTACGCCCCCGCGTACGCGCCGGTGCTTCTCCCGATCGAGGCGCAGATCGCCGTCTTTCCGAGGGGAGACCGGTTCATCGTCGTGGCGACCACGTATCTGCCGGCGGACACCTCTTCGGGCGAGGAAGGCGTGGGGGCCGCGCCACCTTTGGCCCCCGACCCGTTCGAGGAAGACTCGGATCGAGCCGGTCTCTTTCTTGTTCCGCTCGGATCGGAAGGGACGCCGCTCCGGACCGTCTCGGGGCACACCGAAGCCCGGTTCACCCTGGAGGCACCGGCCGGCCGATACATCCTGTCTGCCGAGGCGTGGAGCCCCGGCGAGCGGCGGGCCGGCCGCTATCGCGCGGGCCTCGAGGTGGACCCGAGGCCGCGTGACGTCGCCGCGCTCTCCGATCTGCTCCTCCTCGACTCCACGGGACCGGAGCCGCACGCTCTGCGAGATGCCGTGGGCCGGGCACTCGTCTCCACCACCATCGAGCGCGGGCAGAGGATCGCCGTTGCTTGGGAGCTGACGGGGTTGGGCTGGCGGCCGGAGGACGTCACTTACCGGCTGAGCGTCGATCGACGGGGCCGCGGGCTCTTCGGGAGGGCCTCCAGGTGGCTGCATCTCACGGGTGGCGATCCTCCCCTCTCGCTCTCGTGGAGCGAGCCGGGTCCTTCGCGACCGGGGCCAGGGTTCCACTGGCTCGCGCTCGAGCTGCCCGAGCTGAAGCCCGGCCGGTACCGGGTACGATTGGAGGCTCGGATCTCCGGCCGAAGCACGCTCGTGTCGACGCGCGGCTTCCAGGTCGAGGGAGACGCCGGTGCCCGCGCCCGCGGAAGTGGCCGGTAGCGCGCGGGCCCACGGGTTCGGGGGGCGGGGCCCATCGTTGACGCTTCGGCATGCCGTCTCTAGGTTTTTGGGCTCTCGTGAGCGCGTGGAGCCCGGCGACCTACCACCCACACGACATCCATGGACGACACCTTCAGGCGAGGACCGCTCCTCCTCCTCTCCGGGCGGGCCAACCGGCCCCTCTCCGCGGAGATCGGAGAACGGATCGGGAAGTCCCCGGACGGCGTTACGATCAGGGATTTCGCGGACGGAGAGATCTTCGTCCGGATCGACAGGAACGCGCGGGGCAGGGACGTCTTCATCGTTCAGCCGACGTCCGCGCCCGCCGAGAACGTGATGGAGCTGCTCCTGCTCATCGATGCGGCCAAGAGGGCCTCCGCGGCGCGCGTGACCGCCGTTCTCCCGTACTTCGGGTACGGCCGGCAGGACCGCAAGGACCAGCCGCGCGTAGCTATCGGAGCGAAGCTGGCGGCCAATCTGATCGTGGCGGCCGGGGCGGACCGGGTTCTGTCGATCGATTTCCATCAGCACCAGATCCAGGGATTCTTCGACATTCCGGTGGACCATCTCTACGCGGCTCCCGTCTTGACGAAGTACTTCAGGGACCTGGGTCTGGAGGACCTGGTGGTGGTCGCTCCGGACGTAGGCTCCGCCAAGATGGCACGGGGCTTCGCGAAGCGGCTCGGAGCCACGTTCGCGATCATCGACAAGAGAAGGCCCTCGGCCAACGTGGCCGAGGTGCTCAACGTCGTGGGGGAGGTTTCGGGAAAGACCTGTCTCCTCGCCGACGACATGGTGGATACGGGGGGCACGCTCGCCAACGCCGTATTCGCCCTGAAGGACCGCGGTGCCGCGGCCGTCTACGCGTGCGCGACCCACGCCCTCCTCTCGGGAAGGGCGGTCGAGCGTCTGCGGGAAGCACCGTTGGAGGAGCTGGTCGTGACGAACACGATCCACGTTCCGGACGAGCGCAGGTTCTCGAAGCTCAGGATCCTCTCGGTGGCCGATCTTCTGGCGAAGGCCATCGAGCACATCCACTCGAACGAGTCGGTGAGCCAGCTCTTCGAGATTCCGGCGGACAACTGAACACGGACGACGCCGGATCCACGGCGCGCAGCGGTCCCGACACGGGACAGGACAGCAGGAAGGAACCATGACGACGACCAAGACAATCTTGAAGGCCGCGAAGCGGGAGAGCACGGGGAAGGGCGGAGCGCGGAAGCTCCGCCAGACCGGCCAGGTGCCCGCGGTCCTCTACGGCAAGGGTATGGATCCCGTGAGCCTCTCGGTGGATGCCCACGACGCCATGCACCTCTTTCAGACGATCTCGGTGGAAAACACCCTCGTGGACCTCAAGGTGGAAGGGGTCAGGGAGCCCTTCGTGACCCTGGTCCGCGAGATCCAGACGCATCCCTACAAGCCCGATCTCGTGCACATCGACTTCCTGCGTGTGCAGGAGGGCGTCGAGGTGGAGCTCGAAGTTCCCGTGCACCTCTCCGGCACCCCGGTCGGCGTCAAACAGAGTGGCGGGGTGCTGGAGCAGGTCATCCACGAGCTTGCCGTTCGGTGCATTCCCTCGAAGATTCCAGAGTCCATCGAGGTCGACGTAACCGACCTGGATGTGGACGACTCCATCCACGTATCCGACATCGAAGTCGGCGAGGGTGTCGAGATCACCATCCCGCCGGAGCGCGTCGTCTGCCTCGTCGCGATGCCGAGGGTCGTGATCGAGGAGGTCGAGGAGGAGGTCGAGGAGCTCGAGGGTGAGGCCGCTCTGGAGCGTGAAGGTGAGGGCGCGGACGAGGAAGAGGCTGCCGAGGCGGGCGGGGACGAAGCCTGATCCGGCCCGTCGACGCGTCTCATGAAGGCCATCGTCGGGCTCGGCAATCCGGGACCCGAGTATGACGCCACACGACACAACGTGGGATGGTGGGTGGTGGACCGGCTCGCCTACGATTGGGGCCTCGGACCCTTCAGGCGCGACGGGAAGGCATGGACGACTCAAGGTCGGGTGGGCGAGCAGGACGTGCGGCTCGTCAAACCCACGACATACATGAATCTGAGCGGCCTGGCACTCCGGCCGCTCGTGAACGACACGGATTTCGACCCGTCGACCGACCTCCTCGTGGTGGTCGACGACGCGGCCTTGGACGTGGGGCGTATCCGCTTTCGCCCCAACGGGAGCCCGGGTGGACACAACGGGCTCAGATCCGTCGCGGGGGCCCTCCGCTCCCACGACTACCCTCGCCTGAGAATCGGCGTGGGACTGAAGCCGGACGATTTCGATCTGGCGGATTGGGTGCTCTCTCCCCTGCCCGAAGAGGACGAACAAGTGATCGTGGCGCTCCTGCCGGAGTTGACCCGGGCGGTGGAGATCTGGCTCGACGAAGGCACGGAAGCTGCCATGAACCGCTTCAACCGGTAATCAACCTAAGGATACCGATCCGATGACCGACCTCATCGCATGGACCGATTGGACATGGCTCCTCGGGATCGTGGGACTCCTCGTGGCGGGAGGTATCTACCTCTACGTCAAGAGCCAGCCCCAGGGCTCCGAGCTCATGATCGACATCACGGCGCAGATCCACCGAGGGTCGATGGCGTTCCTCCGCCGCGAATACATGGTACTCGCCGTATTCATCGTCGTCGTGGCCATCCTCCTCAACCTCGCCATCGGCGGGCTACCCGCCGTGGCGTACGTCGGGGGTGCGCTCTGCTCGATTCTGGCCGGGTTCTTCGGCATGAACGCGGCGACCCGCGCCAACGGCCGCACGTCGGCTGCCGCTAACGAGCATGGTCAGGGGAAGGCTCTGCGGGTAGCGTTCTTCGGAGGCGCCGTGATGGGCCTTGCGGTGGCCTCGCTGGGGCTGCTGGGCCTCGGCATCCTCTACTTCACGATCGGGGCCGGCGCGGTCGGCGCGGAAGAGTACAAGCGCTTCTCCGAGATCGTCTCCGGATTCGCCATGGGCGCGAGCTCCATCGCCCTCTTCGCGCGTGTGGGAGGCGGGATCTACACGAAAGCGGCGGACGTGGGGGCCGACCTGGTGGGCAAGGTCGAAGCCGGCATTCCCGAAGACGACCCTCGCAACCCGGCCACGATCGCGGACAACGTGGGTGACAACGTCGGCGACGTCGCTGGGCTGGGCGCCGACATCTTCGAGTCGTACGTGGGCTCGATCGTGGCGACGCTCGTCATCGCCTGTACCGCCCCGGCTCTGGCCCAGGACCGTGCGGCCGCCGTGGCACTTCCGATCCTGACGGTAGGCGTGGGGCTGTTGGCGTCGCTCGTCGGCGTCGGCCTGATGAAGGTTCTGGAAAGGACCAACCCGGCCGCGGCCCTGCGCAACGTCACGTTCATCGCGGCGGTACTGTTCCTCGTCGCCATGTACTTCGTGGTGAGGGCCATGGGGATCACGTTCGCGGCGGATGCCGCAGGCGCCCGCGTCTACTCAAGCCTGGGGCCGTGGATCGCGATCCTGGCCGGAACGTTCGTCGGGATCGCGATCGGTCTCGTCACCGAGTACTACACGGCCGCGGGTCCGGTGAAGAGGATCGCCGGCGCCAGCCAGACCGGCGCGGCCACGAACGTGATCGCGGGCATCGCCGTCGGTATGGAGTCCACGGCCATTCCCGTGCTTCTCATCTGCGGGGCCATCTTCATCTCGTTCTGGTTCGCCGGCCTGTACGGGATCGGCATCGCCGCGGTGGGCATGCTGGCCACGGTCGGCGTGACGATGTCGGTGGACGCCTACGGGCCGATCGCCGACAACGCCGGTGGTATCAGCGAGATGGCTGGGCTCGGACCCGCGACCCGAGAGATCACCGATTCGCTCGATGCCATCGGCAACACGACCGCCGCGATCGGAAAGGGCTTCGCGATCGGCTCGGCGGCGCTGACGGCGCTCGCGCTGTTCTCCGCGTACTCTTCGGCCGTCGGGCTTCAGCGTGACGGGATCAACCTCATCAACCCGCTCGTCGTGATCGGACTATTCATGGGTGGGATCCTGCCGTTCTGGGTCTCCGCCTTGACCATGACGGCGGTCGGGCGCGCGGCCGAGGGGATGGTGGAGGAGGTCCGGCGGCAGTTCCGTGAGATCGCCGGTCTCATGGAGGGCACGGCCAAACCGGACTCGGCCCGGTGCGTGGACATCTCCACCCGGGCGGCCCTTCGCGAGATGATCCTGCCGGGTATCAGCGCGGTCCTGGCTCCGGTGCTGGTGGGCTGGCTCCTGGGTGTGGAAGCTCTGGGCGGGCTCCTGGCGGGCGCCACGGTCACCGGCGTGCTGATGGCCATCTTCATGGCCAACGCCGGCGGGGCCATGGACAACGCCAAGAAGTACATCGAGGGAGGCGCGCACGGCGGCAAGGGCTCCGATCCGCACAAGGCCGCGGTGGTCGGTGACACCGTCGGCGATCCCTTCAAGGACACCTCGGGGCCGTCGCTGAA
>CAZVYM010000001.1:82936-125325 GCA_964630935.1 uncultured Gemmatimonadaceae bacterium | reverse complement strand
TTCTCGGTGATCGAGTCGTCGTCGAAGTCGATCTCCGCGGTCACCTCGTCCAGGATGACGTTCTCCAGGATCGTCCCGAACATCTGCGTGGCCCGGTAGATCTCGGGCTCGCCCTCGGGTGAGAGCCGGATGGTCTTGGCGTAGCAACCACCTTCGAAGTTGAAGACGCCCCGGTCGCTCCAGCCGTGCTCGTCGTCGCCGATGAGCTCCCGCTCCGGATCCGCCGACAGCGTGGTCTTCCCCGTGCCGGAGAGTCCGAAGAAGAGGGCCACCTCTCCGTCGGTGCCGATGTTGGCCGAGCAGTGCATGGGGAGGACGCCCTGGTCGGTCAGGAGATGATTGAGCACCGAGAAGATCGACTTCTTGATCTCGCCCGCGTACCGCGTCCCGGCGATGATGACCTCCCGGGCGCTGAAGTTCACGGCCACCACGGCCGCGGAGCGCGTGCCGTGGACGGCGGTGTCGGCCTGGAAGAGGGGCGCGTGCAGGACCGTGAAGTCCGGGACGATCTCGGCCAGCACTTCGGCCGGCGGCCGGCGGAACATGTTGTAGGCGAAGAGAGAAGCCCAAGCCTGCTCGGACACGACCCGCACGTTGATTCCGTACTCCTCGTCGGCGCCGGCCTGCGCATCACGCACGAACAGCTCCTGGCCCTCGAGATACGCGACGACGTCGCTTCTCAAGCGCTCCCAGTGCTTCGGCGCCATCGGCGCATTGACCTTGCCCCAGTCGACCGTGCTCTCCGTGACCTCGTCACGCACGAGGAACTTGTCGTTTGGGGAACGTCCGGTATGTGGGGCCGTGACCGTGGCCAGCGCCCCCATGTGCGCCAAGCGCGTTTCGCCACGGGCCAGGGAGGCCTCGTAGAGGTGGGCCGGAGACAGGTTCCAGTGGACGGGCCTCTCAGGATCGAGCCCGTGCATCTCCAGCCCGCGAGCCGGCTTGGAGGACTGGACGTTGGAGACGGCGCGCTCTTTGGTTTGAATCGTCATGGTTCCGATGCTCCCCCTTCGGAAGCGCTCTCTTGCGTGCCGCCCCCGCCTGCCGGGGGCGGGCCTATCATCCTGGAGGGAGCAGCGAGGCTGAGGATGGGCAGTTGAACGAACCCTGGTCGAACGAAGCTCGAGTGTGCCTCAAATCTGCTTCGTCCTGGCCTGCCAGTCCACCGACGCGATGGTCGCGAGGTTGAGCACGTCCTGCAGCGAGCATCCTCGTTGGAGGATATGTACGGGCTTGCGCATCCCGAGCAGGACCGGTCCGATGGCGTCGGCGTTTCCCACCTTGTAGAGGAGCTTGTAGGCGGCGTTCGCGGCCGACAGCCGGGAGAACACGAGCACGTTGGCCGGCCCCCTCAGGTGGCTGAACGGGAAGGTCCTCTCGAGCATGGCGCCGTCCAGTGCCACGTCGGCCTGCACTTCGCCGTCGATCTCCAGATCCGGGTCGGTGTCACGGACGATCTCGGCGGCCGCGGCCAACTTCCTCGACTCCTCGTGCGGTACCGAGCCGAAGTTCGAGAACGAGACCATCGCGATGCGGGGACGAATCCCCAGCTCGCGCACGAAGCGGGCCGTCTGGAGAGCGATGTCCGCCAGCGTCTCCGCGTCGGGGTCGATGTTCACCGTCGTGTCCGCCAGGAAGAGCAGCTCGCGGTGGGGAAAAGCCAGCATGTACAGGCCCGCGACCTTGTGCACGGCGGGATCCACCCCGATCACCTGGAGCGTAGGGCGGATGATCTCGGCGTAGTTGGCCTCGATGCCGGCCACCAGCGCGTCGGCGTCTCCGGCGTTGACCATGGACGCGCCGAAGTAGATCGGCTTGTACAGGTTCCAGCGGGCCTCGGCGAGCGTGAGACCTTTGCGCCCCCGAGCCTTGAAGAGCTGGTCGGCGAAGGCGTGGCGCTCGGCCTCCATGTCGGCGGCGTAGGCGATCTCGACGCCGTTCAGCTTGATCCCCATCTCGTTCGCCTTCTCTTCCACCCGGGGCGGCCGCCCGATGAGGATGGGATCGGCCACTCCCTCCTCCACCATCTGGACAGCCGCCCGGATGATGGTCTCGTTGTGCCCTTCCGGAAGCACGACCCGGGCACGCCGTCTGCGCGCGCGGTTGGTCATCCAGCGCATCACCTCGCGGCCGGGTCCCAGGCTCGCCCGTAGGCGATCGCGGTACTCGTCCAGATCCAAGGTGACGCGTGCGACCCCGGTCTCCATCGCGGCCTTCGCGACCGCCGGCGCGACGTAGAGCAGCACCCTGTTGTCGAAAGGCTTGGGAATGAGGTACTGCCGGCCGAAGCTGAAGTAGCTTCCCTCGTACGCCCCGCGAACCACGTCCGGCACCTCTTCGCGGGCGAGCTCCGCAAGAGCGTGCGTAGCGGCGAGCATCATCTCCGGATTGATGCCCCGGGCCCGCACGTCCAGGGCACCGCGGAAGATGAACGGGAAGCCGAGGACGTTGTTCACCTGGTTGGGATAGTCCGAGCGGCCCGTCGCCATGATGGCGTCGTCGCGCACCTCGGCGACCTCCTCCGGCAGGATCTCCGGGTCCGGGTTCGCCAGCGCGAAGATGATGGGATCCGAGGCCATGGACGCGACCATGTCCTTGGTGACGAGCCCACGCACCGACAGACCGACGAACACGTCGGCCCCATCCATCGCCTCGGCCAGGGTTCTCGCCTCGGTCTTCGACGCGAAGGGCTCCTTGTACTCGTTCATGCCCACTTCGCGGCCCTCGAAGATCACGCCCTTGGAGTCGACGATGACGATATGCTCCCGGGGCACGCCCAGCCGTATGAAGTGGGTCGCGGTGGACAGCGCCGAGGCGCCGGCTCCGCTGAACACCACCTTCACCTCGGCGATCTTCTTGCCGATGACCTCGAGCGCGTTGACCAGCGCCGCGGCGGCGATGATCGCGGTCCCATGCTGGTCGTCGTGGAACACCGGGATGTTCAGGCGCTCCTTCAGCGTCCGCTCGATGACGAAGCACGCCGGCGCCGAGATGTCTTCGAGGTTGATGCCACCCACGGTGGGCTCGAGCAGCTCGCAGAAGCGGATTACGTCTTCCGGGGCCTCCGAGGCGACCTCCAGGTCGAAGACGTCGATGCCCGCGAATCGCTTGAAGAGAACGCCCTTGCCCTCCATGACCGGCTTCGCGCCGAGCGGTCCGAGGTTGCCCAGGCCCAGCACGGCGGTGCCGTTCGAAACGACCGCGACCAGGTTGCCCCGTGCGGTGTACTTGAAGACGTCGTCCGGATGCTCCTGGATCTCCAGGCAGGGCTCGGCCACGCCGGGAGAGTAGGCCAGCGACAGATCCCGGTGCGTCGCGACCGGCTTGGTGGGTACCACTTCGATCTTCCCAGGTCGGCCCTGGGCGTGATAGTCGAGCGCTTCCTTGCGCCGATTCGCCATGTCGATCCGTCTCCGACGGTGTGGGAGTGAGCTTGATCGTGACGCCCGTTCGAGCCCATGTCAAACCCCCCGGGCACGGCTACATTAGCGTTTTGGCCTTTGCACCCTGGAAGATCGTCGAGAGAACGTCATTCACCCAGTCCATTCGCTCGATTCGCCTCCCCTTCGTCGACGTCTTCGGGCGGCGGCTACCGCTGCATTGGCGGCCGCTCTGCTCGTGTCCGTGGCACCTCGCTCAGGATACGCGCAGAACGATTCCGCGCAGGTGTGCCCGCACGGCAGAATCTCACAGATCCTGATCGACAACCACTCCATCTTCGAAACGGGGGATCGCGGCGCCGACGGATCGGCTTCGTGGATCGAGCGGCTCGCGAACGCCCTCCACGTCAAGACGCGCGCGAGCTTCATTCGTCGGGAGCTCCTGTTCCGGGAAGGTGACTGCTACGACCCGTTCCTCCTGGAGGAATCGGGTCGCCTTCTCCGGCAATACAGCTTCCTCGCGCAAGCCGACGTGGAGGCGGTCGACGAGCCGGATGGAAACAAGCAGGTGGTCGTCCGCACGAAGGACGACTGGACCACCAAGGTGGATCTGGGCGTCTCCGTCGACCGCGGCCTGCGGCTCGAGGTGCTCGACGTCTCCGAGGAGAACCTGCTCGGCCGGGGAATCCTCGCGTCCGCGTTTCTGCGCCAACGGGACGAGCGCCGCGACATCGGCGGCCGCCTGCGCGTCCCGCACTTTCTCGGCACGCGCTTCATCGCTTCGCTGCAGGCGGGCCGCACGCGGGTCGGCACGTTCGTCGACCAGTCGATGGCCTATCCCTTCCTGGGCGAGGTCGGACGCGTGTCGCTATACCAGATCTACCGCCGATACGACGAGCTATTCCCGTATGCAACGAGCGGCGAACAGCCGTTCAGCCATGTGCTCCTGCCCCTGCTCGACAAGCGTCTCGAGATCCGCGCGGCCGGCCGCGTCGGCCATCCCGGAAACCTCACGACGCTGGGACTCGGCATATCCCGAAGCACGCTGGACTTCGACGGCTTTCCGGCGAACGTGGAGATCGCCCGCAACAGCAACTTCTCGGCTACCGACAGCGCCCCGACCGGCGTGGCCGACCTCCTCGTCGGGCAGGCGCGCGGTTACTCCATCACGAGCGTGGAGCTCCTGATCGGTCAGAGCAACGTGCACTTCCGCAGGGTCCGTGGGCTGGACGCCCTGGACGGCGAGACCGACGTGCGCCTCGGCACCCAGTTCGACGGAAGCGTCGGACGCAGCGTAGGGGTACGCCCCGAGGTCGGCCAGGCGCACACGGAGACCATGAACGCCGGCGGGCGACTCTACGGGGCGGGGGGAATCGGCCCGTCGCTCCTGCTCGGCAACCTCGAGCTGCAAGGGCGTCAGTTCCTTTCGGGCGGGCCCGCCCGGAACGGCTGGAGTGACGTGATCGCGGAGCTCGACCTGTACGCCTACCTGCGCTCTCGACGACTGCCGCACCAGACCGTCTTCGCACGCGTCTCGGGCGGAGGTGGCTGGAACATGACCACCCCCTTCCAGCTCACGCTCGGGGGACGCTCGAACCTGCGCGGGCTCACGATCAGTGATTTTCCCGGGGGGCGACGCCTCATCTTCACCGTCGAGGACAGGGTCTTCGTCCCTTGGCCGATGCCTCGCGTGTTCGACACCGGCTTCACGCTCTTCGGCGACGCCGGTCGGGTCTGGGCCGGCGACGTGCCCTACGGAATCGACTCGGGATGGCGCGGGACCTTGGGCTTCGGGTTACGCTTCGGCTTTCCGGCCGGGACCAGGAACGTCCTTCGTGCCGATTTGGCCTTCCCGGTCGGGGTACCAGGTTTCCGGAGCCCGGTTTTCCGGATCACGCTCAAAGAGCTCCTGGGTCTGACCGCAGGCTTCGAGGATCCACAGCTGCAGCGGAGTCGAAGGTGAGCGCACTCCAGACCCTGCCCATCGCCGTCCTCGCGCTCTGCCCGCTGGCGCTCGCCGCCGGCTTGGATCTGTACCTGACGCTACTCTTCCTCGGCGCCGCGCCGTCGCTGCCGTGGTGGGCCCACCCGCTCCCGGGCTCACTGGGGGATCTCGGATCGGCGGGCGTTCTCGTCATGGCGGGTGGCTTCTACCTGCTGGAGGTGACGGCGGAGCGTTGGTCGCTCAGCGCAATCATCTGGAATGCCTTCCACGCCATCATCCGCCCCCTCGCCGGGGCTCTGCTGGCCCTGCTCGTCCTCGATGGCCAGCCGATCCTCCTGGTCGTAGCCGGCGTGGTGGTAGCCGCAGCTCTCGCATCCGCCGCCCAGACGGTCCGCTCGGGCGGAAGCGCCCTGTTGAGATTGAAGGAGTCCAGGGCGGTCCGTCCGTCCCTGGTCTCGGCCGCGGAAGACGTCGGGGTACTCGGACTCCTGACGCTCACGCTGGACCGCCCGACATGGGCCGCCGCTCTGTCCCTGGTGGGCATCGTGCTGCTTCTGCCCGCCGCCGGCACCCAGGCCAGGGCCTTCCTCTTCTCCGTGCGTCTTGCTTGGGGTCGCATATGGCGGCCGTTCCGGCGCGTCCCGTGGAGAGGCCCCCAGGAGCTGCCCGGCTGGGTACGGACCGCACTGACCGAAGACCCGGACCCACCGGACGGCAGGCCTCGGGGGGCGTTCTGCGCCGCATATCATCTGCCCGGAGCTCCGCGGTTCTCCATCGGTTGGATCGTGCTGCGGGGCACGAGCCCCGCCTTCGTCTTCCGCAGATGGCTGGGTACCAGACTTCTGGATCTGGCGACCCTCGAGCTCCGTGCGATCGACGAAGGAGCGTTCTTTCGACGCGTGGATCTCGTGCGCCGGGGTGGCCGCGATTTCAGCCTCTTCTTCGGGCTCGGAGGTCCGGAGCCGCAGAGCCTGAGCGGCGAACTCCACGCGGAGCGACTCATGTCGGAAGGCTGACAGACCCTTTGACCGTGGAAACACGCTTTTATAACTTCGGTCTATTCTGCCTCATTCTGGGTTGGTGGCGCGTCACGTTTCGGAAGGCGCAACCGCGAAGCACCCAAGAAGGGCATACCCTCCCGCCGAGTCAGGTCCTCACAAGGTCTCCAATCGAGGAACGGAAGAACGGATGTTTTCTCCCTCTCGTGGCCTGGACTCCTTCGATCAGTATCTGCAGGACGTCGAGAAGTACCCCCTCATTCAGGACCCGCGGGAAGAGCGAGAGCTCGCGCGCCGGGCCCGGGCAGGCGACAAGGAGGCCGCGGAACGACTGGTCACCGCGAACCTCCGATTCGTCATCTCCTACGTGAAGAAGTACCAGGGCCGGGGACTGGGGCTGGCCGAGCTGGTGTGCATCGGGAACGAGGGTCTTCTCAAAGCCGTCAAGAAGTTCGATCCGGACAAGGGCGTGAAGTTCATCTCCTACGCCGTGTGGTGGATCCGGCAGACCGTCCTCCAGGCCTTGGCCGAACAGACTCGCTCGGTGCGGATTCCGCTGAACCAGAACTCCAACCTGGCGAAGCTGGCCCGCACCGACACGCAGCTCACGCAGAGCCTGGGTCGCTCCCCCACGGACCAGGAGATCGCCGAGGAGATGGGCGAGCCCCTGGAGACGATTCGCGCGCTGCGCCGGGTGGCCGCGTCCGAGCTCAGCCTCGACGCACCCATCGACCGGAGTGACCGGGACAGCGCCAGCTTCGGCGAACGGTTCTCCGGGGCGGAAGGCACCGACATCGAGGAGAACGTCGAGTCGCTGGCCAGGCGCGAGTTTCTCGAGCACATGTTCGAGACCTATCTCACCGAGCGCGAGCGGAAGATCCTCTACCTCTACTACGGCCTCGACGACGGCGAGGAGCGTACCCTCGAGGAGATCGGCTCGCTCCTCGGCGTGACCCGGGAGCGGATCCGGCAGATCCGCAACCGAGCCTTCGAGAAGTTGAGGGAGAGCCCGCACGGCGAGTCCTTGTCGGGATTCTGGACCGCCAACTGACGGAAGGGGCACGCCGGCGACGCCGGCCTCCAGCTCGCTCCAAGGGCCCCGTTCACATAGAACGGGGCCCTTCCCGTTCCCGGGAACCGGCATCCGGGAACACGCGTACCACTCGTGCGCCTCTCCCCCTGCTTGCTCGACGCTCCCCTTTCCCAGCGATCCTCAGATCCCCTTGAGAAGCCGCCGTCCCCCAATCCATTCCGCTTCGGGCTGGATCTTCCCGTGCCTGGTCGTGGCAGGGCTCCTGGGACCGCCGAAGGCCGACGCCCAGACGACGGCGTCCTGGAACGACGAACGGGTTCTGGCGCTGGTGAGGCGGGGTCAGCTTCTCCGACACGCCGCCGTGGTGGACACGGCGTTCCGGTCCTACCAAGCCCTCGCACGGGGCTACGTGTACTTCTTCCTCGACCGGCCCGACACCGGGGAGCGGACGCTCATCAAGGCGGACCAGCTCGCGGTGAACGTCTACTGGCTGGCTCCCGACCATACGCACCAGAGCATCGTGGGCCGACGGGACCGCAAGGTGCTCCCGACGAACATCCGGTACCATCTCGACCACCTCACCGTCGTCCAGGACGACTTCGGAGACTTCATACGCATCGGGAACGGGGACGAGGTCTCCCGGGTGCTCCACCCCCTCGGTCCTCGAGCCGAGACCTACTACGACTATCTGCTCGCGGACTCTCTGACCCTGCGCTACGGGGGTGAGGGCCGGGAGGTCCGCGTCTACGAGGTGCGCGTCCGCCCGAAGGATCCGGATGCCCCCGGCTTCATCGGGTCGGTATACCTCGACCGCGAGCACGCCGCGATCGTTCGGATGACGTTCACATTCACGCCGTCGTCGTACGTGGACCCCTACCTCGACCACATCCGGATCTCGCTCGACAACGCCCTGTGGATGGGCAAGTATTGGCTCCCCTACCGGCAGGAGGTGGAGCTGCGACGCGAGCTTCCCGTCCTGGATTTCGAGGCCGGGAGCATCATCCGTGGCCGGTGGGAGATCGGCCACTACGAGTTCAACGACGTGCCCCCCGGAATCCTGTTGGGACCGAGGGTGACCATCGCCCCCGGTCGAGCGCTGGCCGCGTATCCTTTTCAGCGAGGTCTCTTCGACGATCTCGACGAAGAGGGTCTGACGCCCACGCCTTCCCTCGCGAGCATCCGTGCGGAGGCTGCCAAGATCATGCGGCAGCGCTACTTGGGAGGACTCGCGCGCACCCGCCTGCGTATCGCCTCCTTCTCCGATGCCCTCCGGTATGACAGAGCCGAGGGCCTCTTCCTGGGGATCGGAGGCCAGATGCACCTCGGCGGCCGCACCCGCCTGCGGGCCAACGCGGGCTATGCGACCGGGCGCGAGCGGGGCTCGTGGTCGCTGTCGGCCACGCATGGCCCGGCACGCGTGGTCCCGACGCTGCGGTTGTACTGGGACGACCTCCGTGACCTGGGGCCCGTGCCCGGCTCGTCGGGCGCGGTGAACACCCTCTCCACGCTCCTCTTCTCACGTGATCATCTGGACCCGTTCTTCGCCCGGGGCGTCCGATTGATACTCGCCGGAAGCACGGGGGAGGACGGCAGCCGAATCGATCTTCGTTGGGAGGATCAGCGATCCGCCCACATCGTCATTGGCGGCGCGGGCGAGCGACCCGTGCGACCCGTGGACGAAGGCAGGCTCGGTGCGGTGGACGGCACGGTGGACGTCACCCTTCCCGGGGGCGGGACGACCACCCTCCAGGGCACGGTCGGCCGCCTGGGCGAGCGCAGGTTCGGCACGGCCTCGAGTCGGATACGGTGGCTCTTCCGACGGGAAGGGGAAGAAGGCTGGCATGCCGAGGTCGACGTGCTGGCCGGCGCGGCAACGGAGCAGACGCCCGTGCAGTACCTCTACTTCCTCGGAGGCCGCGGGACCCTCCCCGGATACCCGTTCCGCGGCTTCACGGGCGATCGATTCTGGCTCGCGCGCGCCGTAGCTACCCACCCCCTCCTCCAACCGTGGGTGGGACTGAGAACGTTCGTCGCGGTGGGACAAACCCACCTCGGCGCCCATACCCTCCCTTCCGGCTGGGAGGACGCGCGCGACTCGGCCGGCCCGCGGGCTTCCGTGGGCGCCGGGCTCTCGCTGGGATGGGACGTCCTCCATCTGGACCTGGGCCGCGGCCTCCAGGCAGGTGGGGACTGGGAGCTCACCTTCTCGGTGAGCTCCCGTTTCCACCCGTGGCTGTGACGCGCGGGGGCTCTACGCAGCCACCTCCAGATCGTCGTCCTGGTCGGCGGCCCGACCTCCGGAGAGCAGTACGACCTCCCGCACGGTGATGTCGGCTGTCGGGATGGTCACCCCGTCACGCTCGTAGGAGTCGTATTCGAGACGCCCCTCGACGTAAAGCCTGTCGCCCGTCTTCACGTACTCCTCGACGAATTGGGCGAGGCGGTTCCAAAGGGTGAGCCTGTGCCAGTCCGCCTTCTCCTGCGGTTCCTCACCATTGGAGGTGCGGCGGTTCGTGGCGAGCGAGAGGTGGGCCACCTTCGTGCCGTTCTGGGTCTGCTGGATGTCCGGGTCACGCCCCACGTTGCCCACGAGGATGACCTTGTTCACGGACCGGCTCATCGCATGTCCCTCCAGTGAAGGGTTGGGTGCGCCGGGCAGTCGAGCGTCCCGGGCGCGTCGTCGTCACCGGGAGGATGTGGGACGCTACCGGGCTCCCCGATAGCTGGATCGGCCCGGCGGACCGGAAGAGGTGAGCTCCTGCATCCGCGCGCGGCTGAGGTCGGACCCCGCCCTCCTCACCCCTTGCATTCGTACCAGTTGGCGCCCACGCCCCAGTCCGCCACCAGGGGCACGTTCAGGGTCATGGCGCCCTCCATCCGCTTCACGACAACGTCGCGTACGTCGTCCACCTCGCCTTCCGGAACCTCCAGGAGTAGCTCGTCGTGGACCTGCAGGAGGAGGCGTGCGCCCGAGCCGGTCGCCTCCAGGGCGGCGTGCACGTCGATCATGGCTCGCTTGATCAGGTCCGCCGCGGTTCCCTGGATCGGGGTGTTCTGGGCGACCCGTTCTCCGAACTGGCGAACGTTCCAGTTGCGGGCCTTGAGCTCGGGCACGTAGCGGCGTCTGCCCAGAAGCGTCTCCACGTAGCCCATCTCCCGAGCCATGTCGACCTGCTCGTCGAGGAAGGTGCGCACGCCCGAGAATCGCTCGAAGTACGTGTCGATGAAGGCGCGCGCCTCGTCACGGGTGATCCCGAGCTGGCGCGCCAGCGAGAAAGGCCCCTGCCCGTAGAGCGTAGCGAAGTTGACCGTCTTGGCCTGCGCCCTCATCTCCGGAGTGACGTCGTCGACGGCCACGTCGAAGATCACCGAGGCCGTCTGGCGGTGAACGTCCACTCCCCGCGTGAACGCCTGCACGAACGCCTCGTCCCCGGAGAAATGCGCGAGGATGCGCAGCTCGATCTGCGAGTAGTCGACGCCCAGGAAGACGTAACCGGGATCGGCCACGAATCCCTTGCGGATCTCCCGTCCCAGCGGGGTGCGGATGGGGATGTTCTGGAGGTTCGGCGCGCTCGACGACAGCCTACCCGTCGCCGCAACGGTCTGGTTGAAGCTCGTGTGGATCCGTCCCGTATGCGGATTCACGAGCTGCGGCAAGGCATCCACATACGTGCTGCGGAGCTTCTCCATCTCGCGGTAATCCAGGAGCAGACGGGGAAGCTCGTGGCCTTCCACCGCCAGCTCTTCCAGAACGGAGGCGTCGGTGGACGGTCCCGTCTTGGTCCGCTTGATGACGGGCAGCTCCAATTTGTCGAAGAGGACCTGACGGAGCTGGGGAGTCGAGTTCACGTTGAACTCTCCCCCCGCGAGCTTGAAGATGTCCTCCTGGATCAGGTCCAGCTCGCCCTTCAGCTTGCGCCGCATGGTGCGGAAGAACTCGTCGTCGATGCGAATCCCGGTCCGCTCCATCCGCGTCAGGACCGGCACGAGCGGCATCTCGAGGTCACGCATCAGCGTACCGAGCTCGGCCTCCTCGAGCTGCTTCTCGAAGACCGCGTGGAGCCTCAGGGCCAGATCTGCCTTCTCGCACACGAAATCCCGGGCCCGCTCGACCGGCGCCTCCGCGAACGGCACCTTGCTCCGGCCGCTCCCGACGACATCGGAGAGAGCGAGGGGCTTACGGGCGAACATCTCGACCCCGAGGACGTCCAGATCGTGCCCCCGCCGGCCGGGATCCAGCACGTAGCTGGCCACCATGGTATCGAAGTCGATGCCACCCAGCTCCACGCCGCGCCGGGACAGCGCCAGCGCCACCCGCTTCAGGTCCTGCCCCACCTTGGGAACCTCTTCATCCTCCAGCAGCCGGCGGAGCGGCTCCATATCCGCCGCGTCCAACGGTGGCAGATTACCGACCTGCCGTCCGTCCTCGCCTTCGAGCGTGAGCGTGAAGGCTTCGCGGTGAGACAGGGGAAAGTACCACCCGCTCCCCTCCGACCCCGACAGGGCGAGGCCGACGGGATCGCCTCTCAGGGGGTCCTCCTCCGAGCTCTCCACGGAGAGCGACACGTGACTTCTTCGGCGCATCCTGGCCACCACGTCGGCGACCGTCGCGAGATCGCTCACGACGCGGTATTCGGCCTCGTCTGCTTCCTCTTCGTCCTCCCCCGCCGACGCCGTAAGCCCGGTGCGGGTGAACTGCTGGGCGAGGCCGCGGAACTCCAGGTCCACGAACACCCGCCGGAGCCTTTCGCTGTCCGGATCTCCGACCTTCAAGGCGTCGAGGTCCAGATCCACCGGAAGGTCGGTCATGATCGTCACCAACCTCTTGGAGAGCCGCACGTCCTCCGCGTTCTCCAGGAGCGACGTTCGGGCGCGCGGGGGGCTCACCTCGTCGGCATGCTCCAGCAGGGCTTCGAGGGACCCGTACTCCGACAACAGCTTGACGGCCGTCTTCGGCCCGATGCCGGGAGCGCCCGGAACGTTGTCGGAGGAATCGCCCACGAGCGCCAGATAGTCGGCGACCTGGGAGGCGGGGATCCCGAACTTCTCGGAAGCGTTCTCTTCGGTGACCCAATCCGCCGCCACCCCGCTCGACCCTCCCCGACCCGGGTTCAGCAGGTGCACACCGGGCCCCACGAGCTGGTAGAAGTCCTTGTCGCCCGAGACGATGACCGCCTCGAGCCCCATGTCACGCGCCTTGGTCGCCAGCGTGCCGATGACGTCGTCCGCCTCGTAGCCGTCGAGCTCGAGGACGGGGTCGCGGAAGCCCGCCAGGATCTCGCGGATCCGATCCAGGCTGGCGTACAGGTCGTCGGGCATCTTCTCGCGAGTGGCCTTGTACTCCGGGTACTCCTCTTCCCGGAAGCTGTTGCCCGCATCGAAGACCACCGCCAGGTAATCCGGCCCGAACTGCTCCCGGATGTCCAGCAGGAAACGGGTGAATCCGAACGGAGCCGACGTGTTCTCGCCGCGCGAGTTGGTCAGTGGCCGCTGGATGAAGGCGAAGAACGCGCGGTAGATGAGGGCGTACGCATCGACGAGGAAGATGCGCGGTGCCGTCTTGGGGGGGATCTCCAAAGGGTCAGGAACCTGTACGGGTCAAGCAGGAGGGCACGCGAGCATGCCCCGCGGACGTCTCGGCCCGCGGGGCGGGGATGGGATGATCCGTCTTTCGGTGGGACGCGCCTCAGGCCCTCACGACATTCGAGGCCTTGGGGCTCCCATCGGACTCGCGAATCTCGAACTCCACCTGCTCGCCTTCGGCGAGCGTTCGGAAGCCTTCCCCGGCGATGGCGGAGAAGTGGACGAATACATCGTCACCCGAGCTCGCGTGGATGAAGCCGTAGCCTTTCGAATCGTTGAACCATTTGACGGTTCCCTTCATGCCCGCACCTCCGGCTGAGTCGAATCCGGCCACGTGTCGCGCCGCTGGCGCTCCCTTACTTAGACCCACAGGACGTTCGGACGCAAGCCGCATGTTCGCCGACCCACGTCTTGCCTTACTCCAGATCGTACAGAGCCTGGTAGAGGCCCAGATTCCGGCGCACGCTCTTCACGTATCCCCTGGTCTCGGCGAACGGGATCCGCTCGGTGAACCGCTGGGGATCGTCCACCTCCGGGTACCGGCTCCAACGGGCCGCACGCGTCGGACCCGCGTTGTAGGCCGACAGCACGAGGGGCAGGTCACCGTGGTAGCGCCGGGTCATCTCGACCAGGAACGCGGCACCCAGATGCAGGTTCACCTCCGGTGTCGTCAGGTTCTCCTTCGACAGGTCGGCCGGACCATGGGTCTGCGCCAGGGCCTTCCCCGTCGGGGGCATGAGCTGCATGAGCCCCACGGCGCCCGCATTGCTGACGATCTGCGCATCGAAGGCAGACTCCTGTCGGATGAGGGCCGCGAGGAGGAAGGGGCTCACGTTCCATTCGGCCGCCTCACGAACGACCAGGCGGCGGTAAGGGAAGGGATAGACGACCCTGAGGAGGCGGCGGTCCCACGGGTGGCCCCGTGCCCGCAGCCTCCAGCCCAGGTTGATCCCCTCCACCGTACGTCCCCGGTCGATGAGCGCCTCCGCCAGGCTCAGAGACGCCGACGCCGAGCCGCCCGCCCGCGCCATCAGTCGATGGACCTCCGCATCGGCTCCGTCGTCGAGCCCCGCCGTGTCCAGCAGATCGAGACGCCGCAGGCCTTCCGTGAGCCACCCGGGCCGTACAGGCTTCTCTCCCTCCGGAACCGCCACGTCGAAGGAATCGCCCACGAGGTCGGCGCCCATGACCGCGTAGTAGGAGACCGGCTCCACACGACGGATGCGGTCGACGAGCCGACGGGCCTCCGCAGTGTCGCCGAGCTCGAGACGGGCACGGGCATCCCAGTAGGCAGCTTCTTCCCAGTGCCTTCCGTCGGGAAAGTCCTTCAGATACGCACCGAACACGTCGGAAGCCCGCCGCACCTGGCCCTCGCCCAGCCGGATCCTCCCGATGCGCATGCGGGCCTCGCCCGCCCGGCTCCTGGTCGGTGCCGCGGCGGCGAGCGCCGAGAGCTCCTTCAGCTCGGCAGCGGCGTCTCCTCGACTCGCGGCCTGCTGCGCTTCGGCCCAACGCACCTCCAGCGACTGAGGGCTGGACGGATAGCGCTCGAGCAACCACCTCCTCAGCGTGTTGACGTCACCGGTTCTGCCCTGCCGTGTCCTGAGCGCCGCCCACGTATCGAGCGCGGAAGCTCCGATCGACTCGCTCTTGCTGACCGACAGGGCCCGGAGCTCCTTCACGGCCTCGTCTTGCCGGTCCCGCACCGTTGCCATGAGGCGTGCGCGCGCCAGGCGCGCGCTCTCGCCAACCTCCATCCCGTCACGCGCCGAGAGCGCGACGACTCGATCGTAGGCCCGCAGAGCGTCGGGTCCGTCCCCGTCGCGATCCAGAACTCGTGCCAACTCCAGCGAGGCCTCTCGGCCAGGTGAGGTGATGTCGAGCAGCGCCGCCGCGGCCCTGCTCTGGTCGGCCGTGGGCGCGCCTCGGAGGCCCTCGGGCAGGAGCGAGCGGGCGGTGGTCGTGTCGGCGAGGCTCAGGGAGAGAAGGCCGGCTTCGATCGCCGCCGAGGCGCGCCGTGTTCCGGTCGCCGAGCCCAATTCGCCCTTGAACGCGGCCAGGGCGCCCGCTGTGTCCCCCGCCGCCAGCCGCCCGTCCGCCATCAGCCTCCAGGTGCCCGACGCGGCCCTGGGGTCCAGCACGCGCGCGAGAAGGGCCCGCACGCCGGCCGTGTCGCCCTCCTCGGCCCTGTTCGCGGCGAGCTCCGCGGCGGTCCAGCTCTGCAACGGGGCCGCCTCCTCGCCCATGGAGTCGAGCAGGGCGAGGGCCTGCTGCGTCTGACCGTTGCGGGAAAGCGACCGCGCCCTGCGTGCCCGAATCGCCATCGCATCCGGAGACTGGCCGCCGGGACCGCTCAGATACCGGCCGTACGCGTCGGCCGCCGAGGCCCAGTCACCTGACTCCTCCTCCGCCCTGCCCAGGAGCCCCCACCCTTCACCCCCGCCCGTATCGTCGAGCCAGGTCGTCCCCTTCAGGAGGTCGACCACCGCCGCCCAGTGATGCCATCCGGCCTCCGCCTTCGCGAGGAGAAGCACGTCGGCGGGGGACCCGTCCTGCGCTCCTGCCGCGCGGAGGATCCGGGTGGCATGCCAGAACCGGCCGATCCGCATCTCGCTGATCGCGGAATCCGGAACGTTGTCGTCCTGGGGGGCCGGGAGGCCCTGAGAGACAAGGATGCCGGGAGCCAGCGCGGCCCCGGCGAAGACCGCGAGGAGGAGACGTCGCTTCATGTCGTACGATGAGGGGGCTGGGCGCGGCACCGGGGATTCCACCACCGCCGGCACCTGTCTTTCGTAAACATATGGTTCCCGCGGCCGCCGGGCAAAGAAAAAGGGGCCACCTCCCGAGGAGGTGGCCCCTTCGAGCCTACGGGCGCGCGGTCGGTCGTGTCAGCCGGCGGTCGAGCCCCCGGCGCTGCGTCCGGCCTCGATGGCATGGAGGGTGTCGACCATCTTCTGCGCCGACTCCTCCATGTCGATGACCAGACCGTCGATCCGGGACACGAAATAGTTGTGGCCGATGCTCACCGGAATGGCGATCATGAGCCCGATCGCCGTCGTCAGCAGGGCCACCTTGATGCCTCCGGCCACCAGCGTCGCCTCCACCTCGCCGGCCGCTTCGATCGACTGGAAGGCGATGATCATGCCGATCACGGTCCCCAGGAAGCCGAGCAGCGGAGCGATGTTGGTGAGCGTGGCGAGCACCACGAGCCCCTTCTCGAGCTTGCTCATCTCGATGAGACCCTGGTTCTCGATGGCCTTCATGACGCGGTCGGTGCCCTCCTCGTGCCGCTCCAGCCCGGCATAGAGGATGTTGGCCGCCGGCGCATTCGTGTCACGCGTGAGCTCGAGAGCCTCACGGATGCGTCGCTGCGTCAGAAGCTCGTCGACCTCCTTGAGGATCTTCTTCGTCCGAACCGACTTGGACGTCAGGTCGATGAACTTCCAGATGATCACGATGACGCCGACCACCAGGCAGAGAGCCAGAGGCCAGCGCATGAACCCCGTGTCCTGCCAATTCTGCGCAATCTGTTCCTGCCACGTGAGGTTGGGGGCTTCGACCCCGGGGAGTTGAAGCAGCGCGCCGTACACTTGCATCGCCAGCAAGGGGAACCTCCAGCCGAAGTTTTCTGGTCCTTCTCTGGTCGTTCTGAGCCAAAGCCCTGCAACCGTACGCCGGGAGGAGCGCTGGATTGCAAGAGGGACGGATTATGGGTCAGCCCAGGAAGGGTGTCAAGTACCCCACCCGGCGGCTCCAGGCTCCTTGATACACGCTGTCATTCGACCCGGCCCACAAGGATGTAGCGTCGGCGTAACCGTTACGCATCCTTCGTCTTTCCTCGGGTCGGGACAACGCGGGTGGAAGGGACACCCCACGTGGGGGGACGTCGAGCCCGAGACGTCCCCGCCGAGCACGATGCGCTCACGCGCGGCCCGCGCTCCGGGATCCGGCCTCGGCACGGCGGACAGTAGAGCCCGGGTGTACGGATGCCTCGGGCTCCGGAACAGATCGGCGGTCGGCCCGACCTCCAGAATCCGTCCCAGGTACATGACCGCGACCCGATCCGCCACGTGGCGAACGACGGCCAGATCGTGGGCGATGAAGAGATAGGTCAGCCCGAGGTCCCGCTGGAGATCGGCCAGCAGGTTCACCACCTGCGCCTGCACCGACACGTCCAACGCGCTCACGGGCTCGTCGAGCACGAGGAGCTCCGGCTCCACGGAAAGCGCACGCGCGATTCCCAGACGCTGCTTCTGCCCCCCGCTCAGCTCGTGTGGGTAACGATCGACGCACTCCGCCCCTAGCCCGACCCGCTCCAGGAGCTCGACGACACGTTGGTGCCGGTTCGCCTCCGCCAGGCCGTGGACCGCGAGCACCTCTCCCAGCGCCGCCCCGGCCGAGAGGCGGGGATTCAAGGAGCCGGACGGGTCCTGGAAGACGATCTGGACGCGCCTCCGCAACGCCCTGAGGCCGCGTCGGTCCAGCGCGAGCACGTCCTCGCCTCCGAACGTGACCCGGCCGCTCGTGGGCTCGATCAACCTCAGGATCGTGCGGGCGGTCGTCGTCTTGCCGCAGCCCGACTCGCCCACCAGCCCGAGCGTCTCTCCTCGTGGGATGGCGAAGCTGACCCCGTCCACCGCCCGCACCCACGCCTCCCCGGGGGCCCACGGCCCCCGTCTCCTGGTCGGGAAGTGCTTCACCAGATCCTCGACCATCAGGAGCGGCTCGGCAGCCGGTGCGGTAGGTGTGCGGCCGGTCACGAAAGGCCTCCGGACGAGCCGGGAGGCGAGGCGTCGGTCGAGAGCCAGCAACGCGCCGCCCTTCCCGCCGTGCCCGACGCCAGCAGATCCGGATTCGTCGAGCATCGCTCGAACGCGTACGGGCAGCGGGGCCGGAAGCGGCACCCGTCGGGCCAGGCTCGCGGGCTCGGTACGGATCCCGGTATCGGCTCGAGACGGGCCGTGGCTTCCTCCACCGACGGGAGCGAACGCAGGAGCCCCCGGGTGTAGGGGTGGCGGGGCTCGTGGAAGATCTCGGTCACCGTGCCCGTCTCCACGACCTGGCCGGCGTACATCACGATCACCCGGTCGCACGCCTCGGCGACGACCGCGAGGTCGTGGGTGATGAGAAGCACCGCGAGGCCTCGCCGGCGCCTCTCTTCCGCGAGCAGCTCGAGGATCTGCGCCTGGACGGTCACGTCCAGCGCGGTCGTCGGCTCGTCGGCGATCACGAGCGCGGGCTCGCACGACAGCGCCATCGCGATCATGACTCGCTGGCGCATCCCCCCGGACAGTCGGTGCGGATGCTCGTGCAGACGTCGCCCTGCGTCCGGAATACCGACCTCCGAGAAGAGACGCTCCGCCTCCCGGAGCGCTTCCCTCCGCCCCATCCCACGGTGTAGCCGCAGCGCTTCCGCAACCTGCTCGCCGACCGGGAACACGGGGTTGAGCGAGGTATCCGGCTCCTGGAACACCATGGAGATGTCGTTGCCCCGCAGCCGCCGCATGCGGGCCTCCGAAGCGCCGACCAGCTCCTCGCCGCGGAAGCGGATGGAGCTGCCTTCCACGATCCGACCGACCGGGCGCGGAAACAGGCCCAGCACGGAGAGGGCCGTGACCGTCTTGCCGCAGCCGGACTCTCCGACCAGGCCCACGGCCTCGCCCTCGTGGACGTCGAACGACACTCCGTCCACGGCCCTGGTCACGCCCTGTTCCGTGGAGAACCAGGTGTGGAGCTCGGCGACGGAGAGAAGAGGCTCGCTCAAGCTCGTGCCCTCGGATCCAGGGCGTCCCTGAGGCCGTCACCCACCAGGTTGAAGGCGAGCACCGTGAGCACGATGGCCAGACCGGCGAACGTCGAAATCCACCAGGCCCCGAGCAGGTCGCCACGTCCGTCGGCCACGATGGTCCCCCACGAAGCGGTCGGAGACCTTACTCCCCACCCCAGGAAGGAGAGGCCCGCCTCGAGGACGATGGTGTCTCCGATGCCGAGCGTCGCCGCCACGATCACGGGGCCCAGCGTGTTGGGGATGAGATGGTGGAGGATGATGCGGCGCCTCGAGTATCCGAGCGCTCGGGCGGCCTCGATGAACTCGCGCTCCCGCAGGCCGAGCACCTCGCCCCTCACGATCCGTGCCGTCGAAGGCCACAGGGTCAAGCCCAACACGGCGATGAGGAGGAGGACGGAGCGGGGAAAGACGGCCACGATCGCGAGGAGGAGCACGAGTCGGGGGAAGGAGATGACGGCATCGACGAAGCGCATCACCACCGTGTCCACGAGGCCGCCGAGGTAGCCCGCCACCGCCCCGAGAAGCGTGCCGATCGTGACGCTCAGCCCTACGGCCAGCACCCCGATCGACAGCGAGATGCGCGCCCCGTACAAGAGTCGCGACAGAACGTCGCGGGCGTACCTGTCCGTGCCGAGGGGGTGAAGCATGGACGGCGGAAGCAAGCGTGAGGTGAGCAGGCTGCCCTGGGACGCGGGGTCGAAGGGCGCCAGCAGGGGAGCCAGCGAGACCATGAGGAAGAGCGCGCCGATGGCCATGAGGCCGAGCAGAGCGGTACGATTCCGGGCGAAGGTCAGGAGCGTGAGCCTCCATTGGCTCGTGCCGGCACGCCGCCGACGCACGGCTCCGCGCGCGTCCCGGAGGCTCCACGTCCACGAGACCACCAGCCCGAGCGCGAGGACGGCCACCGCGAGACGGGCGTCCCAGGGTCCGCGAAGCGCGGAGCGGGCACGGCCGAACCGAGCGACGGCGACCCAGAGAAGACCGAGCCAGACCGTCAGAGCCGGGACACCCGCCGGCCAACGCCCGGCCAGGATCTGACCCAGGCCGGGCAGCAGCGCGGACACGGCCGTGCCGCCGACCGCGCGCCTGCGCTCCGCCGACGGCTCACTCATAGCGGATCCGGGGGTCGATGACCGCGTAGAGCACGTCGGCGAGGAGGTTTCCCAGGATCACCATGAGCGCGAAGAGCAAGGCCCCGCCCATCACGAGCGGGTAATCGCGCGCGTTGATGGCATCCATGATCGCCCAGCCCATCCCCGGCCAGCCGAAGATGTACTCGACGAAGACGGTGCCCGAGAAGAGGAGGGGGAGGTAGAGCCCGAGAAGCGTCACCACGGGCATGAGCCCGTTGCGCAGGGCATGCTTGAAGATCACGGAGCGCTCGGGAAGGCCCTTCGCCCGCGCCGTGCGCACATAGTCCTGGCGGATCACCTCCAACATGCTGCTCCTCACGTACCTCGCGATCCCCGCCGTGAGCACGAGGGTGAGCGAGGCTACCGGCAGCACGAGGTACCGCAACGTGTCCAACAGACGTCGTCCCGGAGACATGAGATCGTGGCTCGGCGAGTGCGGTCCCGAAGCAGGAAACCAGATGGGCCAGTGCCAGACGCTCCGGGCATAATAGCTGAACACCAGGATCAGCATGAGCGCCAGCCAGAACGACGGCATCGAGTAGAAGAAGAGCGAGACGACGCTCAGGATCGAGTCCGAGGCCGAGTGCTGGCGCACGGCCTGGAACGTCCCGAGGACGATGCCCACACCGAAGGCCAGGAACAGCGCGCAGCCGGACAGGAGGAGCGTGTTGGGCAGGAAGCCGAGAAGGACGTCGAGCACCGGCCTGCCGAATCGGAAGCTGTAGCCCAGGTCACCCGTCAGGAGGGAGCCCAGCCACTTCAAGTAGCGGATGAGGAGTGGCTGATCCAAACCGAAATTGTGCCGCAGCTGAGCCGCGACCTCCGCCGTCATGCGCGGATCCACCAGGTACCGTGCCGGGTCTCCCGGCGCGAGGTTCATCACGAAGAAGACGATGGTGGCGATGCCCAGCGCCAGGGGAATGGCGCCGAGGAGACGCCGGATCAGGTAGCGCTTCACCGGCCGGCTCGCATGGCGGACACCCGGGACCGCGCCCCGAACGTCGGGACGCCTACCGGCGCTTTGCCGGGTCGATCCACCAATCCTTCGTGTTCAGCCAATCTCCCCTCGAGTCCATCTTCACGTTCTCGACTCTCTTGCTCACGCCGTCGAGACGGTCGGGAAAGTAGAAGAACGTATACGGCTGCTCCTGGGCCAGCACCTTCTGATACCTGACCCAGAGCGGTCTGGCCTTGGCATGGTCGATCGTCTGGGCCAGCTGAGGCAGCAGGGAGTCGAGCGTGGCGTTGTGGGTGCCCGAGAACGCCATCGACAGATCGCTCAGCGAAGAGGCGAAGAGGTTGGTGTCGTCGAGCTTGAAGTCGGCCACCAGAGACATGACGACCCCGTCGAAGTCGCGGCGCGTCAACTGGTCGCCCAACGTGGCCCAATCAAGGACCTCGGGCGTGGCCTCGATTCCCACCTTGGCCAGCTGCGCCTGCATGATCTCGGCGATCTGCTGACGGTTCTGCTGGCCCTGATTGTACTTGATGGTGAAGGCCAGACGCACGCCGTCCGCGTTCTCGCGGACGCCGTCTCCATTGCGATCGATCCATCCCGCTTCGTCCAGCAGCTTCTTCGCAGCCTCCGGATCGTACGGCAACCCGCCGTCGGTCGACGGATCGTACGCCCAGTGGAAGGGCGGCACCGTGGAGTTGGCCACCCTTCCGTACCCCTTGAGGATCGACTGCACGATCTCCTGGCGGTTCGTGGCCATGGTGATGGCCCGGCGCACACGCGGATCGGCCAGCTGCGGGCGGCGTGCGTTCCATATGACGAAGACGGAGCTCCGCCAGGGAAAGCGGAGCAGATGGACGTCGGAGGCCTGCCGGACCCGCTCCACCTGATCGGGAGCCACGCCGATGTAGACGTCGGTCCCTCCGGTGAGGAGATCGGTGAGCTCCGTGGTCTGGTCGGGAATGATCCGATAGACGTATCGGTCCACGAACGGACGGCCCCCGAGGGCCTGCGGGAACGCGTAGTTGGGACTGAAGACCCACCGGTCGTTCGGCTGGTGCTCCTTGAACACGAACGGGCCGTTTCCGACCGGACACCGCGTCCCGTAGGGATGCTGGCGCAGCTCCTCGGGCGGCACGTCCTCGAGCAGGTGTGCCGGCATGATGGCGAGCGCGCGCCAGGGATCCAGGAAGTCGGCCTGGGGCCTCATGTGGATTCGGACGGTGTAGTCGTCCAGGACCTCGACCCCTTCGGGACCCTTCACGTAGAGATCCCAGAACTGGGAGTTCGGAAAGGCCGTGCGGGGATCGGTGGCGCGGATGTACGTGAATGCGACATCGCGCGCAGTGGTCGGGACGCCGTCGTGCCAGTAGACGTCGTGGCGGAGGTGGAAGGTGACCTCCGTGTCGTCGGGCGAGACATCCCACGACTCGGCCAGATAGGGAATCGGCCTCAAGCTGTCGTCATACTGGACGAGCGTCATCAGGTTGAGGAAATCCTGATGCTGCTGGGTCGGGAAGTCACCGCCCAAAAGCGAGTTCATGCCGGTGAGCTCCCCGAGGCCGCTCACCACGACGGTCCCGCCGTAGCGGGGATCGTCCGGGGTCGGATTCTCGGCCTGCATCTTGGCCTCGAAGGAATCCACCTTGGGCAGCACGCTCGCGCAGAACGAGTCGAACGCGGCGGTCTGCTCGGCCGGTCCTTCTCCACCACCACACGCGCCCAGAGCCGTCACCGCGCCGGCGATCAGGAGCACCCGGCCCCACCCTCCGCTCTCGCTCACCATCCTGTCCACTCCTTGCGGGGTCACCCGCGAGCCTCCTGCCCGGTCATCGCCGCCAGGTCCAGTCGTCGGACGCATAGCGTTGTTCTTGGAGCTCTCGGGCCGCCGTCGCTTCATGGGAACGATACCCACGCTCGGACCAGCTTCCTCCGAGCGCAAGACGCATGAAAGCGGCCAGCCGCTCCGTCAGGGCCGCCGGCCCGATCCCGGGGAGCACGTCGTCCAGCGTCGCGGGCGGGTGTGGGTCGCCGGATTCACCTGTCAGACGCGCCAGACGACCCTGATCGCCCCTCAGAATGATGGATCCGTGCTGCAGGAGCGAGCGGCCTACACGCACCTGGGCGCTTCCCACGAGCTTCCTGCCGGCGAGCGTCACCTCACCCGGCGTCGGGGCCTGGAAGCAAGGCCCCGCATCCGGCCGGTGTACGTCCGTGCCCTCGGCCATCTCCGCCGGCACCCCCAGGGCACGAAGTCCCTCCACCAGGCCCTCGTTGATGCGTCGGTAGGCCTCCTTGAGTCCGCCGAGCGACCTGAGCGGAGCCACCACCGCGTACGTGAGCTCCTCGTCGTGGAGGACCGCACGTCCGCCCGTCGGGCGGCGCACGAAACCCAGGCCGGCCTCCTGCGCGGCTCCGCGGTCGTACCGGCCCCGCGTGGGCTCGTTGCGGCCGAACGAGATGGTGGGAAGCGACCAGCCGTAGAAGCGCAGGACCCCCTCGTCGGGCGGACATTCCCGTGCGAGGGCATGGTCCAGCGCCATGTTGCGTGCGCCCTCGGCCGGGGGGTCGAGGATCAGCCGCCAGCGGAGCGTCTCCACCCGACCGCGGGCCTCTTCGCGAGGGAGGACCGACCGCACGGCGAAAGCCGCGCACGTCGGGGATGCGGTGGTCGCGCGCGGAGTGCCGTCTTCGCGCCCGGCTTCTCTAGAACTCGTAGCTCGACCCAGGCTCCAGAATCTCCACGGTGGCCCGATCGCCGACCTTCCTCTTGAACTCCTCCGGGTCCTGCGCGATCAGCGGCCAGGTGTTGTAGTGGATGGGGATCACGACTTTCGGCTCGATCATCTCCACGGCCCGCACGGCATCATCGGGCCCCATCGTGAAGTTGTCGCCGATGGGAAGGAGCGCGACGTCCACCTGCCCCTTGAGCAGCTGGAAGTCCATGATCAGCGCCGTGTCGCCGGAGTGATAGAACCTCTTCCCGTTGAACTCCACCAGGAAGCCGCTGCAGTCCGTGGTGTGGGTCCCGGACGTGTCACCCGCCACCGACCCGCTGTGCAGCGCCGGGGTGAGCTTCACCCGTCCGAAGGGAAAGTCGTACGCGCCTCCGATGTTCATTCCGTGGCCCTCCACGACGCCACACTCGGAGCAGAAGCCCACCAGCTCGAACGTCGAGATGACCTTCGCGCCGGTCTTGTTCGCCAGAGGCACGGCGTCCGAGAAGTGATCGAAGTGGCCGTGGGAGCAGAGGATGTAGTCCGCCTCGACGTCGTCGACGGTCAGGTCCGTCGAGGGGTTGTCCGCGAAGAACGGGTCGAAGACGAGCTTGGTGCCGTCGTCCGTCACGAGCGTGCAGGTGGCGTGGCCGTGATAGGTCAATCGTGCCATGGTGCTCTCCTTTCCGTATCGGCGGGGAGCCACCAGGCGGGCTTCAAAGCGCCGTGCAGATGATCGGCACCTCGGAGCCAGGCCACCTAATCGTCGGCGACTCCCGCGTATTCTTCGATGGGGGGGCACGCGCAGACGAGGTTGCGGTCGCCGTACGCGTTGTCCACCCGACCTACCGGTGGCCAGAACTTCATGTCCCGCGTCGAGGGCGACGGATAGGCCGCCATCGAGCGCGGGTACGGATGGGTCCACTCGTCCGCGGTCACCATCTCCGCCGTGTGCGGTGCGTTCCTGAGCGCGTTGTCCTCGCGATCCGAGGCGCCCATCTCGACCTCGCGGATCTCTTCGCGGATCGAGATCAGCGCGTCGCACATGCGGTCCAGCTCGCTCAGCGGCTCGCTCTCGGTAGGCTCGATCATGAGCGTTCCCGCGACCGGGAAGGAGACCGTGGGGGCATGGAATCCATAGTCCATGAGGCGCTTGGCCACGTCCTCCTCGCTGACACCGGAAGTCCGCTTCAATGGACGCAGGTCCACGATGAACTCATGGGCCACCATTCCGTTCCGACCACGATACAGGATATCGAAATGCGGCTCGAGGCGCTTCGCCATGTAGTTCGCGTTCAGGATGGCGACTTCGGATGCGCGCCGGACGCCCCTGGCGCCGAGCAGCGCGATGTACGCCCACGAGATGGTGAGAATGCTCGCGCTGCCCCACGGTGCGGACGAAACCGCGCTGATCGCCTTGTCTCCGCCGACACGATGAACGACGTGGCCCGGCAAATACGGGGCGAGCTCGTCCGTGGCGCAGATGGGTCCCATTCCGGGCCCCCCGCCTCCGTGCGGGATCGCGAAGGTCTTGTGCAGGTTGATGTGGCAGACGTCGGCGCCATAGTCGCCGGGCCGTGCCAGCCCCACCTGCGCGTTCAGATTGGCCCCGTCCAGGTAGACCTTGCCGCCGTTCTCGTGGACGATCGCGCAGATGTCGCGAATCCCGGGCTCGAAGACCCCGTGCGTGGATGGATACGTGACCATGAGCGCCGCCAATCGGTCCGCGTGCTCGGTGGCCTTCGCCCTCAGGTCCCCCACGTCCACGTTGCCCTGCTCGTCGCAGCGCACCACCACGACCTTCATGCCCGCCATCACGGCGCTCGCCGGATTCGTGCCGTGCGCGGAGGACGGGATCAGGCACACGTCTCTTCGCGTCTCGCCACGGTCCCGATGAAAGGCCCGGATCACCATCAAGCCGCTGTACTCTCCCTGGGCCCCGGAGTTGGGCTGCAGGGAGACCGCCCGGAAGCCGGTGATCTCGGCGAGCCACCGCTCGAGCTCCTGGAACAACCTCTGGTATCCCGCGGCCTGGTCGAGCGACACGAACGGATGCATCCGTCCGAACTCGGGCCAGGTGAGCGCCGTCATCTCCGTCGTAGCGTTCAACTTCATCGTGCACGAGCCGAGCGGGATCATGCTGGCGTTCAGCGAGAGGTCCCGGGACTCCAGCTTGTGGAGGTAGCGGAGCATCTCGGTCTCCGACCGATACCGATTGAAGACCGGGTGCCCGAGATATTCCGACGTCCGCCGGAGCGCGTCGGGCAGCCGGGGAAGATCGAGGGCGGCCACGAGATCTCGGCTGCCCGTCTCCGGGGGTCTGCCACCGTTGAAGGCGGCGAGGATGTCGTCGACGTCCTCCGGCCGGGTCGTCTCGTCGAGAGACACGCCGACCGTCCCGTCGCCGTAGTCACGGAAGTTCATGCCCAGCTCGGACGCCGCCGACAGGACGTTCGCCGCATCTCGCCCCGTCGGGCGGATCCGGAGCGTGTCGAAGAAGACCTCCGTGAGCACCTCGTGGTCCTGGCGGCGGAGCCCATCGGCGAGAACCGCCGTGAGGTCCCGGATCCGCGTCGCGATCGAGCGGATCCCGTCCGGGCCGTGGTAGACCGCGTAGGCGCCCGCCATGATGGCCAGGAGCACCTGGGCGGTGCAGATGTTCGACGTCGCCTTCTCGCGCCGGATGTGCTGCTCGCGGGTCTGGAGCGCCATGCGGAGCGCCGGGTTGCCTTCCCGATCGATCGATACGCCGATGATTCGCCCGGGAATCTTCCGGCGGAACGCCTCCCGCGTGGCCATGTAGGCGGCGTGCGGCCCCCCGAATCCCATCGGGACGCCGAAGCGCTGCGTATTGCCGACGGCGATGTCCGCGCCCCATTCGCCCGGAGGCGTGAGCAGCGCGAGCGACATCAGATCGGCGGCGGCCACCACGATCGCGCCGGCGGCGTGCGCCCGCTCGCAGAAGGCTCGGTAGTCGAGCACCTCCCCGTCGGTCGTGGGATACTGCAGGAGCACTCCGAACACCCCGTCGAGCGAAGCCGTCTCGTGGTCACCGACGACGATCTCGATCCCCAGGGGCCACGCACGGGTGCGCACCACGTCGATCGTCTGCGGGTGGCACCTCTCGGAGACGAAGAACTTCTCCGCATCGCCCTTCGCCTCACCGATGGCGAGGTGCATGGCCTCCGCGGCCGCGGTACCCTCGTCCAGGAGCGAGGCGTTCGCGATCTCCAGCCCGGTCAGGTCGATGACCATGGTCTGGTAGTTGAGAAGCGCCTCCAGGCGGCCCTGCGAGATCTCGGCCTGATAGGGCGTGTACTGGGTATACCAACCCGGGTTCTCGAGGATGTTGCGCAGAATCACCCCGGGCACCGTGGTGTCGTGGTACCCCATGCCGATGTACGAGCGACGCACCGCGTTCTCGGAAGCGATGGAGCGCAGCCGCTCGATCAGTTCGGGCTCGGGAACGGCCGCGGGCAGATCGAGTGCCCGGTCCAGGCGGATGGCCGGCGGCACGACGTCGTCGATGAGCCCATCCAGGGTCTCGTAGCCGACCGTGCCGAGCATCGCTTCGATGTCGGCGGGGCCCGGCCCGAGGTGCCGCCGCTCGAAATCCGCCGGCGGATCGATGCGTGTCCTCATGCTCTCGTCGTAGGGGCTGAAGGGATGACCGGGAAAAGGCGGGTCCGCGCGACCCTACCTGCTCAACCCTCGACGTGCTCGGCGTACGCGTCGGCGTCGAGCAGAGCGGCGAGGTCACCGGTATCGTCGACCTTCAGTCGGATCATCCAGCCGGCGCCGTAGGGATCGGAGTTCACGAGGGACGGATCGTCGTCCAGGCCGGAGTTCACGTCCACGACCTCGCCCCGCACGGGGCAGAACAGGTCACTGACGGCCTTCACGGCTTCGATCGTCCCGAAGGCCTCCATCTTCTGGAACGAGTTGCCTGTCTCGGGGAGCTCGACGAAGACCACGTCTCCCAGCTCGCCCTGCGCATAGTCGGTGATCCCCACCAGGTACTCGCTCTCCTGGTCGGTGGGCTTCAGGTACTCGTGCTCTTCGGTGTAGAGAAAATCACTCGGGATCTCGGACATCGGGTCCTCCGAAACGGGATTCCGCGACGCTGGAAGGCGATCGGGAAGCAGGCCGCAATCATACTCCCCGGCAGGCACGCCTCCTCGCATAGCGACCTGCTCGCGGCCTGACGATGGCGGGGTCTCGATGGGGCGTCAACCCCTCCCAACGTGCCCGTTCGCCTCCGTTTTCGGAGTCTTCCGAACGACCCTCCGCCAGGGACGCATCGAGACGGCTCGACGACTCGGCGCGCCGCCTCGATCCTACGTCTCGTCGGAGGCGGCGGGGTGGGCCGGCCGGGCAGCACCCCCGCCCGCTCGGTGGCTCGCGAATTCCCGAGACACCACACTAGATTCCTGGGACACCAGATGAACCGACGCAGCGCGGCCGGGGTAGGGGGGAGCCTCGTCCGGCCCGGTGCACGACCGAGGACATATCCGGCCTCCCGCGGGATCCTCCTCCTATTCGGCGACAGCGAGACAAGGTGCATCATGACCGCCCTCATCACCGATCTTCGGCCCGCTCTCTCGATTCTCGATGAACGGGAACGGCTCTTCCAGGAAGCCGTACGGGACTTCGCCACCTCCGAGATCACGCCCAAGGTGGCCGAGATGGACCGGGATCAGCGCATGGATCCGGCCATCATCGGGCAGTTGTTCGAGATGGGCGTCATGGGAATCGAGATCCCCGAGGCGCATGGTGGCACGGGGGCCGATTTCTTCACTTCGGTGCTCGTCGTCGAGGAGTTCTCCAAGGTGGATCCGTCGATCGGCGTGATCGTCGACGTGCAGAACACCCTGGTGATCAACGCTCTGAAGCGCTTCGCCGACGACGGGCAGAAGGCCCGCTACTTTCCCGGCCTGGCCTCCGCCACCGTGGGCGCGTACGCCCTCTCGGAGGCCGGGAGCGGATCCGACGCCTTCGCTTTGGCGTCCCGGGCTCATCGCGATGGCGATACGTGGGTCCTCAACGGCCGCAAGCTGTGGATCACCAACGGGGCCGAGGCGGGCCTCTACATCGTCTTCGCCAACGCCGATCCGGACGCCGGCTACAAGGGGATCACGGCGTTTCTCGTGGAGCGGGACTTCGACGGGTTCTCCGTGGGCAAGAAGGAAGACAAGCTTGGAATTCGGGCTTCTTCCACGACCGAGCTGGTCCTCGAGGACGTCCGCGTCCCGGCCGAGAACGTGCTGGGCGAGGTCGGCCAGGGGTACAAGGTCGCCATCGAGACGCTCAACGAGGGCCGCATCGGGATCGGCGCCCAGATGATCGGTCTGGCCCAGGGGGCCCTGGACCACACGGTCCGATACGTTCAGGAGCGTGAGCAGTTCGGGCGCGCGGTCAGCTCTTTCCAGGGGGTTCAGTTCCAGCTGGCGGAGATGGCCACCGAGATCGAAGCCGCTCGCCTGCTCGTGTACAACGCGGCCCGACTCAAGGACGCCGGTGAGCCCTTTCTGGTCCAGGCGGCGATGGCCAAGCTCTATTCGTCGGAGATGGCTCAGCGCGTGACGTCCACGTGTATCGACCTTCACGGCGGGTACGGCTTCACCAAGGATTATCCCGTCGAAAAGCTCTATCGGGACGCCAAGATCGGGACCATCTACGAGGGGACGTCGAACATGCAAAAGCAGACGATCGCCAAGGTGATTCTCAAGTGATCTCCTCCACGCAGCAGCCCGTGCTGGCCGGATTCGGGATCATGGAGGCGATCCTCGTCTTCGTGGTGGTCACGCTCCTGTTCGGTGCCAAGAAGCTCCCACAGCTGGCCCGCGGCATCGGACTTGGCATCCGGAACTTCAAGGGGGAGCTCAGGGGCCCGGCCGATCACGACGACGAAGAGTAGTCGTCGGTCGGCCCGGCCGTCATGATGTCTCCCGATCCGCTCGATCAGGTAAGCGTCGTCCTCGACCACCCGAAGGACCTGGTCAACATCGCCGGCATCGTTCGAGTGATGATGAACTTCGGTCTGCGGGACCTTCGCCTGATCGAGCCCGACGAGTTCGATCCCTGGCGCATCGGGGGCATCGCTCACCGCAGCGGACCCATCGTCGAGGCGGCTACGCTCCACCCGACTCTGGACTCCGCGCTGGCCGACACGGCGTTCATCGTCGGCACAACCGCGCGCCCGCGCACGGCGGGGCGCAATTACACCAGGCCGCGCCAAGTCGCTCCGATCGTCATCGAGCGCACGGCGACAGGCCGCGTGGCCCTTCTCTTCGGAAGGGAGGACCGGGGCCTCACCAACACGATGCTCGACCGGTGTCACGCCGTGGCCATCATCCCCACCGACCCGGATTGGCCGAGCCTGAATCTCGCGCAGGCGTGCCTCGTCCTCGCCTACGAGATCTTCCTGGCCCGCGAGGGAGCGGAGCGGCCTCTCCCACGGGGCCGCAGGGCCACGCGGCCGCCCAGCCAGGACGAGCTGGAGCAGACCTTCGGCGCGTTGCGGGACGGCCTCGGCCGCATCGACTTCTACAAGGCGCGAAAGCCGTCGGCGGTCATGCGTACACTGCGGACCCTCATCACCCGGGCGGAGCCCGACCTGCGCGAATCCCGGCTCCTGGCAGCCATCGGGTACGAGATCGGACACTACCTCGACCGGCGGTCGCTCGCCGGTGATCCGGAGACCCCCGAAGGCGAGGCGTGACGGTCCGCGGGCCCATGACCGCGGGCATGCTCGTTGTTGGGACGCAACCGCGCTCCTATCTTGGAAAAGTTGGGCGAGAGCGAAAGCACACGCACCGGCCGGGTGGCCCGGAATCAGCCAATGACGCCAACATCGACGCCGTGGGTGGCCGGGCCACTTCCGACGAGCTTGCCCCCGCGCAGCGCATCCCATGTCCTCATCTGACCCACGGACGGCCAAGTCCAGCGTCGAGGAGCGATATCGCGTCCTCCTGGACATCGGGCGCACCCTGACCGGGACGCTCGAGTCCGACGACCTGTACACCGCGATCTACCGCGAGACGGCGCGCGTGCTGGTGGCCGAGGGCTTCTACATCTCCCTGTACGACCAGTCCCGCGACCTGGCGACCATCGTCTTCTTCGCCGACGAAGGGACGATCGAGCGGGTGGACATCACCTATCGAGGCTCCGACAGCGAGGTCATTCGAGAGCGAAGGCCCTCGATGGTGACGGACCGCCTGGACGAGCATGGCCTTCTCGTGCTGGGGGACGAGGCGAGCGACGTGACCCGCTCCGCCATCTCCGCCCCCATGCTCTACAAGGGCCGGATCGTCGGGGCGATCAGCGCCCAGAGCTACGGCCCCGGGGCGTATTCGAAGGAGGACCTGGATCTGCTCGAGGGCATCGCGGACATATCCTCGGTCGCGATCGAGAACGCCTTCCACGTCGCGGAGCTCGAGCGACGCCGGCACGAAGCCGAGCAGATCGAGGAGATCGGACGGGCCGTGGCGAGCTCCCTGGATTCCAGGGACGTCCTCGGCAAGGTGATCCAGGCCGTCCTCGACGTTCTCGGCGTCGACGGTGCCGGGGTATGGCTCCTGGAAGAGGAGAACGGACCTGTGGCCCGGATCGTCGAATCCGGCGGCGAAGTGGTTCTTCCCGAGGGACTGATCTGGGACCTGGAGGGCGTTCTGGCCGAGCGGCTCATCGAGGAGCAGCGTCCGGTCGTTCTCGACGACCTGGCCGCCAGCGCGCTCGTGCCGGGCCATCTCAGGCCGCACCTCGAGGCGGGATCCGGCATCGGGGTGCCGCTGATCTTCGGAGGCCGGGTGGCCGGCGTGCTCACGGCTGGGAGCCGCAGGGCGAGACACTTCTCCGAGGAAGATGCGGGCGTCATGCAGCGGCTCGCCGGTCAGGCCTCCGTCGCTCTGGAGAACGCACGGCTCCACAGCAATCTCCGGGCCCTGTCGCTGACCGATTCGCTCACGGGCCTGCCGAATCGACGCCGCCTGGAGATCCACCTCTACAAGGAGGTCGCCGCCGCGCGGCGGGGCCGCCCACTGACGGTCGCGATCTTCGACCTGGACGATTTCAAGCGGTACAACGACACCCTCGGCCACGTGGCGGGGGACGACCTCCTCCGCGCCTTCGCGCAGATTCTGGACGAAGAGAACCGCGCCATGAACCTCGTCGCCCGCTACGGCGGCGACGAGTTCGTGACCGTTCTGTCCGACACCGACGAGGATGGAGCGGATCTGTACGTCGGGCGCGTGACCGCGAGGGTCGCGGGCGACCCGTTGATGTCGAGGAACCGCGTTACGGTGACGTTCGGAGTGGCGGGGTTCGACGACCAATCCATGGCGACGGTGGAAGACCTGATCCATGCGGCCGACGCGGACATGTATCGCCGCAAGGCCGAGCGGCTCAAGAAGCAGGCGACGCCGGGTTGAGCCGGCTCGTTCCGCCCGAAGCCCTTCCATGAGCCGACCTGCCCGGGACGATGTGCGGGAGCTGCTCGAGTTCGCCGTGCGGATCGCGCACGAAGCGGGCACCCTCACGCTCCGGTACTTCGGGGGACTCGTCGAACACGAGGCGAAGGCCGACGGCACACCGGTCAGCATGGCCGATCGGGAGGCCGAGGATCTCCTGAGGAGGCGGATCCGGGAGCGATACCCCGACCACGCGATCCTCGGGGAGGAGAGGGGCGCGTCCGGGGAGGGAGCCCCCGTGCGTTGGATGCTCGATCCGATCGACGGGACGAAGTCCTTCGTCCGTGGCGTCCCGCTCTATGGAGTGCTTCTGGGCATCGAGTTGGAAGATGAGCACGCCGTCGGCGTGGCCCACTTCCCCGCCCTTCAGGAGACCGTCGCCGCGGGCCGGGGACTCGGTTGCACCTGGAACGGCAGTCCCTGCAGGGTCTCAAGCGTGCGCCGCCTCGAGGAGGCGTTGATCCTGACGACCGACGTCGAGGAAATGCAGGGCAGGAAGGAAGAGGCCGGATGGCGGAGACTCCAGCGTCGCGGGGCGTTCTCACGCACCTGGGGTGACTGCTATGGCCACGCCCTCGTTGCCACGGGCCGGGCCGAGGTCATGGTCGACCCCGTCCTGGAACCGTGGGACGCCGGGCCGTTTCTGACGATCGCGACGGAGGCCGGAGGCCGCTTCACGACGGTGGACGGAGCCGCCACGATCCACGGAGGCTCGGGCGTCAGCACCAACGGCTTTCTGCACGAGGAGGTGCTCGCGGAGCTGGTTGGACGTCCCACGGCCCCCTCCGACTCGGACGCACGGACCGAAGGATAGGACGCCTCATGGATACGAAGGTGATCGTCGTCACGGGAGCAAGCGGTGGAATCGGCGCGGCGCTGGCCCGCCGACTTCAGGCCGGGGGCCACATGCTGGTCCTCGGAGCCCGCAGGCGGGCGTTGCTCGAGGAGGTCGCGAGCGCCGGGGGCGACCACGCGATCACGGTCGTCACGGACGTTACGCGACGGGCCGATGTGGAGCGGCTGCGAGATGCGGCCTTCGATGCCTTCGGGCACGTGGACGTGTGGGTGAACAACGCCGGAAGGGGCATCTTCCGCCAGCCGCTGGAGCTCACCGACGCGGACGTGGACGAGATGATGGACGTCAACTTCAGGTCCGCGCTCTACGGCATGCAGGCCATCGTGCCGCACTTCAAGGAGCGCGGCGGCGGACACCTCATCAACGTCTCGTCGTTCCTGGGGCGCGTTCCGCTGGTCACGTTCCGGTCCGCCTACAATGCCGCCAAGGCCGCCTTGAACGCCCTCACCGCCAACATGCGCATGGAGCTGTTGAGGGACTTCCCGGACATCCACGTGTCCCTGGTCATGCCAGGCGTCGTAAGAACCGACTTCCATCGGAACGCGTTGGGGGCGCCGAGCGAGGCCGGCGCGCCCCGCGGCGGCGTGCCCGCGCAGACCGCCGACGAGGTGGCCGAGCGCATGGTCGATCTCATCGCGCACCCGGTCGCCGAGCTCTACACGAATCCAGCGAGCGCGGAGATCGCCCGCCGCTACTACGAGAACGTGGAAGCCTTCGAGAGCGGCCGCACCGGAGGCTGAGAGCAGGAGGTACGTACCCGGCGAGCCGTGGCGCTCGCCCGGGGAGTGAAGGACCCGGGCGAGTCCCCCCGATGCGCGCCGAGGACCCCTACCGCGCGGCCCGGATCTGGGAGAGCGTGCAGAGTGGACGGAACGGCACGCCCGCGTCCTCGATGGCGGCGCCACCCCCCTCTTCCCGGTCGACGACGGAAACCACGGCCACCACTTCGGCTCCTGCCTCCCGCACCCGGTCCAGCGCACGCAGGACGGAGCCGCCCGACGTGACCACGTCCTCGACGAGCACCACCTTCTTGCCCTCGGGCGAGATGCCCTCGATCCACTTTTGAAGGCCGTGCCTCTTGCCCTCCTTGCGAACCACGAAGCCCGTCAGCGGAGACGCGGTATCCTTCGAGGCCCATACGGCGCTCGCCACGATCGCGTCGGCGCCCATCGTGGGACCGCCGACCGCCTCGGCCCCGAGCTCGTGCGCGATCGCCGTGACGGCCGCCCCCACCAGCCCGACCCCATCGGGGTGGTACGTGACCTGCTTGGCGTCGAGATAGAAGGAGCTGGTACGCCCGGACGAGAGCCGGAATTCTCCCTCTCGATACGCCAGCCTCGCCAGGAGCTCCGCGAGCGGCCGATTCTCCACCACCGTCTCGTCCGACGGCATGCTCAAGCCTCCCGCACCCAGCGGATCAACTCGGGCAGCGTCGGCCGCTTGCCCGCCATGAGGATCCCGACCTTGTAGATCCGGCCCGCCACCCAGGCGACCCCGACGATCGTGACCGCCATCAGCACGAAGGAGAGGCCGACCTGCCAGAACGGCGCGGCACCCCCCGCCGCTCGAGCGAACATGAGAACCGGACTGAAGAACGGGAAGAGCGACATACCGACGGCCATGGCCGAAGTCGGCGCGTTCATGACCGGGTTCATGAAGAGCATCGGCACGATGATGAGGAGCGTCACGGGCAGCTGGGCCTGCTGGGCCTCCTCGTCCGTGCTACACATGGCCCCCACCGCCGCGTACATGCTGGAGAACAGGAAGAACCCGAACAGGAAGAAGGCCACGAACATCACGAGCAGCCCGGCCCCGGGCGCCAACGTCTTGATGTCGGCCAGGGACGCGAACTCGGGGCGGGCGGCCATCATCGCGGGAATGCCCGCCGAGAAGATCAGCCCCGCCGAAACGGCCCACACCGCCATCTGGGTGAGTCCCACACCTCCTACGCCGAGGATCTTCCCGAGCATCAGGTGCCAGGGCTTCATCGAGGAGATCACGACCTCGACGACCCGGCTGGTCTTCTCCTCGAGCGTGGCACGCATGACCGCGACCGAGTAGAGCAGAATGACCATGTAGAGGAAGAATGCCCCGCCGAATCCGACCGCGAGCTCGCGCTGGGTGACGTCGCTCTCGGCCGAGAGCACCTCCACGCGCAGCTTGCCTCCCTTGAGCATCGCGGCCGCGTCGACGCCGCGTCCCGAGAGCTGCTCCTCGAGCGCCGCGGCCACCACCGCCTGCCTGAGCGTGAGCGAGCGCAGCGTCGAAGGACGCGACGCGCCGAAGTAGACGGCCTGGCCGCTCGTGAGCGTGCTGTCGTCGAGGACGAGGAAGCCGCCGAGCTTCTTGTCGGTGACCTCCTGGGTGAGATGCGGCACGATCGTGTCGCTCCACGCGTCCGTCTGGACCTGGTAACCACCTTCCTGCAACGCCGTCGTGAGACGTCCGGCGAGGACGCCGGTGCGGTCCACCAGGGCGATCCTGCGGCCCGCCTCCTCGTTCCGGGACGCGAAGTAGATCGGGATCACCATGACCGCGATCATGAAGAGCGGCCCGCCGATGGTGGCGAAGATGAACCACTTGGAGCGGACTCTCTGGATGTATTCTCGCCGGATCACCGCCCAGACCTGGTTCATCGTGCACCTCCGGCGGTCATGGCCGCAGCTTCGGGGGGCAGTCCGGCGTCACCCGCGGCTTCCGCTCCGGCGTGCCGGACGAAGATCTCGTGGAGCCTGGGCTCCACGAGGTCGAAGCGACGGATCACCGCGCCCGACTCGACCCCTCTGCGCAGGATGGCCTGGTGGTCGGCGCCCTCCTTCAGCAGGAGGTGCACGGCGCTGTTGTGTCTCTCCACGTGCGCCACCTCGGGTCCGGTCAGCCAACCGTCGGGGCCGTCGAACTCGATCGCCACGACCCCCTTGCGCTCCGCCGCCTTGATCTCGCGCAGATCGCCGTCCAGCACCTTGTGGGCCTTCGAGATCAGGCAGACGCGCTCGCAAAGTCGCTCGGCCTGGTCCATGAGGTGCGTAGAGAAGAGGATGGTCGTGCCCTTCTCGTGGAATTCCATGACGATCTCTTCGAGGAGGTCCTGGTTGATCGGATCGAGCCCGCTGAACGGCTCGTCGAGAATGAGGAGCCGCGGCTCGTGACTGACCGTGCTGATGAATTGGACCTTCTGCTGCATGCCCTTCGAGAGATCTTCCACCTTCTTGTCCGCCCACTCCGGCAGCCCGAGGCGCTCGAGCCAGACGAGGCCTCTCTTGCGGCCTTCGGACCGGCTCATCCCGCGGATCTCCCCCAGGAACATGATGAGCTCGAGCACCTTCATCTTCTTGTAGACGCCACGCTCCTCGGGCAGATAGCCGACCTTGGTCCGGCGCGTGACGTCCGGATCGGACCCGAAGAGGCTGACGGTGCCCTCGTCGGGATGGAGGATGCCCATGATCATCCGGATCGTGGTGGTCTTGCCCGATCCGTTGGGCCCCAGAAGGCCGTAGATGACACCCTGCGGTACCTCGAGGTCGAAGTCGAACACGGCGGTGTGCTTGCCGAAGCGCTTGGTCAAGCCTTCGAGGCGGACCGCGTAGCCATCATCGCTCATGCAGGTCTCTCGTGCTCGGGATGTGGTCGGAGTCGTGTGTCCGTAGAGGCGGTAGGGCCGGGACAATCCCCCTACGAAAGGGCCAGACGTTCTCTTCAGCAAGTCGGGTGGGCGGACCTGCACGGGGCCGACGTGACGGGTGGGGTGGCAGCCGACCCGCACGCCATCCCGCGCTTCGTCGCGCGCATGGCGGACTTCATGTAGATTGTTCGGCTATAGCTCGACCAAACGAGGAGGGTGGATGGCCATTTTTCGGACGCTCTATTACAGCGACGTTTCTGTCGGTGTCGGGGGACGCATCACGATTCCCCAGGACATCCGTGACGATCTCGGCATCGACGAGGGCGATACGCTGACCGTAAGGGTCGAAGAGAACCCCGAGGGCGGCCGACAGATGGTGATCTGGCGCGCCGAGCAGCAACCCGACGAAGAGTAGGCCACCCCATGGCTACGCTCATCCGCGTCGAGCAGGGCGACATCGCCGACTACGACGGGGAAGGTGTAGTCAATGCGGCCAACAACCATCTTCGCATGGGCGCCGGGGTGGCCGGTGCCCTCTCCCGACGGGGTGGTGACGCCATCCAGCGCGAGTGTGACGAGTACGTCCGTGCAAACGGACCTCTGCAGGTGGGTGGCGCGGCGGTGACGGGCGGAGGGGACCTACCGGCCCGGTGGGTCATTCACGCGGCCGCGATGGGCGACCTGCCCGCCAGCCGGAGCACGATTCGCTCCTCGACCCGCGAGGCGCTCCGCCTGGCGACCGAGCATGGCATGAAGAGCGTCGCCTTTCCCATCCTCGGGAGCGGCGTCGGCGGCTTTCCGTTCGAGGAAGCCGCTCGGCTCATGCTCAAGGAGATCAGGGACCACGGCCAGGGACGGGATCTTCCGGAGATGGTGGTTCTCTACGGATACACCGACATCCAGGCGGCGGCCCTCCGCAGGATCCTGGAAGAGCCGGCCTGAGCCGTCGGGGAAGCCCGGCGAAGGTCACGTCGCGCCCGGACCGCGAGGCTCCCGGGTCCCGCGCGGTCACTCCTCCAGGTCCACCCACCGCAGGAGGGCGCGCAGCGGCCCCCTCCCGTCGTGATGCCACCAGGGAGGGGGGAAGGGCACCGAGCTCAGTGGTGCGACGCGCGTGACTCCCACGCTCGCGAGCGCGCTCGCGAGGGGCTCCAGACGGTCCTCGCATCCCACGACGCCAGCGGTTTGCAGGTGTCTTCGGAACGGGGCGGCCGAAGCGGCAACATCGAGAACGTCCTCGACGGGCTCGACCTTCACCACCCGTCCCCCGCAGGAGGCGGTGAACGTGGCCGCGGGGTCGTAGATCACGGTCCACGATGCCTTTCCGCCGTGGTGGACCTCCAGTCCTTCGCCCGAGGCGGCCAGCAGCTCGGCCGTCCCACGGGCCTGGTGCACCGCGGATGCCTCCCGAGGATCGAGGCTGCCTCCCGGCAGCCGCTCCTCGAGGATGGCCAGCGCCCCGGCGAGCTCGGTGGAGAACGAACGCGGATCGACTTCACCCCCCTCCTCCACATAGACGACCTGGGCGGACACGCAACCTCGTTGGTCGAAGAACGCGACGGCGCCCGCCGCGGCACAGGCGGCCCGCCGCACGCTTTCCCGATTCAGCGCGCCCCGCCCGACGATCGCCAGGCTCACCCGATGGTGATACCCGACGAACTGGGACGTCGCCGAAGCGCGGGCTCGCAGGCTCCGAGTCGTCTCGTCTCCGCCGTACGCGGTGACGACGTCGGCTGCCTCCAACGCCGCGTCCTCGAGACTCTCGCTCCCGCCGGGCCAATAGAGTACTGCGGCCGCGTCGGCGAGATCGGGATCTTCCTCGCGGAGGGCCGAAGCGAAGAGGACCGGAAGCGCCACGTCGCCGCGACCGGCCTTGAGCAACGTGGGTGCCTTGATGACCAGGCTCCGCAGGAGCGCGGTGACGCCGACCCCCGGTACGCTGCCCGAGACGATCTGTGCACAGAGCCGTGGGCCGATGGCGCGCACCCGTCCGTGGGCGGCGGACACGAACCGGTCGAGCGCGTCGACGTCACCGAGCTCGGCCTGCAGCATCCCGTGGAGCCGGTCGGCGGTCCAGTCCGCAGCCATTCCGTCCAGCACCGCCTCCGCCATCCGAGCGGACAATCCCGACGTGGGAGGAAGCAGCTCGAGCGCCGAACGGCGGAGCGGATCTTCCGGGTCCAGGAACCGGGCACCGACACGTCCGAGCGTGTCCGCCAGGGCCCCGGCTCGGCGTGCCAGGAGTCCGTCACGCGCACCCGCGAGCGCCCCGGCCACATGCCGGATCCACCCGGGACTCGCATCCGGATAGTGGACACGGAGCCCGTCCGTCTCGTACTGGCGCGCCGTTCCCGTGGGGAGCGTGACTCCCGACGGGAGAGCCCAAGCAAGGAACGGCTTCGATCGGGTGCTCATACGCTCTCCTCCGCCGCCGCCATCAGCTCCTCCATGGCCCGTGAGCAGCCCCGGGGCTCGGCACCCACCACCCGGCCCTGCAGGCGGACACCGTCCGGCGCGACCGACCCCAGGTCTTCCGTGAGGATGTGGCACACGGAGCCGAGATTGGCGAGGTCGAAGAAGGCGAGGAGCCCCACCTCCCCGTCCGGCAGAGGCACGAGCGTCGTCGGCTCCAGGGCCCGGACCTTGAGCCAGGGTGGGGGCGTGTGCCGGCGGGGAGCCCCCGGCCCCTCGCGCAGGACCGGCTCGTAGAGCTGAGAGAGCAGCTCCGTCATCCCGTACTCGTTCACGACCCGCCCCGGCGGCACACCCAGGCGGTCGTCCATCAACGCGTAGAGGGCATCGCGCCCCAGCGTCCGGCTGCGCCCCTTGAAGCCGCCCGTCTCCATCACCCGGGTCCCCTCGGGAAGCCGGATGCTCAGGCCGCGTTCCACGAGCTCGTCCAACAGACGGACGAGCGCGAAGGCCGTGCTCACGAGCACGGCCGGCTGGCCGGCCGCGCGCAACTCCCCGGCTTCCTGGAGGAAGCCGTCGACGTCGAGACGGCCGAGCCCGTCCACGAGCCAGCGGGACCGGCCGGAGAGCTCCTCGGACACGACCCCGATCATCACCGAGAGCGAGGAGTCCGGCAGCTCGTCCGGCGACGGGATCGCGGAGAGCAGCGGAAGCCGATCGCCCTCGGGCAGGAGGTGTGCGCGGAAGTTCGGCAGGAGCGATGCACGGTACAACCCGAGACTGGGGACGAAATGCCTCCCCCTGGCCCCGTTCCCCCCCGTCGTACCGCTCGTGCGGAACACGGCGTCCACTTCGCCGGATGCGACCGAGGCCAGGTCCAGATGCTTGAAGGCGGTGGCCGGCACCGGAGGGATCTCCTCCCAACGCTCGACGGTGTCGTCCCGGACACCCCGGCCCAGACAGAAGCGCCGGTACGTGGCGTTGGCTTCCATCTGATGGGCGAAGGCCTCGAGCGCCAGGGCGTCGAAGTCCGCCTCCGCCAGAGGTTCGTCCACCCCCCGGCCGAACACCGCCTCGAGCTTCTCCGCCAGGCGGGAGAACGTGTCCCGGCTCCCGGTACCTTCCGTCGCGGTCACCTGGTCGCCCTACGTGGAGAATCGCCGCGGATTGAAGAGGTCCGCCCCTTCCACGGGCGCGCCCTCGGTGACGATCGATGCGATGAGGCGCCCCGACTCGAACGCGAAGGGCAGGCCTCCTCCGCTGAACCCCGAGATCACGAGCTCACCCACCCTTCCCGGCAGGGGGCCCACCAGTGGAAGGTAGTCCGCGGTCCATCCGAAGATCCCGCTCCACCGACGCTCGACGGTGATGGGCGCGCGTTCCGGGAAGCTCCGCTCGAACCAGCCCAGGATATCGGACTGCAGGTGCTCGTCGACCTGGGGCTTGAGCTTCCAGTAGGAGCGATCCCAGGCGTCGTGGCGCCATCCTCCCAGGACGGCGCGCCCCTCCGGGTCGCTACGCCAGACGTTGAGCTTCCAATGGGTGGCAAAAGCCCCACGGAAGGGAGGCCTCCCCTTTCCTCCCACCACCATCCCCTGGCCCCGGATCGGCACGATCTCGTCGCCGGCGAACGCCGAGAAGCGCCGCGACTCCACGTGGGTCGCGTAGACCACCATCCCGGCCTTCACCTCGCCGCTCCCCGTCTCGCAGACGATCGAGCCGTCGCTGCGGCGCGTGGCGCTCACCGCCACGCCTTCGAGCACGGTCGCCCCCGCGTCCCGGGCCGCACCGGCCAACGAGACGGCGGCGGCCCGCGCGTCCACTCCGCCCCCGCCCTCGAGCCGGTACCCACCGTGGAAGCACCGGCCGTGCGTGAGATCCCGGACCTGCTCGGACGTGAGCCACTCGACCGGGAGGCCAGCCCGTTCGAGCGCACGGTGGGAAGCCTCCACTTCGTGCAGCGTGTGCGCCTCGGCGAGCAGATATCCGCCGCTGAGGTCGAGCGCCGCCGCCGGCGCATCGCCCCGCGAGGTCAACAGCTCGCCCAGGCCGGCCACCGATCTCAGCGCGAACGTCCAGATCCTCCGGGCGGTGTCCTCTCCGCGGAAGTGGACCGTCTCGTGGAAGGGTTGCCGCATCGGCGGGGACAGCACGCCGACGGCCGCCGCGGTCGCGCCCGATCCGATGCGGTCACGCTCCACGAGCAGCGTCTTCACGCCACGCTCGGCGAGGTGGTAGGCTGCCGCGGTTCCCGCGATGCCTCCGCCGATCACGACGACGTCGACATCCGGGGGAAGCTCCCCCCCGAAAAGGGGGGCGGAAGCGGAAGATTCCGTCATGAGGCTCCTCTTTCGGCGGGGCGAGGGGTGACGAGAGGGTGCCTGCTGGAATCTATCGCTGTCGGCCGAACGAAAAGAGGGGCGGGCCCGGCGGGCCCGCCCCTCTCTCGCCTCGCCGATCTGCGCTCGACTCAGACCACTCCCTGGTCGAGCATCGCGTCGGCGACCTTCAAGAAGCCACCGATGTTCGCTCCGTTCACGTAGTTGCCGGGCGAACCGAACTCCTCGGCCACGGCCAGGCAGTGCCCGTGGATGTTCTTCATGATGCTCTGGAGCTTCTGGTCCACCTCTTCGCGGCTCCACTGGAACCGCATGCTGTTCTGGGCCATCTCCAGCCCGGAGACCGCCACGCCGCCTGCGTTGGCCGCCTTCCCGGGACCGTACAGGATCTTCTCCTGGATGAAGAGCTCCACGCCCGCAGGCACCGTGGGCATGTTGGCGCCTTCCGAGACCACGTAGACGCCGTGGTTCAGCAGGCTCTGGGCGTCCTTGCCGTTGATCTCGTTCTGTGTCGCGCTCGGGAAGGCACAGTCGGCCTCGTGGTTCCAGATCTCGTTGTGATCGTCGTTCGGATCCGTCGCCGTATATACGCTGTTCTTGTACTCGTCGGCGTACTCCGAGATGCGACCCCGTCGCTCGTTCTTCAACTCCATCACGAACGCGAGCTTCTCGCGGTCGATCCCTTCCTCGTCGTAGATGTAGCCGCTCGAGTCCGAGAAGGTCAGGACCTTCGCGCCCAGGTCGAGCAGCTTCTCCGCCGTATACTGCGCGACGTTGCCGCTGCCGGAGACCAGACACCGCTTGCCCTGGAGCGTCTCGCCGCGCGTCTGGAGCATCTCCGCCGCGAAATACACGGCGCCGTAGCCGGTGGCTTCGGGCCGGATGAGCGAGCCGCCCCAGTTGAGTCCCTTGCCGGTGAGAACACCGGTGAACTCGTTGGCGATGCGCTTGTACTGGCCGAAGAGATACCCGATCTCCCGGCCGCCCACGCCGATGTCCCCGGCGGGCACGTCGGTGTTGGGTCCGATGTGGCGGTACAGCTCCGTCATGAAGCTCTGGCAGAACCGCATGACCTCGCCGTCGCTCTTCCCCTTGGGGTCGAAGTCCGACCCGCCCTTGCCGCCGCCCATCGGCAGCGTGGTGAGGGCGTTCTTGAACAC
>CAZVYM010000001.1:23331-82926 GCA_964630935.1 uncultured Gemmatimonadaceae bacterium | reverse complement strand
TTCAGCAGTCCCAGCGTCACGGACGGGTGGAACCGGAGCCCTCCCTTGTAGGGACCGATCGCGCTGTTCATCTCGACACGGAATCCCCTGTTCACCTGGACTTGACCCTGGTCGTTCACCCAGGGCACGCGGAACATGAGGACCCGCTCCGGTTCGATGATCCGCTCGAGGATCTTCGCCGACCGATACTCGGGGCGGCGGTCCAGGACCAACTCGAGCGACTCCGCAACCTCCTGCACCGCCTGGTGGAACTCCGGCTGAGCAGGGTTCTTTGCCTTCACGTCCTCCATGAGGCTCGTAACGTAGGCAGCCATGGGTGCGTCCGTTCTCTCCGTTGGAAATGTGTGGGGAGGGTACGCGGGAGGGTTATGTAAGATGGGGCCTTTTTCTCCGGATTGCACCCTTGGTCACGAAAGCCTGTGACTCTACCGCCGGCTCGGGCGCGGAAGACCGAAGATCGTCACGCTGGTATCGCCGAAGTCGTGCCGCTTTCCACCCCTGGGAAGGGCGTGCTCCCGGGCGTGCTCCACCGACAGGATCCCTCCGAAGCGGACCCGTCGCCAACGGTCGATCACGCGGTCGAGCTTCGCCGACCCGTAGGGTGCGTCCGCGAAGACCACATCGTAGGCGCCGGCTTCCAGCGCCTCCACGTAGGGGATCGCGTCCCGCTTGAAGACACGGGTCCTGAAGGAGTGGCCCTTGCCGCACGCGGCCACGTTGGCCTTGAGCGCGTGAAGAGCCGCCGGACCGTTTTCGATGAAGTCCGCGGCGACGGCGCCTCGTGACAGGGCCTCCAGCCCGAGCGCGCCCGAGCCCGCGAAAAGGTCGAGCACCCGCGCACCGCGCAGGTGCGGCTCCAGGCGGTCCAGCCACCAGGAGCGAACCTCCTCCGACGTCGGTCGCACCCGCCGCCCGGGCGAGACCAGGTCCTTGCCCGCGAGGACGCCCCCCGTGATCCTCACGCACCCTCCTCGGGGTCATCGGGTGATGGTGATGGGCGCGCGCACCCGACGTCCATCAAGCTCCGTCGGGCCTGAGGAGCACACCCCGCCGTTCCCGCCCATTCAGAATGGCCACGGCCGGCCGGTCGAACCGGACCCAGCGGACCGATCCCCGGCGATCGACCTCCGGAGACTCGGCCAGCCATCCCCAGTCGACGAACCCCTCTCCGGCGTCCGCGTTGACGGTGAAATAGCCGACGCCGAGGGACGCGAGGTTCTGATAGAGGTGGGTGCCCTGAGAGGGGGTGACGCGGAAATCCTTGAACCCGGCCTCCACGATCACCCGCGCGCCCGCGATGTCCTCCCAAGCGACCGGAAGCCCGAGCCACGGCTGCGTCGAGCCCCAACGCCCCACTCCAATGAGGCCGTAGTAGCGCCCTTCGGCGACGATGCGCGCGTTGAACCTCGCCACCGCTTCGGCGCATTCCGTGCTCTTCGATCGATCGAACTCGTTCCGGTCCACCACGATCCAATCCGTGAGACCGTCGATGCGGCCGTGCCCCATCGTGGACGGGCTCTCGCAGAACACTTTGGCCCCGTCGATCGCCGACAGATCGACATCGGCATCCTCGCGTGCGTGCGCCAGCGGCCTCAGCTGAAGGAATCCCATCTCCGCTTCCTCGCTGCGCGTGCCGGGCAGCGTGGCCGCGAACTCGATCTCGACGGGCAGGCGCGTGCCGGCCATTCCCAGGATGAGCAGCTCTCGCAGGATCTCGGCCAGGGGGAACAGACCATGCTTGAGCACCGGCGCGAACGTCACGAGGCGCACGCCCGATCGTCCGATGCCGTCGTACACGGCGTGATTCTCGGCCGAGTACGTGGAGGCCACGGACCCCAGCACGCCGTCCGCCTCCGCGGCCTTTAGGGAGTAGCGCACCAGGGGGCCGTCCTGTCTCCACCCCTGCGCCGGCGGATCCTCGCCCAGATGGAGCCCCCAGAACTGTCTCTGGGAGCTCTCGAGCATGCCCTCGACCGAGGAATGGTCCAGAATGTGGCCCGGATGGGGGGGAGCGAATCGGAGACAGGGCTCACCTTCGGCCACCGTCTTGCCCAGGCCGAGCGCGACCGCCGCGATACCGTCCTCTGGATGGGCGGGCGGCGTCGGATAGTAGTTGTGCGAGCGCGCGACGCCGGACAGATGAGGATAGAAGCGGTCGCCGTGCCGAGCCCCGACCACCCGCTGGATGATCACGGCCATCGCCTCCTCTTCCAGACGATAGGGCGTCGCCTGGATGAACGCGCGTGCTCTGCGTCCGAAGGTCGTGGCGTACACGCGCTTGACCGCGTCCACGAGCTGGGCGAGGCGGTGCTCAACGTCGTTGGCGTCGTTCGGGAGGATCCAAGTCCCGTAGATGCCGGCCAGCGGTTGCTGGGGTGAATCCTCCAGAAGGCTCGAGGACCGGACGGCGATCGGCGTGTGGACCACGGACACCACCCGCTCGAGCGCTTCCACGATGTCGGGAGGCAACGGAGCGGCGAGGATCCGCCTCAGGGTTTCCCGCTCGTCCTCGCTCTGGAGCGCGAAGGTGCGCAGGTCGTTGTCGTCCAGAAACTCGTCGAAGACCCCGGTCCCCAGAACCACGGCGGCCGGGACCCCGATGTGCACACCCGGGAAGCGGTCGGAGAGCCGCACCTCGTCGAGCAGCCGGCTCGCGAAGGCGAGCCCACGGCCCTTGCCGCCGAGCGAACCCCCTCCGATCTGCACGATCCCTTCTTCGCCATCGAAGAACTCGCTCCGGAAGGGGTTCACCGAGCCCCGATTCCTCTCCCGACGATACTGGTCGATGTCGCGAATCAGGCTGTCTCTCAGCGCCTCGACGGACGGGTAGTCCTCGAGGAGGCGCGGGCGAAGCTGAGCGGCAAGGCCGAACTCCGCCCGCGCCCTCAACCACCGGGAAAAGTCGTGCCGGGTCGCGTGGTAGGCGAGGCTTTCGGCCGGGATGGTCCGGAGCTTCGACACGAGCGCTTTCAGGTCCGTGGCCCGGTCGATCTCCTCGTCGTCCTGGTTCCGGAACACGAAGTCGCCGAAGAAGAGGTGCTCGGAGAGGTAGCGACGGAGTTGGTGAAGGAAATCGGGGGAGCCCTTGAGGAGGAAGCCGACCTGCAGCTCCTCCGCGACTCTGCGGTTCTGTTCGTGGAAGGACTGCAGCGCGATCGGGATCTCCGGCTGCAGCTCCCGGATCGTGCCCACGAGCTCCCGCCCGGCATCGGGGTACGATTGCCCGTCTTTCGGGAACTGCATGTCCGAGAACACGCCCATGATGGCCGTGCGGTAGCGCTCGAAGTCCTCACAGGCGGCCTCGAAGGTCGTCGCCAGGAGGATCTTCGGCCGGGCGCGCATGCGCATGATGCGCTGGAGCCGGTTCCCCGCCTCGAACTGCACGGAGTCGGAGAGGTTCTGGACCTCGCTGTAGATGACGGGGAGGAAGGAGGAGTAGAAGCGTACGTTGTCCTCGACCACCAGGAAGACCGGCACGCCGATCCGGGTGTCGCGTTCCACGTTGAGCCGGTCCTCCACGGCCTGCACGATGGCCATGAGGATGCGCGCGTCGCCCTGATAGAGGAATGCGGCCAGAATGCCGGCTTTGTCCGGGCGGGCCTCGAAGGAGCGCAGCTCCTCCCGGTCGTAGGCGAGCAGGGTCACCGGCACGTCCAGCCCCTCCTCGGAGATCGCCCTGGCCAGCTCCACCGCATCCATGTCGCCGACCTCGGGGCTCGTGATCACCAGGTCCACGGGGCGCGACCCCTCCGAAAGCAACCTCAGCGCCTCACGCCCGGAGGAGACCCTGGTCAGATCCGGTGGCTCGCGCGGGCTCCCCTCCAGGAACTTCCCGAGGACCCGCTCGTGGAGGTGGCCGTCCTCGGCCAGGATGAACGACTCGTAGAGCGACGACACCAGCAGGACGTGGCGCACCTGCCGGCTCATGAGGTCACGGTATCCCCCGGCTCGGGTCCCGTAGCGCTCGGAGAAATCGAAGAAGCTCTTCACGGAGTCACCTGAAGCAAGGACGCTCGCCGCGCGAGCGTGCCGACGCCGGCGTTCTCCGGCGGTGCGTCCCTCGGCGCGGGCAGAGCGGGACGAGCATCACGCGGGAGGGCGACCATCGAGCCGTCGGGTCCTGGGCCGGTCTCATCCCCTTCGCACCCTTCCGGGCTCGAGGCCACCGGCGTGAAGGAGCTTTTCCTGCAGCCGCGTCGCCTCTTCCTCCGTGAAATCGAGGATCGCGCGGGTCGCGCGGCCCGCCTCGGCGTAGGCATCGACCGGGAAGTCGGTTCCTTCGGCATGCTTCAAGGCGCCTTCCAACGCCTCGAGCTCGCGCTCCAACTTCTCGGCGGCTCGTCGCAGCCGGTTGAGTGCCTTGCGAGCTTCGGATTCCGCAGAGTTCATGGTCACAAGGTGGAGCCTGTCCCGCGGCGGAGCAACGTCGCGGGGAGGGCGATGCCCACGGGAGCTGGAACCGTCGACTGCCACGGGGTAGTCTGCTTCCATGACCGAAAAGCGAGAGATCATCGTCGTCGGTGCCGGACCCTGCGGGATCGCGGTGGGAGCGGCCGCCAAGAAAGCCGGAATCTCCTGCGCGCTCTTCGACAGCGGACCGATCACGAGCTCCCTGTTGGGCTATCCGTACTACATGACGTTCTTCAGCACCGCGCGGATGTTGGAGATCGGTGACGTTCCGTTCACGATCCCGGCCGACAAGCCGACGCGCCGCGATGCGCTGGCGTACTATCGCTACGTCGTGGCCCACTGGGACCTCGAGGTGCATCAATTCGAGTCGGTCGAGGAGATCAGCGGCTCCGAAGGCGACTTCACGGTACGCACCCGCCGGAGCGACGGTACCGAGGCGGAGTACCACGCGTCCGCGGTGGTCGTCGCCACCGGTGCATTCCATCGCCCGAACCGCCTCGACGTGCCCGGGGAGGACCTACCCAAGGTCCACCACTACTACAAGGAGCCCTACCCGTACTTCGATCAGGACGTGCTGGTCGTCGGGGCGGGCAACTCGGCGGTGGAATCGGCTCTCGAGATGTTCCGGAACGGGGCCCGCGTGAAGATGGTGCACTTCCTGGAGGAGATCGACTCGGGCGTGAAGCCCTGGGTCGTGCCCGACATCACCAATCGCCTGAAGCGGGTCGAGATCGAGATGTTCTGGAAGCACCGCGTCGCGGAGATCAAGCCTCGCGCGGTGGTGCTCCGACACGAGGACACGGATGCCCGGACGGAGATCCCGAACGACTTCGTGGTGGCAATGACCGGTTGGTGTCCGGATCACACCTTGCTGCACGCGCTCGGCGTGGAGACGGACGACGAGACCGGTATCCCCAGCCACGACCCCGCCACGATGCAGACCAACGTGCCCGGCGTCTATCTGGCCGGGGTGCTGGCCGCCGGTAACAACGCCAACAAGATCTTCATCGAGAACGGGCGGGAGCACGGCGGGTTGATCGTGGCCGACCGTGTGCGGGCGGCGGAGCGGGTGGCCCGGGGCTGAGGCGCGCGCGGGGAGGCACCCGGCGCGACGGCCCCGGGCGGGGCTGGTCCGGCCGCAGCCGGGCGGCACGGGCGACGGCCGGGTCGGCCCCCGCCCGGCGTGATCGGCCGCGACGGCCGGGTCGGAACGGGCGCCTCAGCCGCGGGGCGCCAGGTCCTGTCCCTCCGAGCCGCGCCGCACATACGCCAGAGCGATCGTCTCACCCCAACGAGGCGATCGAGTGGCCGATGCGACCGTGCCCGCGGGGTTCTCGGAATCCGCCGCGAATAGCTCGGTCCCCGGAGCGGGTGGTGCCAAGTCGCCGAGGTGCACCAGACGCAGGCTACGGTTCACGTGCCCGCGATCGCGGATGCGCACGATGACCTCCTGCCCCGTGTAGCACCCCTTCGTGTAGTCGATCGCGCGCTCGTGGATCCCTGCCTCGACGGGGATGGTCGCTTCGTCCATCTCGACGCCGAAGGCAGGACGTCCCGCTTCGATTCGAAGCGTGCTCCACGCCTCGGGCTCCGCCCGCGTGGCCCCTTCCCTCGTCAGCGCGTCGACGAGCTCCGAGACCCGAGCGGCGGGTCCCACCACGTCGAAGGCCTCAGGCCAGACGTCCGCCCAACGGATCACCGCGAGCCCACGGGTGGACTCGGGCGGTGGCTTCCGCCACCCTCCCTCCGCGAGCGTCGAGAGATCGTGCGCCGACAAACCCCCGGCGAAGGCGGACGAAGCGAGTCGCTCGGCCGCTTCCGGTCCGACCACGGAAGCCACCCGCACGGCGTCGCCCAGATCCTCGACGGCGGCCATCCGCGGAGGCAGGAACTTCCGGAAGTGCGCGAGAAGCCCCTCGCGTCCCGCGGTCGGCACCTCCAAAAGGAAGCCCTCCTCCTCTTCGCGTCCTCTGAGCCAGAGACGCCCGTCGGTGATCATCTTCCCCTTGGGTGTCAGCACCGCAGTGTAGGTGGCTGCCCCGCCGAGCGTGCCGTCCGGCAGCCGCTCGGGCTCGGATGGAAGCCTGCCCGTGACAATCCCGTTCAACATCTGCCCCGGCGCACGTCCTCGCACCGCCAGGCAGACCCGGTCGGGGCGGTCGAACACGGCAACGGAGCTCGTCGCGGCTCGGTATCCGGTGCTCATGCGTCGTCCATGTCCTCCAGCGTCGGAGACCGGCCCTCCTTGAGCGCGTCCACCATCTCCTGGACGTGCTCCGCGTCCGCGGAGCCCGGCGCCACGTGGAGGTACGCCTCCAGCTGCTCCACCGCCTCTTCGTGTCGCCCCAACCGCACGAGGAGTATCCCTCGCGCACGGTTGGCGGTGGGCGACAGCGGCGTGACGAGCAAGGTCCGCTCCACGGCCGCGAGGGCGCGCCTGTGGTCGCCCACGTTCATGTAGACGCCCTTCAGGTTCGTGTTCAGACGAACCAGCATGTCTCGGCGGTTGGCCGCTCTGAGAAAGGAATCCTGGACCCGAACCATGCCCCCGTAGGACCGGTCGAGGAGCTCCTGGGCCTCGTCTTCGAACCGCAGGGAGCCTCCGTCGAACGGATCGATCAGCAGTCGCACGACACTTCCCGCGTAGCGCACCAGGAAATGGCTCGGAAAGTTCACCCCCTCGAGCGGGAGACCGAGGCGCCACCCGACCTCGAGGTAGACCATCCCCAGGGTGAGCGGGATGCCGACCTCCCGATCCAGCACATCGTTGAGGAAGGAGTTTCGGGGATCGTAGTATGCCTTGCGGTTGCCGCCGAACCGGTGACGCTGGTAGAGGGTGGCTCCCACCTCGTTCAGCAGGACCAGGGGAGCGGTCTCGTCGTCCAGGCGATCACGAACCTCTTCGGCGAGCTGGTCCAACCGGGCCAGGTACTGCTCCACGGAGAGCTGCGGATACTCCTCCTTCGCCACGAGCAGTGCCGCCCGGGCCAGATTGATCTCCGGCTCGGGAAGCGAAATCTCGGCGGCGAACTCTCTCCGCGGTGAGGAACTGGGCAGTGACATGGGTAGGAGAAGAGGCTTTTCGCGGCCCGCGAGGGGCGTCGCTAGATTGACGTGATGTTCGATTCATTCGCTGCTCGGTAGGTTCATGCGTACCCTTCCCCGACTCCTTGTTTCCGCATCGCTGGGCCTCGCGTGGCTCACCGTGCCTTCCTCGCAGCTGCACGCACAGGCCCTTCGGACCGTCGGCGGTTTCGCCGGGCGCACCGACTCGTGGCAGAAATGGCCGGGCTTTCCCGAAGCCGGCCACAAGCACGGGTTCGAGGTCGGAGCGTTCGCGGAGACCCCTGCACCGCCCTCCTGGCTCAGCATCCTCACCGAGGTGGCGTATACACAGCGGGGCGCGAGGCTCCCCCTCAGCATGAGTGGAGCGGGCCCTCCCATTCCGGGCGACGTCCGTGTCGACTACATCGCGGCCGCCGTGCTTCCCACGGTCCGAATATCCTTCGGTCCCGTGAGCCTCTTCGGGTACGGGGGGCCGGGCGTGGCGGTCAACGTCCGCACGCGCACCGCTCCCGAGCTCTCACTGGCATATCAGAACTATCGTGCCGAGGTGCTCACGGCCCAGGCCGGGGGAGGCGTCGCGCTGCAGATCGCGGACCGATGGTCCGTGCGGCTCGAGCTCCGCCGAAGCGCGGACGTCACGGCGGCGTACACCGACGCGCCCGGAGACATACGCTTCAGGGCCCAGGAGATCCTGCTGCGCGTGGGCGTCCGACCTCGACTTCCCTTGCCCTGAACGGGCCGCATCCCGTTTCTTTCTCGCCGAACCGCCTCCTTGGAGGCGGACACGAGTCCAACGCGAAGACGAGGAGCCAATGTCCGAGGAGCCGAGGGACCGGCGGCCCGACATCCGGCTGTCCCAGCTCAGCCACGGCAGCGGTTGAGCGTGTAAGCTCGGAATGTCCGAGCTGGCGCAGGTCCTGCGTCACCTGGTGCCGGTGGACGACCCCAATGCCCTCGTCGACTCGTCGACGGGGGACGATGCCGCCGTATATCGTCTGTCCGACGATCGCGCCCTCGTGGTGACGACCGACTTCTTCACGCCCATCGTCGACGACCCGCGGGACTTCGGGCGCATCGCGGCCGCCAATGCGCTGTCGGACATCTATGCGATGGGCGCCCGGCCTCTCTTCGCGCTCAATCTGGTGGGATTCCCCCGGTCCCTTCTCGCGGAGGGCCTGCTCGAGAGAATCCTCGAGGGGGGCGGCGAGGTATGCCGGGAAGCCGGCATCTTCGTTCTGGGGGGGCATTCGATCGACGACCCGGAGCCGAAGTTCGGGCTCGTAGCGGTGGGGGAGGTGCACCCGGACCGCATCGTGACGAACGGCGGAGCGCGGCCCGGCGATCTTCTGGTGCTGACCAAGCCGATCGGGTCGGGCGTCGTGGCGACCGCCGTCAAGGCGGGCGCCGCATCGCAGGCCGTGACCGCGGCGGCGGTGGAGGTCATGGCCACGCTCAACAAGGGCGCCGCCGAGGCGATGCTTCGCGTGGAGGCGAGCGCGGCCACGGACGTCACCGGCTTCGGCTTGCTCGGGCATCTGCGGAATCTCGCGCGCGCTTCCGGCGTCCAGGCGGAGATTCACGCCGAGGACGTGCCGTTTCTGCCGGGCGCCCGGGAGCTCGCCTCCTCCGGCCACGTGCCGGGAGGCAGCCGACGCAACCTCGCCGACGTAGAGGCGGACGTGCTGTGGAGCGGAGCCGTCGACGAGACCACGCGCACGCTGCTCACGGACGCGCAGACATCGGGAGGCCTGCTGATATGCGTTCCCCCCGAGCGCCTCGAGCCGTTGCTCGAAGCCCTCGAGGGGACTGCGCCGGTCGCGGCCGTCATCGGCCGGATCGTCGAACCTCGGCCCGGTTCCGTGCCGGTGAGGATCCTGTACCGGGGTCGCTGACGCGGCCCGCCGGGGTCAGCCGGCCCCCGCGGTGACCTCCTCCTTCTTCTTGCTCCGGCTCCTCTTCGGAGGCCGAGTGCCGCGGGCGGGCTCGCCCTTGAGGGCCACGGCCATCACCTCGTCCAGCGTCTCCACCATGTGGAAGGTCAGCATCTCCTGGACGTCCTCGGGGATGTCCTCGAGATCCGCCTCGTTCTCCTGGGGCAGGATGATCTCGCGGATGCCCGCACGCACCGCGCCGAGGATCTTCTCCTTCAGCCCTCCGATCGGAAGCACGCGCCCGGTCAGCGTCAGCTCGCCGGTCATGGACACGTCGGCCCGGACCTTGCGCCCGGAGAGCGCGGACACGAGCGCCGTGGCGATCGTGATCCCAGCGGAGGGCCCGTCCTTCGGGACGGCACCCGCCGGTACGTGGATATGAACCTCGCGACCCTTCAGGCTCTCCTCGGCGATGCCGAGCCGGTCCCAGTTGGCCTTGGCGTAGGAAAGCGCCGCCCGACCCGACTCCTTCATGACGTCTCCGAGCTGGCCCGTGAGAACCAGTCCGCCCTCTCCGGGCATGACGCTTGCCTCCACGAACATGATGTCCCCGCCCATGGGGGTGTAGAACATGCCGGTCGCCACGCCGAGCTGGTCCTCGGCCGCCTTTCTCTCCGGGTGCACCCGTGGGCGACCCAGCAGCTCGCGCACATCCTCGGGCGTGGCGTTCACCTTCTCGACGGCCCCCGCCGCGATCTTCCTGGCGACCTTGCGCGCGAACTTGCCGAGCTCACGCTCGAGCTGCCGAACGCCCGCCTCCCGGGTGTGCTCCGACACGATCGACAGGATGGCTTCGTCGGTCATCTGCAGCTCGTCCTCGGTCAAGCTATTCTCCCCGCGTTGGCGAGGGAGCAGGTACTTCTTGGCGATCTGCAGTTTCTCCGCCTCGGTGTAGCCGGCGAAGTCCACGCGCTCCATGCGGTCCAGGAGCGGTCCGGGAATTCGGTCCAGGTAGTTGGCGGTGGCGATGAACAGCACCTCCGACAGATCGAACGGAATCCCCAGATAGTGATCGACGAACGTCGAGTTCTGCGCGGGGTCCAGAACCTCGAGCAAGGCCGAGCTCGGGTCGCCCTGGAAGGAGACCCCCAGCTTGTCCACCTCGTCGAGCAGGAAGACCGGGTTCTTGGTCTTGGCCTGGCGCATGCCCTGGATAATGCGTCCGGGCATCGCGCCCACGTAGGTCCTGCGGTGGCCACGGATGTCGGCCTCGTCACGGGCACCACCCAACGAGATCCTCACATACTTGCGTCCGAGCGACCTCGCGATGGACTGCGCGATGGACGTCTTTCCCACTCCGGGCGGCCCCACGAACAGGAGGATGGGACCCCGGCCCGAAGGGGCCCGATCGTCCTCGTTGGCCACGGCGATGTCGCGCGTCTGGGACTCGAGGTCCTCGACCGTTTCCGGCTCGGGCTCCTCCGCCGTCTCGTCCTCCGATTCCTCTTCCTCGGCGCGCTCCATCTGCAGCTTCCGCACGGCGAGGAACTCCAGCACGCGGTCCTTCACGTCCTCCAGGCCGTGGTGATCCTCCTCCAGGATCTCCTCGGCGCGCGCCAGGTCGATCTTGTCCTCGGTGCGCTCGTTCCAGGGGAGCTCGGTGATCCACTCGAGATAGGTCCGGATGACCTGGTACTCGGCCGACTGCGGGCTCGTGCGCTCCAGTCTCCGGAGCTCGCGCTCCACCTCCGAGCGCTGCTCCTCGTTGAAGTCGAGCTCCTCCAGGCGCTGGCGCATCTCCTCTACGTCGTCGCGCTCCTCCTCCTCGCCCAGCTCCTTCTGGATGGCCTTGAGCTGCTCGCGCAGAAGCATCTCGCGCTGCCGCTCGCCCAGCTCGGACTGGACCTTCGCCTGGATGTCCTCCTGAGCGTCGATCCGCGCCAACTCCCGCTCGACGGCGACGAGCGCGGTCCTCATACGCATCTCGTCGTCGAGCATCTCCAGGAGCTCCTGCTTGTCCTCCGTCGGAAGCTCCAGGTAGAACGCCACCAGGTCGGCGAAAGCGCCCGGGTCGTCGACACCCTGGATGAGCTGGTTCAGCGCCTCGGCAGGCACGCCGCGTCGTGTCCCCAGCTCCGCCGCCCGATCCCTGAGCTCGCGATCCAACGCCTGGAACGCCGGCGCTTCGGTGTTCTCGGGACTCATGCGGTCCATGGGGAGCAGGGCCGCGTGCAGCATACTCTGACCTTCGTTCTCGTACGACAGCGCCTGGGCGCGGCCCTCGCCTTGCACGAGGAGCTGGACGCCTCCCCGGACACGGTGGGTCTGGATGATGCGAACGACGGTCCCGATGGAGTAGAGAATCTCGGGAGCCGGATCGTCGACGTTCTCCTTCTGCGCCACGGCGAAGAGCCGCCGGTCTCCATCCAGCGCTTCCTGTACTGCCTCGACCGTCCCGGGCCGGCCGGCCGCGATGGGCACGGCCACGCCAGGATAGACGACGGTATCTCGGAGCGGAAGTACCGGAAGGGTGAAGCGCTCGCCCATGGAATCCTCTCTCTGTGTCTTCTCCCACCTCGACGGCGGGAGACTCGAACTCACTCGTCGGATGCTGTCCGCAGGGGTCAGCCCACACTCAAGGTGCATGATCCTTGCCATCCGAACGAGCCCTATTTCGTGCCCCATCCGCAGGAATCCCTGCCAATGTGGCGCGAGCCCCGGCGAATCCCCGCCACTTTTTCGGCCCGGCCCGGTCCGTTAGCTTGGCACCCTGAGTCGGCTTGCGCCACTGGTGGTGAAGATCCATGAGCGAACTGCTCGACGGAGTCACTTGGTTCCGCGGCTCGTCCGTCCGGATCAGAAGGGCGGGCCTGGAGATCTACGTGGATCCGCCCGGGGTCGGCCAGGACTCCGAGGCAGACGTCATCCTCCTCACCCACCCCCACTTCGACAACTTCTCCGAGGACGGGATCCGACGGGTTCGAACAGCTGACACCATCCTGGTAGCACCGGCCACGATGAAGAAGCAGCTGCCCGACGCCGATCACTTCATGCGCCCGGGAGACATGGTGCAGCTCGAGGGGATCGACGTACTGGCCGTGCCCGCCCACAACACGGACAAGAGGTTCCATCCGCCCGAGCACGGGTGGCTCGGCTACGTCTTCACGGTGGGCGGCGTCACCTACTATCACGCGGGCGATACGGACTTTCTGCCCTCCATGTTCGGCATCCGGTGCGACGTGGCCTTCCTGCCGTGCGGAGGCCACTACACGATGGACGTAGCGGAGGCCGCGCGCGCAGGCGAAGCGTGCGGCACCTCGGTGATCATCCCGATCCACTGGGGGCCGCCCCACGGAACCAGGGAAGAGGTCGAGCGCCTGACCAAGCTCTTCTCGGGCGACGTGCATGTTCTGGAGCCCGTGGCATGAGCAGGGTGGTAGCCGCCCCCGAACTCGATACGGGACTGCGATGTGACCGACGCTGACGGCGAGATCCCGTTCGATCAACTGCCGGAGGGGTTCGCCGAGAGCATCGCGCGCCCGCCCGCTTCTCCTGCCAGGCCACGCCCGGCCGCCACGATCGTGCTCATGCGGGAAGGCGACGCGGGCATCGAGGCTCTTCTCCTGCGACGCAACCACGACACCGGGTTCGTCCCCGGCGCCTGGGTCTTCCCGGGAGGACGGGTGGACGAGGCGGATGGCAGAGACCCCATCATCGAGCGGATCGACGGACTCGACGCGTCCCGGGCCGCCAGGAGGCTCGGGCTGAAGGAACGGTCCGAGGCGCTCTCCTACTACGTGGCCGCTCTGCGCGAAGCGTTCGAGGAAACGGGGATCCTCGTGGCCCTCGACCAGGATCGCCGGCAACTGCCGACAGCGAAGGAGGGCGGGCTCGTCGAGGCGCTTCGAGACGATCTCCTGGAAGATCGCGTCGGCTTCGACGAGGTCCTCGACGCCCTGCAGTGCCGTCTCGACGGCGGAAGCGTCGAATACCTGGCGCACTGGATCACCCCGGAGGTCGAGCCGCGACGCTACGACACCCGGTTCTTCGCGGCGCGCGTGCCGCCCGGCTCCCGGTTCGTGATCGATGCCCGAGAGATGACCGACGCAGCCTGGCTGACGCCGACCGAAGCGCTCGACCGCAACCGTCGGGGACTGCTGCCGATGGTCTTCCCGACCGTTCGCACGCTGGAACAGCTCACGGCCTTCGAGTCGGTGGAAGCTGCCCTCGCGACGCTCGCCACACTCGACGTGCCGGCCATTCAGCCCGAGCTCGTGCTCACGCCGACCGGCGTTTCCATGCGCGTGCCTCGAGGTGAGGACACGAGGAGCAATCCATGAGATCCGACGCCCGTCTCCGTCTCGTCGTCCTGATCATGGCGTCCTCGGCCGCAGGGGCGTGCGGAGCCCTGAGCCGCCCGGACGCCACCCGGGTCGATGGTCAAAACGAGCTGATCGCGCGACGGGTCATGGCCGTCTGGGAGAACGCGGATACCGCGACGCTCCTGGACCTGTTCGCGCCCGAAGCCGTCTACGACGACTTCGCCAACCAGCAGCAGTACCACGGAATCCAGGAGATCGTGGGCCATGTCCTCAGCGTTCAGAGCTGGGCCACGAACATCTCGATGGACGTCGCGAGCGTGCACACGGGCCCGACCTCGGCGACGGCCGAGTGGACCCTCTCCGGCGTCCAGGACCGACCCCTGGGAGACGTCGCTCCGATGGCCACCAACCGTGAGTTCGTGCTCAACGGCGTGACGATCTTCGAGATCGCGAAGGGTCGGATCACCCGCGCGGCCGACTACTGGGATACCGCGCCGCTCGTGCTCCAGCTGGGAGGCAAGATCGTCTTCCCGGGAGGCGGCGTGTGGCAGCAGAACGGCGACACGACCGGAACCGGCGGAGGAGGCTAGTCGGCTCCCGCCGCAGGGTGCTCTGCTCGCTCGGTGCTCTCCTGCGCAGACCCTATCGCCTCCGCCACCAGCTCGACGACGTGGCGCACCTTCACGGGCCGTTCCTCGAAGCCGTCCTGCGCCTTGAGGCCGTCCTCGAGCATCGCCATGCAGAACGGACACGAGACGGCCAGCGTCGCCGCCCCGGTCTTCATGACCTCCGCGGCCCGGTCCCAGGATACACGCGGCTCCTTCTCCTCACGCCAGAAGTTGCCGCCCCCGGCGCCACAGCAGAACGAGCTCGCCCGATTGCGCTCGAGCTCCACGAGCTCGCCGCCACTCGCCCCGACGAGTGAGCGCTGCTCGTCGTAGATCCCGTTGTACCGGCCGTAGAAGCACGAATCGTGATAGGCGACGGCGCCGAGGTCCGTAGCAGCGGGTAGCCCCTTCGACCGTACGAGATCGGCCACGACCTCCTCCACGCTCCGGATCTCGAACGGCATCTCCCCGAAGTCTCTGTAGTCCTTTCCGAAGACCTGGTGGCAGTGGGGGTTCGTGACCATGAGGGTCTTGAACTCCACCGTGCCGAACAACTCGAGATTCGTCTGCGCGTTCATCTGGAACTGGAGCTCGTTGCCCATGCGCCGATAGTTCTCGCCGCAGCATACTTCGCCGTCGCCCAGGATGCGGTAGTCCACCCCGAAATGGTCGAGCACCTCGACCGTGGCGCGGGTCGTCTCGATCGAACGGTCGTCGTACAGGCCCCAGCAACCCACCCAGAACAGAACGTCGAACTTCTCACCGGGCTCGGCCACCCGAACGCCTTCGAGCGCTTCGACCGTCTCGCTCTTGCGGTGCTCCCCGTAGCCCCACGGGTCGCCCTGGCGCTCCATGTTCTGGAAGACCCGCTGGTACTCGGGCTCGATCTCGCCGGCGTCGAGCACCTGGTAGCGCCGCAGGTTCAGCAGCATGGACATGTGGTCGATGTTGACCGGACACGCCGCGACGCACGCCATGCACGTCGTGCATTCCCAGAGGGTCTGCGACGCGATCACGTGATCGACGAGCGGTTGATCCTCCAGAGCGACGCCGTCCACGCTTCCTCCTGCGGCGGCAAACGCCTCCCGCGCGACCGCCGATTGCTTGCCGTGCGGCGTCTTGCCCGAAGCGTGGTACTTGAGGTCGACGATGAAATCACGGGGACTCAGGAGCTTCCCGGTCGCGTAGGCTGGACAGGCCTCCTGGCAGCGGCCGCACTCGATGCAGGTGACGAGGTCCAGGCGATCCGTCCATCCGAAGTCCTTCAGCCGGTTGACCCCGTAGGACTGTCCGGCCTCGAAGTCGAGCTCGGCCTCGAGGTCCATGTAGTCCATCTTCTGTTGGTCCTCCAGCTGCTGGAGGACCGCGTTGAACGGCGCACCGAGAATGTGGAAGTGCTTCGAGGTGGGAACGTAGGCGAGGAACGAGAAGGCGACGACCAGGTGCGCGTAGCCGAAGTACGTTCCGGTGGGTGCCGCCAGGAAGCGCTCGCCGAGATGGGTCAGCGCGATGATCCCGATCAGCGCGAGCACCACGGCCGACTCGGGGCTGTGGTAGGTCAGATACGACGGACGGACGACGTAACGCCGGATGGCGAGCACGACGATGCCCAGCAGGATGAGTCCGGCGAAGACGTCGACGATGGGCGGCACCCATCCCAATGCCCCTTCCAGGAACCCTCCACCCCCCACCGCCAGCCGGACCAGGAGATCCACGGTCGAGACCACGAAGGCCAGGAATCCCCAGAAGACCAGCGCGTGTGCCCACCCGGCCGTCAGCCGCTTTCGCACCTTGCTCTGGCCCAGCACCTCGGAGAAGAAGAGCCAGATGCGGCGCCCCACGTGATCCGCCCGCGACTCCGCCCGGCCGCGGCGCACGAACGAGAGCTTCTTCCCCGCGAGACGGCCGAACACGATCAGCGCACCGAGGATGTAGACACCGACGACGAGACGAACGATCTCGGAGATGCTCATGCCCCTGCTTCCGTCTGCTGGTACGGCATCCGCCGGGCGGGGCCTGCCGCGGCGAGCGTGGCGGCCCACTCCCTCTCCGTCATTTCCCGGCGAGCGGTCGAGGTAACGCTAGCGGATTCGCGGCTCGCTCGCACGGCCGCCGATTCCTCCGGAACCGTGTCGAGGGTCGGGGCGTACGATTGTCCTCACCTCCCGCCAATCGACATCCGAGGACCCACGTCATGAGCGAGCTCCGAGCCGGCACCGTTGGTGAGCTCAAGGCCACTGGATACCAGCCCCGCACCGTGAAGGAGGAGATGCGGGCGAACCTCGTCCGCAAGCTCAGGGAAGGAGAAGAGCTCTTCCCCGGCATCCGTGGCTACGACGACACCGTGGTGCCGCAGATCGTCAACGCCGTCCTGTCCAGGCACGACTTCATCCTCCTGGGCCTTCGAGGACAGGCGAAGAGCCGCATCCTCCGCCAGCTGGTCCTCCTCCTGGACGAAGAGATCCCCATCCTCGGCGGCAGCGAGGTGAACGACGATCCTCTCGCCCCGATCTCGAAGTACGGACGACAGCTCCTGGAAGAGAAGGGCGACGCGGCACCTGTCGCGTGGGTCGGCCGGGAGCAGCGCTACGTGGAGAAGCTGGCGACCCCCGACGTGACCATCGCGGACATGATCGGTGACGTCGATCCGATCAAGGCGGCCCGCGGCGGCCACATCCTGGCCGATGAGCTCACCATCCACTACGGGCTCCTCCCCCGTGCGAACAGGGGTGTCTTCGCCATCAACGAGCTGCCGGATCTCGCAGGCAAGATCCAAGTGGGGCTGTTCAACATCCTCCAGGAAGGCGACGTGCAGGTGAAGGGCTATCCGATTCGCCTGCCGCTGAACGTCATGATGGTGTTCACGGCCAACCCCGAGGACTACACGGCACGGGGCAAGATCATCACGCCGCTGAAGGACCGCATCGGAGCGGAGATCCGGACCCACTATCCGGAGGAGCTGGAGACCGGCATCGACATCACGCGTCAGGAGGCCTGGGTGGCGCGACAGGGCCTGTGCGTGCAGGTCCCGCCGTTCATGGCCGAGGTCGTCGAGCTGATCGCTTTCCTGGCCAGGGAGGACAAGCGGGTCGATCACCGTTCCGGGGTGAGCCAGCGCATGCCGATCACGGTCATGGAGACCGTGGTCTCGAACGCCGAGCGTCGGGCGTTCCGCCACGGAGAGGACACGGCCGTTCCGCGGATGAGCGACGTGTATGCCGCCCTTCCGGCGATCACCGGCAAGATGGAGCTCGAGTACGAAGGCGAGCTCCACGGAGCCGAGAAGATCTCCCGCGAGCTCATCCAGGGGGCCGCCTCGAGCGCCTTCGACATGCGGGCGGGTGGCGCCGACGTCGATGACGTGGTCGAGTACTTCGAGACGGGAGGCGTGCTCCAGGTCGGTGACGACGCCTCGGTCGAGGCGTGCGTCCAGGGCTTCGAGACCGTGCCGGGCCTGCTCGAGCTGGTGGAGATGGTCGGGCTCGCTCCCCAGAGCGAAGGCGATGGCGTCCGTGCCGCCGCGTGCGAGCTGGTCCTCGAGGCACTCGTGGCTCAGAAGCGCATCAGCCGGAACCCGGGCGGCTATTCCCGAGCCCGTCACGAAGGGCCGTCCGGCAAGGGCTATCACGGATTCGATCCGCTCGGCGGAATGAACGTCTGATGGTCCCCGGGGGCCCGCTCACGGACGAGCAGCAACAGGCGCTCGCCGACGCGAAGGAGCGGGCCCGCTCGTTCATGGGTGCCGCGCGCGTGGCGTCGTTCAACGTATGGTCGATAGGGATCTTCGCGGCGCTCACGATCCTCTTCGGCATCTTCAGCCTGACGGCGCTCGTGCTCGGGATCGGCCTGGCCGTCGTCACCTGGAACGAGTACCGGGGTCGGGCGCGTCTGCGGAGCTTCGATCCCGAGGGTCCGAGACTGCTCGGTCGCAACCAGCTCGGACTCATGGCGCTCATCGTGGTCTACGCGCTTTGGAGCATGTTCCAGGCCCGCGCCCACCCCGACCCCGAGCTGGCGCAGATGGACCAGATCCTCGGAGGGGACACGAGCGGCCTGGTGGCCTCCTTGACCACCATCGTCTACATCGCGGTCATCGCGGCCACGGGGATCTTCCAGGGGTTGATGGCTCGCTACTACTTCAAGCGGATCCCCATGGTGGAGGACTACGTGCGCGACACGGAGAGCTGGGTGCTCGATCTCCAGAGGGCGGCGGACCTGGACTGAGGGCGCCGGTCGCCTGGCGCACGGCCTCCGCGGGTCCGAGCTTGGTAGGATGTCCCCTTCCCCCATCGACCATCCGCTGGAGCGGCCGGTGGTGCTCGTCCTCCTCTGGGCCGGCGCCGTGGCCGTGGTGGCCGCTCTGGTCGGCCACTTCTGGATCCCGCTCGACGACGGCACGCTGGCCCAGTGCGCCGAGCGCGTCCTGCACGGGCAGCTGCCTCAGCGCGATTTCGGGGATCCCTACTCGGGTCTGAACGCGGTCCTGGGCGCGCTGGCCTTCCGACTCTTCGGCGAACGTCTCCTGTCGCTCCGCATCCCTCTGGTGGCGGGATTCGCGCTCTGGCTTCCGGCGATCTGGATCCTCTGCCGCCGCTTCGCCACCGCCCCCGTGGCGTTGGCGGGCACGGCGCTCGCCGCCGTCCTCTCGGTGCTCGCATACCCGGCGGCGATGCCCACCTGGTTCGTGCTCTTCCTGGTCACGTGGGGCGTCGTCGCGGTTCTGCGCTTCCAGGACGGCGGAGCCGTGCTCCGTGGAGGTTTCACCGGGAGGGACGGCCGGAGCGACGCCGACCCGGGCGCCGCGGCCGACTCCTCCGGACAACACGCCCCGAAGGACGCCGACCGAGGCACCGAGGGCGACTCCTCGGGACCGCCTCCCGCAGGGCGGGCCGGTGGAAGCCGCACCTGGCTCCTCCTCGCCGGCGCGGCCGCGGGCACCGGCATCCTCTTCAAGGTGGTCGGGCTCTACTTCCTTGCGGCCATCCTGCTGGCCATGGCCCGATGGCGGGCGGGTGGACGGATCCTCGCGTGGCTGATCCTCGCGGGCGTCGGCGCGTTCACGCTCGTGGTGGGTCGACTCCTCCTGCCGACCGGTGGCGCGGGTGCGTTTCTGCAGCTCTTCGTGCCGGTGACCGCCTTGGCGTTCGCGGTCGGCATCGGGGGATGGCGCCGGCGGGACCAGGCCGCGCCGGGTGCCACGCGCGCCCTGCTGCTGGACGCCGCGGCGCTCCTGGTCGGGGTCACGGCGCCCATGGTCGTCTATCTCGTTCCCTACGCGTCGGGCGGCGGCGTTCGCGCCTGGGTCGAGGGGGTCTTCGTCCTGCCGACGCGCCGCCTGGCCACGGCAGCGAGCGCCGCGAGTCCGGCATGGACCGTTCTTCCGGGCCTGGCAGCCGTGGCCCTCGTCTGGGTGTCGGGACGCTTGAGCGCACGCGCACGTGCGCGGGTGGCCCTGGCGCTCGCGGCGCTCCTGGCCATCGGGTTCGCGGCGGACGACGCTTCCGGGGGCGCCGTGTTCACCGCGCTGTGGTATGCGGCCCGCACGTGGCTCCCGGCGTTGACGCTCTGGGCCGCGTGGCTCTTCGCGCGGGAGGCGCGCGCGCACGCGGACGCGTTCGTGGTGGTAGCCACCACGGTGCTGTGGAGCCTGGTGCAGTTCCCGTATCCCGCCCCGGCCTACTTCTTCTACGTCGCCCCACTCGTCGTGCCGGCCACGCTCGCCGTGGTGCGTGCCTCCGGGCGTCGGCCGGGTCCGACGCTGGGCGTGCTGGCGGGGCTGTTCCTGTATCTGGGCGCCGGCTACGTGACCGGCGTAGTGTCCGCCGGGACGACGCCGCTGCCCGGAGCTCGCGCCGGCATTCGTGTCCCGGCCTCCGACGCACGCCTGTACGGAGCCTTGGCGGATACCGTGCGTGCGCACGCGGACGGAGGCGGCTTGTGGGCCACCCCCGACGCCCCGGAGGTCTACTTTCTCTCGGGCCTCGCCAACCCGACGGCGACGGTTTACGAGTTCCTCGACCCGACGCCGGTGGACAGCTCGAGCGTGGTCGCGATGCTGGATGCCCACGACGTCCGGGTCGTCGTCCTCAACACCCGTCCGCTCTTCTCCCGCCCCACCCCACCTCCCGTTCTTCGCCTCGTCCGGGAGCGCTATCCCCGAGGCGATACGCTGGGTCCCTTCGTCGTGCGCTGGTCCCCGGCGCCCTGATACCTTGTCGGGCATCCGAATGCCGGTTCGATCCGATCCGCCCACCCTCCCGTTCGAGGACCCGCACCGTTGAAGAAGATCTGGGCTCCGCTCTTCGAGCTCCCCCTCGTCTACAGGGCCTGGCAGGCCCCGTTCGCCGAGGCCAAGCTGCGGCCGCTCTTCCGCCACAACGAGCTCTCGCGCGTGCGCAGGGTTCTCGACGTCGCATGCGGGCCGGGAACGAACGCACCGCATTTCCGGAACACGGAGTACCTGGGACTCGACATCAACCCCGCCTACGTGGAGCAGGCCCGCCGCCGCTACGGGATGCGCTTCGAGGTCGCGGACGTCACGCGTTGGCGGGCGCGGGACGGCACCTTCGACTTCGTGCTCGTGAACAGCTTCTTCCACCACGTGGACGACCAGGACTCCGACCGGATCCTCTCGCACCTGGCGACGCTGGTCGCCGAGGACGGACACATCCACGTGCTCGACCTCGTGCTGCCTCGCTCGGCGTCGCCGGCGCGAATGCTCGCCCGCATGGACCGCGGCGACCACCCGCGGCCGCTGGACACGTGGCGCGCGCTGCTGACCCGGCACTTTCGTGAAGAGGTCTTCGAGCCGTACGATCTCGGCTTCCCGGGACTCCCCCTGTGGAAGATGCTCTACTTCAAGGGAAGGCCGTGATGGACGACCCTCGAATCTCGGTGGCGGCGCCGCTCTACAACGAAGAGGAGACGGTGCCGGAGCTCGTCCGGCGCGTGGGCGACGTGCTCGACGACCTCCCCGGAGGTCCCCACGAGATCGTGCTGGTGGACGACGGCAGCACGGACGCCACGAGAAAGCTCCTGGAGGAGGCGGCCGCGGTGGACTCGCGGGTCGTAGGCGTGCTCCTGTCGCGCAACTTCGGGCACCAGCCGGCGTTCTCGGCGGCGCTGGACCACGCCTCGGGCGACGTCGTCGTGCTCCTGGACGGTGACCTCCAGGATCCACCCGAGGAGATTCCCCGCTTCGTGATGGGCTACCTCGAGGGCTACGACGTCGTCTACGCGAAGCGGGAACGGAGGAAGGAGCCTCTCTGGCTGCGCCTCTCCTACTGGGCTTATTACCGACTCCTGGCGAGGATGGCGAAGCTGGCGCTTCCGCTGGACGCGGGAGATTTCTCTCTCCTCTCCCGGCGGGTCGTGAACGAGATCCGCCGCTCTCCGGAGCGCCATCGATACCTTCGCGGGTTGCGCGCCTGGGCGGGCTTTCGCCAGCTGGGCATCCCCGTGGAGCGGGCAGGACGCCACGCCGGCACTTCCAAGTACTCGTTCGGGCGCCTGGTGGAGCTCGGTCTCGACGGGATCTTCTCGTTCTCGATCGTGCCGATCCGCGCGGCAGCCGTCCTGGGGGCTGGCGCGACCATCCTCTCGGTCCTGTTCGCGCTTTATGCCGTGTACGCCAAGCTCTTCCTGGGTCGGTCACCGCAGGGCTTCACGGCTCTCCTCGTGGTGATCACGTTCCTCTCGGGCGTGCTCCTCTTCTTCCTCGGGATCATCGGCGAGTACGTCGGACGCATCTACGAGGAGGTGAAGGCCCGACCGCTCTACGTGGTCGATCGGGTCGTGCGCGCCGAGCCGTCCCCCGATTGAGACGGCGATGGATCCCTCCTACGGTGCCAAGTACGCGGAGCTCCATGCGGGCCACTGGTGGTGGCGGGCGCGCGAGGCCGTGGTGGTGCGGGAGCTGGACCGTCTTCGCCCGCCCGGCGGATGGCGGCGCGCGCTCGATGTCGGGTGCGGCGACGGCCTCTTCTTCCGCGTGCTCGAGCGCTACGCCGAGGAGGTCGAGGGCGTGGAGCCCGACCGGGACCTGGTGTCTCCCGAGCGGGCGGCGGACGGACGCATCCACGTCCGACCGTTCGACGTGGACTTCCGGCCGGGACACCGGTACGACCTCATGCTGTTCCTCGACGTGCTGGAGCACATCGCCGATGCCGAATCGGCCGTGGCCCACGCCGCCGCGCTTCTCGAGCCAGGAGGCGTGGTACTGGTCACGGTTCCGGCCTTCCGGCACCTCTGGACCACGCATGACGACTTGAACCGCCACGTGACGCGTTTTACGCGCCGGCGCCTGGAGCGTCTTCTCGCGAGCGCGCTCACGGTCGAGCGCTCGCGCTACTTCTTCCGATGGGTGCATCCGGCGAAGGTCGTCCAACGCGCGATGGAGCTGGTTCGGCACCCCGAGCCCACGCCACCGAGCGTCCCACCCGGGGCACTGAACGACGCGCTCTACGGAATCTCACGCGTCGAGGAGGCGGCACTCCGGCACGTGCCCGTGCCGCTCGGCTCCTCCATCCTCGCGGTGGCCAGGAAGCCGTCGAGCTGAGGCGCGGGGCGGGGACGCGTGCCGGCCTACTTCCCCCCGTCCACCGGCAGGACCTGGCCGGTGATCCAACCTGCCTGCTCGGAGGCGAGGAAGAGCACCGCGTGGGCGATGTCGGCCGGCGTGCCGAGCCGGCGGGTCGCGATCGAGTCGATCAGAGCCTGCTGACCGTCCGCCCCGTAGGACTCCCACTGCCGCTCGGTCGTGGGGTTCGATCGCACGAACCCGGGCGCTACCGCGTTGACGGTGATCCCGAACGGCCCGAGCTCGTGCCCGAGCTGGCGGGTCAGCCCGATCTGACCGGCCTTGGCCGCCGCGTAAGCCTGGATGCCCGTAAGGCTCACCCGCAGCCCCGCACCGCTCGAGACGTTGACGATCCGCCCCCAGCCCGCCGCCTTCATGAAGGGAGCTACCGCCTGGGCGCACCAGAAGGCCGCGGTGAGGTTCACCGCGAGGATTCCTTCCCAGTCGGTGGCGGACACGTCCTCGAGGGGACGACCCACCTGACCGAGAACGCCACCCGCGTTGTTGACGAGAACGTCGACGCGCCCGGTGGCTTCCACCGCCTCTCCGACCCACGCCCGCACGGCGGCCCGGTCGGTCACGTCGACCGTGGACGCCATGCAGTCCGCTCCGACCAGATCGCGCGTGGCGGCCAACTCGTCCGCGAGGACGTCGCACACGAATACGCGTGCGCCACGGACGGCGAACGCCCCGGAAATTGCCCTCCCCAGACCATGTGCCGCCCCGGTCACGAGCACGGTTCGTCCTTCGAACCCGGTGCTCATCCGAGAAGCCTCCTGGAGTCGGGGGCCAGACCCTCGGTCAGCTGGGCCCTCGTCTCCTCCACCGCGACCCTCCAGACCGCCAGCAGCTCTTCGTCGGGGCGCTCGTAGTAGCCGCCGAACGATCCGTCCCCGAGGCGCTGTCGGAACTCCTCGGGGCTCAGACCTTCGCGTCCGGTGAGCTCGGCCGGCGCCTTGTGGCCTTCGGGAACCTGGACTCCGGCCACGCGCGTCCAGGGGAACCCTTCCATCCACGACGCGTGCGAGGCCTGGGGATCGATCGCGTGGACCGCCGCGAGCGTGGCGGGCGCCTTCCACCAGTCGTGCCACCGCAAGGTCACGTCGCCACCCTGCTTCCCCGCCCACGCTTCCGCCGCGGGCCGCCCCCCCGCGTTCCCCCCGTGTCCGTTCACCACGAGGACGCGGCGGAAGCCATGCTTCCTCAGGCTCGTCAGGATCTCGGTCAGGACGCGGGCGTAGGTCTCCTGCGTGAGCGTCACCGTTCCCGGGAAGGCCATGAAGTACGGCGTCAGACCGTACCCGAGCACGGGAAACACGGGAACGCCCAGGGGCTGCGCCGCGTCGATGGCCACACTCTCCGCGAGGATCGCGTCGGTGGCGAGGCTGAGGAAGGCGTGCTGCTCGGTGCTGCCCAGGGGAAGGACACACCGATCGTCACGCTCCAGGTAGGCTTCCACCTGCATCCACGTCATGTCCCGGATGCGCATGTCCGCTTCCTTCCTGGGAGGATCATCGTACACGATGTGGCACGGCCGCAGCGGCCCGCGCCATCTTCTGCTGCGCCACCGGGAGCGCCACGCCCCACGGTCCGTCGAGGGGCACCCACCTGACCCCGTCGCGCTCTTCTCCCCGGCCCGGCATCAGGACAGGCCGATAGGTCGCGTCCAGATGGGTGAACCGGTGGCGGATCGGCTCGAGCGACCTCGCCGCCGCCGCATCCACCACGGCCCCCGCCCGCGCCGCCGCTTCGAGCGCAGCTCGCTCCACCGCCGTGCCGTCTTCGAGAGGCTCGGTCGGAAACGACCACATCCCGCCGAGAAGCCCGTCGTCCGGCCGCCGGACCAGGAGGACCCGCCGCCTCTCGTCGACGACGACCGCACTCGCCAGCTCGACGGCGGGCACCGTGCGCTTCCGACCCGGAGCCGGACGCTCGGACTGGGTCCCCCGCGCCCGCGAGCGGCACCACTGCGAGAGCGGACAAGAGGCGCACGCGGGCCCGGTGGGGGTACAAACGGTCGCCCCTAGATCCATGAGCGCCTGGTTCCAGTCGCCGGGATGCTCCGGGTCGACGAGGCGCCCGGCCATCCGCCGGAGCCAGCCGGGCCGAGGGTGAGGCTCGTCCCAGAGCCGCGCGAGGACCCTGCGGACGTTTCCGTCCACGGCGGGGACCGCCTCGCCGAACGCGATGCTGGCGACGGCGCCAGCAGTGTACTCGCCGACCCCGGGGAGCTCCCGGAGCGCACCGTAGCTGTCCGGCAACCTCCCGCCGTGACGCTCCCGCAGCTCGAGGGCCGTGCGGTGCATGTTGCGGGCGCGCCGATAGTACCCCAGGCCCTGCCACGTGAGGAGCACGTCGTCGAGCTCGGCCCCGGCCAGCGCCGCCACGTCCGGGAACCGCTCAAGCCAACGACCGTAGTATTGCAGGACGGTGTCGACCCTGGTCTGTTGGAGCATCACCTCCGAGACCCAGATTCGGTACGGGTCCGTTTCGCCGCGCCAGGGAAGGTCCCTCCGGGATCGGTCGTAGTGATCCAGGAGGGCGCTTCGAACGCGGTGGACCGGAAGGTCCGGCTCGGGACTTGCGGCTTCACGGGTCTGCGTCATCATGGTGGAAAGCTATCGACCCTCCCACTCTTTCGCCTCATGCGATTCACCACCTATTCGAAGTACAAGGGGCGCTGGCTCGACGCCCTCAATCTCGAGTCGCTTCTCGAGCACCTGTCCGACTTCCTGCTCAACGGAGGCTTCGCGGGCGGGCCCCACTACCACCCCTACTGGGGATGGTCCGGCCTGGACGACCCGAAGTCCACGGACTCGCTGAAGGATGCGCTCCTCAAGGCGCTCCTGGAGAGCGGCCAGCTCACGCCCGACATGATCGAGGAGCTCCGCGGTGACGGCGCCGGGGACGAGGAGGTGCAGCGGGAGCTCGCCGAGCTCATGGACGACCTCATCCAACGAATGGTGGAGGAGGGCTTCCTCACGCTCGAAGGCGGGAAACCCCAGATTCCCGGTGCCACGTACGACGTGACCGGCCAGGGCAAGATCGACGAAGCGAAGGAGGCGGCCCAGCAGGTCCAGTTCAACCTGACCCAGAAGGGAATGGACTTCCTCGGGTACCGGGCGCTCAAGAGCCTGCTGTCGGCGATCGGCAAGGCGAGCTTCGGCTCTCACGATACACCCGATCTCGCCACGGGCGTCGAGGCCGAGGCGGCGTCGAGGCAGTACGAGTTCGGCGATACCCTGAACCTCGACATTCCCGCGACCCTCAAGAACGCGATCGAGCGAGAAGGGCTGAAGGTCCCCATCAACCTCGAGTACGGAGACCTGATGGTGCATCAGGCCGAGTATCGGTCCTCGTGTGCGACCGTCCTGATGCTGGATGTCTCGCACTCGATGATCCTGTACGGAGAGGACCGCTTCACCCCCGCGAAGCGGGTGGCGCTGGCACTGTCCCACCTGATCCGGACCCAATTCCCGGGAGACTCCCTGCGCGTGGTGACGTTCGGCGACCGGGCCGAAGAGATTCCCCTGTCCCAGCTCGCGAAAGCGCAGGTCGGCCCCTACCACACGAACACGGCGGAAGGGTTCGAGGTCGCGCGCCGGATTCTGGCGGGACAGAAAAAGGACATGCGCCAGATCATCATGATCACGGACGGGAAGCCGAGCGCGCTCACGTTGCCCGACGGGCGGGTGTACACGAACTCGGCCGGCCTCGACCCGACGGTGCTGAAGCGAACGTTCCAGGAGGTGGCCGCCTGCCGGAGGGCGGGCATCCTCATCAACACCTTCATGCTCGCCCGCGATCCCTACCTGGTGCAGTTCGTCCAGAAGGTGTCGGAGATCGCCCGGGGCAAGGCGTACTTCACGAGCACGATGACGCTCGGCCAGTACATCATGATGGACTTCATGAAGCGGAAGAGGCGGAGGATCGCGTAAGCTCGAGCGGTCGGGACGCGCCGTCCCGGCCGCGCTCCTACCATCCCGACAGAGTGAGGACTCGCACGGTCAGGGCGATCGCCACGGCCGCGGGAACCAGCGTCCACACAAGCTCGATGCCCATGACGCGCCTCAGGGGGGCCACAGCGCCTCCATCGACCGGCCGGCTCAGCCGTACGAGGCGAAACACCATCGCCGCCCAAACGAGCGCAGCGACGCCCAGCGTGGCCACGAAGACCCAGAGGAAGATGTCACGGGACATGGAAGGCCGACCCTGTCGTCGGGAACGTCGCGCCGTTCAGTGCGTCTCGGCGTCGGGGGAGCGTTCGTCGTCCCCATCATCCTCGATGCGGCGCAGCCTCTTGCGCAGCCACACACCGACGCCGCCCACCATGCCCAGGGGGAGGAAGGTGAGGGCCAAGGCGGTGGTGACGAACGCCGCCCGGTTCTGATCACGGGGATCGAAGCACACCGGGCATGCGTGTGCCACTCCCGGCAACGCTACGAGGGCCAGGAGCGCGAGTACCGGAATCCAGCGGCGGCTCGTCATAGGTACACCCTGAAGTAGATGACAGGCCAGACAAGAACCACGAAGTACCAGAATACCTGCACGGTGGCGAAGGCCGTGGCCGTGAGGCGGCCCCGTATGAGCCTGGTCCAGGCCCATACGAGGCCACCGAGTGAGGCCACTGCGTGCACCGCGTGGGTGCCGACGATCAGGTAGAAGAAGCTCCCGTACGCACTCGACTGCAGCGTCAGACCCTGCCGCAGGAGCGCGACCCACTCGACACCCTGGAACCCGACGAAGAAGCCGCCGAGCAGAATCGCGATCGTCAGCGGGATGCGCGCCCTCCGCGGGCTCTTCCGGAAGGCCACCTGGGCGAGGGCGAGCACGACGCCGCTCACCAGCAGCGCCGACGTGTTGATCGCCGTGCGCTCGAACGGGAGCCTCGGCTGGCCGTACGGCGGCCACATCTGACCGGCCGCCGCGGACCGCACCACGATGAACGCCGAGATCATCCCGGCGAAGAGCATGGCCTCAGTGAACACGAAGAGGAGCATGCCCATGACGCCGTCGGGCAGAATCCTGCGGCGCCGCGGCGCGGGTCGTGAATCGAGGCTCAGCGCGACCGAATCGGATGCCATCGACTTCCCTGTCGGCTCCCTAGGCCTTCGGCTTGAACGTGGTCTTGATGTAATCGAGGATCGCGTGGATCTGCGCGTCGTTGTACGTGCCGCCCCACGCGACCATCAGCGGTGACTTGCCGACGGACGCCCCACCGTCCTTGATGGCCTTGAAGAGCACCGAGTCGCTGTTGGCCTTCCAGAACGCCGGATCGGTGAAGTTCGCGGGCTTCGGGTTCAGGGCTCCGGCCGCCGGGCCGTCACCCTTTCCGTCCTGCCCATGGCAGGTGGCGCACACCGAGTTGAACGTCCCCTTGGCATCGAAGCCCTGAGGGGCCGGATCGTCCGATCGGGACGCCATGGCCAGCCGGGACTCGTGCTGCCCTCCGGACGGACTCTCCGCGGCCTCCGCGACCTCGGGATGCAGCGGGATGCCGCGGGCGATCTCCGCCTTGGCGGCGTTGTTGACCCAGCGCATCCCCTGATGCTTCATGATGTCCGGCATCGTGCCGGCCAGGAAGAGCGCGATCAGGACGAGCGTGGTGGTGAGCATCCACTTGACGAAGCGGCGCTCGACCCTGAGGTGCATGAAGTTCTGCACGACGAGGTTGGCTTTCACGAGCGCGACCCCGAACGCCGTGATCAGCGTCACCCAGAGGATGCCGAGGTGCGGCCCCGCGACGCTGATGGACAGCAGTATCACGAGCGAGACGTAGATCTTCCAGTAGGTCGGGTGATCCTGATGCTCATGTTCGGACATGGTTCCGCCTTTTATTTGGCGATGTACAGGAGAGGGAACAGGAAGATCCATATCACGTCAACAAAATGCCAGTAGATGCCGACGTATTCGACACGTTGGAGCTCCCGGTTCCTGAAGGCGTCCCTGGCCACGAACATCATCACGATGGCCCCCGCGAGGACGTGTGCCGCGTGTAGACCGGCCGCCGTGTAGTAGAAGCTCCAGAACCCGTTGGCCTGGATCGTGAAGCCCTCCCGGATCTCGGAGGCCCATTCGAACGACTTGAGGGTCAGGAAGAGGAACGCCCCGATGATCGTGAACACGAGGAACGTACCCGCCTTCCTGCCGTCACCCCTCTCGGCGGCCTGGTGACCCAGGACGGCGGTGAAACTCGACGTGAGGAGGATGAAGGTGTTGGTCGCACCGATCATCGTGTGGGTGTGGGCGGCGGCATTCGCCCACTCCGGGTGACCGATCCGGTGCATCACGTACGCGCCGAGAAGACCCCCGAAGATGACGATCTCCGAGGCGAGCACCCACCAGATGGCGAGCCGCCCCGTGGGGATTCCGGTTGCGCTGCGTGTGGTTGCGATGGGCTTCACGTGCTTGGACCTCAGGCTGGGAGGTTCTGGGGCCAGTAATCCTCTTCACGATCGGGATGGCCGTACTCGTACGGTCCGCGGTAGACCACCGGCAGCTGGTCGGCGGGCCAGTTGCCGTGGGGCGGCGGAGATTCGGTCGTCCACTCGAGCGTGTTGCCGTTCCACGGGTTTTTCGGAGCCTTCGGACCCTTCCGCAGGCTCCAGACGACGTTGACGAAGAAGACGAGCTGGAACGCCAGCATCACGATCAAGGACACCGTGGCGATGATGCGCAGGTGCACCATCCAGGGCACGGAGAGCTCCGGGAAGTTCTGGAAGTTGTAGATGCGCCGGTGCTGGCCGCCCAGGCCCAGGATGAAGAGCGGGATGAAGATGAAGTTGAAGGGGATGACCGTGCCCCAGAAGTGGATCTTCCCCAATGTCTCGTTCAACATCTTCCCGAACATCTTCGGGAACCAATACGTGAACGCGGCGAACGTCCCGATGATGGCGATCGGGAAGAACGTGTAGTGGAAGTGGGCCAGCACGAAGTAGGTGTCGTGGAGGTAGATGTCGGCACCGCTGGCACCGAGGAAGATCCCGGTCACGCCGCCGATCATGAACTCACCGACGAAGGCGAGCGCCCACAGCATCGGCGTCTTCAGCGTGATCGATCCACCGTACAGCGTCGCGATCACGACGAAGATCATCTCGGCGATCGGCACGGAGATCAGCAGCGTGGTGATCGTGAAGATGTTCGCCATGCGCGGGTCGATCCCCGCGATGAACTGGTGATGCGCCCAGACGAAGAAGCTCAGCACGGAGGTGGCCACCGCCGTGTAGAGGATCGTCTTGTAGCCGAACAGCTTCTTGCGGGCGAACGTCGCGATGACGTCGATGGTGATGCCCATCGCCGGGAAGAGGACGACGTAGACCTCGGGGTGTCCGAAGAACCAGAAGAGGTGCTGCCAGAGGATCGGGTCTCCGCCGCGCGCCGGATCGTAGAACCCGGTGCCGAGGACCTGATCGAAGAGGAGCATGATCGCGCCGGCTACGAGCGGCCCGACCGAGAGCATGAACATGATGCTGGCCAGCACGATCATCCACGGCGTCATCGGAATGTCGTAGGCCTTCATGCCCGGGGCGCGGGAGTTCATCAGCGTCGTGATGAAGTTGATGCCCCCGAGCAGGAACGCGACGAACTCGAGCATCACGGCGACGAGCCACATCGAGGCGCCCACCCGGGTCAGGTTGTACTGGGAGTTCGCCGAGAGCGGTGGATAGGACGTCCACGCGCCACCGAAGCCTCCGCCCTTCACGAAGAGCGAAGTCAGCAGAACGAGGACGCTCAGGAAGAACACCTGATACGAGAGCCGGTTGATCCTCGGGAAGACCATGTCGTCCGCCCCGATCATGAGCGGAATCGTGAAGTTCCCGAAGGCGGCGATGAGCACCGGCATCGCCACCCAGAAGATCATGATGCTTCCGTGGTTGGTGATGAGCGCGTTGTACTCACCCGGTGACACCACGCCGAAGCCCGGCACGGAAAGCCCGGGGAAGGCGAGCTGCATCCGGAACACGTAGGCCATGAACCCGCCGATCACCGCCATGAACATGCCCGTGAACATGTACTGCATGCCGATGATCTTGTGGTCGGTGGACCAGACGTACTTCAGGATGCCCTTGGGTCCGTGATGCTCGTGCTCGGCGTGGGCTCGGGCCTCGACGGCGGTGGCTTCGGCCATCAGCGACTCCTCTCCGCGAATCGGGTCGGCGGATGGTTCTCTGCGATCCAGGCGGCGTGCGCGGCCGAATCCTGGACGATCATCTGTCCTTCCATCACCCCGTGCCCGATGCCGCAGATCTCGGCGCACTGGATGTCGAACGTTCCCGTCTTCGTGGGCGTGAACCAGCCGGTGATGGTCCGGCCCGGCACCGCGTCTTGCTTCAGCCGGAAGACCGGCACCGAGAAGCTGTGGATGACGTCGCGGGACTGAAGCTGGAACTGATAGGTCTTGCCTCGGATCACGTGGAGAAAGTCCGTGGTCGTGATGTCGTCGGGGGTGTCGAGCTTGCCGTCCGCTCCAGGCATCTGGAAGATCCAGGCCCACTGTTGACCGATCACCCGGATCTCGTAGTCGGCCGGCGGGAGCTGCATCTTGACGTTGTACCAGACGCGGATGGCCGCCACGATGATCACGACGTCGCACACGAGCACGAGGCCGTGCGGGATCGTGATCCAGCGCTTGATGCGCTTCTCCTTGCCGGTCAGGTATTGGGACTTCCTCCCCGGCTTCGCGCGGTACTTCCAGATCAGGGCGAAGAAGATCCCTTCGGCCACGAGGAACCAGAAGCCCACGAGGATGAGCACGAGCAGGATGAGTCCATCGATGCTGCCCGCGAAGGTCGAAGCTTCCTGCAACAGTCGGTCTACCATGGGATTTCGTCGGCCCTAGAGGATGAAGAGCACTACGGCCGCGATGAACAGGCCGGCTCCCACCACGGTGATGATGAAGGTCTTCCGAGCATCGATGAGGGCCGGGTTCTCGTCGTCCGGTGGCGGCGGCGCCACACCCGGCACGTTCCCGGCGCCGGCCGCCCCTGAGGCGACGGGCGGACTCGGGGCTTCGGACGGCGCCGCGGCTTTGGCCGCGGGCTCCTGGCGAGCCACTTCTTCGGTCATCTGAGCGCTTCCCCTACTTCGTCGGCTTCAGCGTCGTGATGTAGGCCACCACGTTCACCATGTCCGTCTGGTCGAGCGGCAGAGCGTTCGGTCTCATCGTCAGACCGCCCACGTCCTTCGGGTCGGTGCCGCGCCATCCTCTCTTGAAGTCCTCGAGCTGCTTCAGGAGATAGTAGTCGCTGGCTCCGACGAGCGGCGGGGCGTTCACGGCCTTGTTGCCACCACCGTCCTGGCCATGGCAGGCGACGCACCTGAGGTAGACCGTCGCGCCCGCCTTCGGGTCGCCCTGCGCGAGCGTCCTGGCCACGTCGGGACGGGGCAGGCTCGACACGTAGTCGGCGACGGACTGGATGTCGCCTTTCAGGTCGATCGCGAACGACATCGAGCGCATGCGCAGCCCGACCGTGTCGTACGGGTTGGCTCCCCGACGGGAAGCCTGGAAATTCTGGAGTTGTGTCTGGATGTACCAGGCGGGGAGCCCCGCGATGGAGGGCACCTGAAGCTCGGCGTTGCCGCTCCCGTCGGAGCCATGACACGGCACGCACGTCCGGAACACCTCTTTGCCACGCGCCACCCCGGGAGTCGGCGCGGAACGGTTGCACGCGACCGCGCCGAGCATCATCGCCAGGGCAGCGAATGCCCTGATGTTCCTGTGTGGTGCCATCAGCCTCACCTGGGAGGGTGCGGAGCTTCCGGAGGGGGCAACGGAGCCATCCTCCGACGACATAAACACGAATGATAATGAATAACGACGAAGATCCGGAACCCCCCCAGCCGCAGGGGCCACGATCGAGTTGTCCGGGATCTAGAGGGGTATCGCCTCGTCGACGAGCATGATCGGAATGCCGTCACGAACCGGGTAAAGGTAGCTTCCGTCTTCGCGGATAAGCCCTTCCCCGATAGGCTCTTCGACCGGTCGCCCGCCGCGATTGGTCACGCCACCAGCTTCTATGTCATGGTTCAGCCGCTCCAACAGCTTCGCGTCCGCGAGGCGGACGGGCTGCTTGGTCTCGGGACAGACCAGAATGTCCAGCAGTTCTTGATCGACCATGTGGACGGCTTGCCTCGTGTCGATATCATTCGGGGGCGGCAAAGTAATAGGATCCGGTCAGAATCGGGAGAGTGGGAATGAAGCATGTCGATGGTAGGCTCCGCGTCGGGATCCTCGCGCTCGCCGTGCTCGTGGTGTCCACGGAGGCGTGCAATCGGGCCGAAGGAGACGCCTCGCGGCCGGCGGACGGGACCTCGACGTCCGCCCGGAGCGAGAGCGCCGGCGCGCCCGCCACGTCCACTTCGAGCGACCAGCCCGCGGCGCCGGAGCCCGGCAAAGCCTGGGTGATCTTCGGCTCGGACACCGTGGATGCCGAAGTCGCGCGGACCCCGGACGAGCGAGCCAAGGGGCTGATGTACCGGGAGAAGGTCCCCGCCGGAACCGGTATGCTCTTCGTGTTCGACCAGGAGGCACCGCAATCCTTCTGGATGGCCAACACGTACGTGGCGCTCGACATCGCGTTCATGGACGCTTCCTACACGGTCGTGGACATCCAGCAGATGGAGCCCCTGACGACCGATTCCCACCAGAGCGGCGCTCCGGCTCTTTTCGCGCTCGAAGTCCCGAAGGGGTGGTTCGCCGCCCACGGCGTCCACGTCGGCTCGGTCGCCCAGGTGAAGTTCGGCGCTCAGCTCCCGGGCTGACTCAACTCCCTCGTACGGCCTCCCGCAACCCGTCGAGGAGCGCCTGCACGTCCGCTTCGTCGTTGTACACGTTCGGGGACAGCCGCAGGGCCGTACCCCTGAGCGAGGCCACGACGCCACGCGACCGAAGCGCAGCGGCCAATGCGGCCAGATCGAGGCCCGGCGGCATTCTGAGACCGAAGATGTGGTGAGCGCGAAAGCGCGGATCCTCGACGGAGAACCCCAGCGCTCGTGCTTCCTCGACGAGCTCGGCGGTGAGGGCCCGGAGGTATGCCTGCACCCGATCGGGGCGCCACCTGGTGACCAGGCTCAGCGAAGCCACCGCCACGGGAAGCAGCGTGAAATTCGAGCGCTCCGCGACATCGTACCGGATCGCGCCGGGTTGGTAGCCCTCCTGGTAGTCGACCAGGTGCTGGAAGTCCTCGCTCCGATCGCGGCCGATCCAGGTCTCCTCGATCGGTCGGCCGTCGTCGAAGCGCTCCGAGAAGTAGGTGAGCGCCACGGAATAGGGGCCCAGGAGCCACTTGTACGCGGCACAGACGAGCGCGTCCGGCCGAATCTCGCGCACGTCGAAGGGAAGCGCGCCGATGGATTGGGTCGCATCGACCACCAGAGCCGCCCCCACGTCGCGGCAGCGCCGCCCCACCTCCACCAGGTCGAACCTCGTCCCGTCCGTCCAGTGCACGTGGGGCACGGCGACCACCGCGGTGCGCCGGTCGATCGCGTCGAGCAGGCGCTCGTTCCAGACGGACCCTCGCTCGTCGCCCGAGCCCGGCATGACGGTTCGCACCTCGGCTCCGGCCTCCTTGGCCTTTCGCCGCCACGCATGGACGTTGCCGGGAAACTGCTCGTGCGTGAGCACGACGTTCTGGCCGCGAGAGACCGGCAGGTTGTTCGCCGCCGTGGCCACCCCGTACGAGGCGCCCGGGTGGATCGCCACGCGGTCCGGTCTTTCCGCCCCGACCAGCTCGGCGAACAGCCGGCGCAACTCGTCGCTCTCGGTGAAGAAGTCCGACGCGGAAATGCCGATCGGCACGCGCTTCTTGCGGAGTCCCTCGATTCCGGCGGCCTCTGCGGAACGCGGCAGTGGCCCCATGTAGGCGCAGTTCAGATAGTGCACGTCCGCGGGAAGAAAGAACTCCCCACGCTGGCACGTCAGCGCCTCGCCCGCGGAGGCGCTCACTCGTCGTCTCCGGAGCGGGCGTGTATGGCGACCCATACGATGAGCGCCAGGAATCCGACCCCGATGATGGCCGGTCCGATCCAGTCCAATGTTCCTCCCGGCCGGCGTTTCGGCGCTCGCCATCGAGGAGGCTCCACACGGAGCTTCCCTACGGCATCGGCGCCCAGATCGCGATGATCATGACCAACAGAACGCTCAACACGATAAGCATGACGGCCGCGCTCTTGAAGCTGCGCCTCGGATCGATGGCGTGTACGCCCGCCGCCACGACCAGCGACGCCCAGAGCTGTGACAGGTCCAGCATCGTGAGGACCTTCAGGAAGTAGCCTTCCGGCAGGAAGAAGAAGAAGCTCCCCAGATTGAGCGTGGCGCTGGGACTCTGCTGCGCGATCTTGAGCGGCACGGTGAGCAGGCCGACGATCGCCGGGATCAGCCCCGCGTGGCATACGACGGCCAGATACTGCTTGTATCGACCTTCGTCACCCAGGATGAACGCGAACAACAAGGTCACGACTCCGGCCATGACGAATGCCATGATCAGATAGCCGAGGCCCCCGCCGATGGTCGACGAGATCCGCATGAAGGTGCCGCCCGCGAATCCCTCCGGAAGCGACTGGCCACGCTGCAGCATCACCTGCCGGAACGCCGCCTCCCACACCTCGCCGGGGATGAGCAGGAGCTGAAGCAGCGAGATGGCGGCGCCCACGAAGAGGGCGGTCGCCCACGCCGGGCGCTCTCGCAGCGCCGCCCCGAGCCGGCCCGGCGCAACGAAGACGTCGACGACCCTCTTCGGGAACGAAGGGAGCGGCGGAGCTTCCGCTTCGGCAGACGGCGTCTCCTCGGGAGCCGGAGCCTCGAGGTCGTCCCTCGGGTCGGTCACGTCTCACCTCCGAGCCCTATGTGGCTCACCGAGTGGATACGGTAGTCGAAGGGTTGCGGAGCCATCGTGACGTCCATGGTCCCCGATCCGTCCGACTCGGTGAAGCTGCCGGCCATGAGGCGGCGACCCGTGTCCCACAGGACCCAACCCTTCATGTTCAACTTCACGGTCCGGGTGAAGTCCGCGTCGGCTTCCTGGACGGTGCCCGAACGTGACTCCTCCCCACTTCCCTCCATCGTGATCCGTAGGAGGCTGCGGCCGGCCACCACCGTGTCGCCCGCGACCGTGTACGTCACGACCGAGCTACCCTTGGCGTGGCCGTCCTCCACCGGGCTGTCGTACCGGATCGTGTCCGTCCAGGTGGCGCCGGCCGACACGGGGCGCGCGGGGAGGCGCGGGAAGAACGAGTGGGCCGTGGTCAGCGGGTCGAAGAGCTGCTGGGCGGCCATGCCCTTTACCGTGGGCGTCGAGACCACGGTCGCGGCGCCCCGACGGTCGAGCGTGAACACGAGGGGCCCCTCGATACCGCTCCCATCGATGGTGGTCGGTCCCTGCATCGGTTGCGTCACCGTGCCCTTGATGCTCTCGATATCCAGGGACACCTGGATGCCGTCGGCCGCACGTTGGAACGTCGCCCCGAACGTGCCGGCGGAAGCCATGTCCATGTCGAAGCTCTGGCCGCCGAAGTCCATGCTCATCTTCGCCGTGTCACCCTTCACGTAGGTGGCACTGGCAGGATTCGGCAGCGAGTACCCCAGCTCCGGCGGAGCCGGCGGGCCACCGCCGGCGCAGGCTCCCAGCGCCACGGACGCTACGGAGAGGGCAGCGAGGGTCGTGAAGTGCACGCGCATGCGAATGCTCCTTCTCGAGGAAGATGGAGCGGGAGGATGTGGTTCAGTGTAGCGTACGGACGCGCCGGACGAAATCTTCCGCTCGTCACGTCCACTTGGCCGCTCGGGACCGATCTGGTATCGTCATGGGCTGCAGGCGGCTGGTCTACCAGGCACCTGGGCTGGTCAGGCGCGAAGAATGAATCAGATCCCAGCTCGCGGAGCGTCGCATGAGCTTCAGGACCAATCCCGATCGCATCCTCGAGAACATCGACCGAGCTAGGAACCGTGACGCGGAAAGCCAGCGTTTCAACCTGGACCGCCAGGCCCAGGGGCGCGAGCTGGACACGGACATCCCCGACTCGGATGCCACCAATCCGGAGCGGCTGAGGCGGGTCTTCGGCGTGGTCGAGCGGGCTTACACGAAAGCCGCGCAGCGTGCCGAGCTCGGGAAGCTGGCGGCTCGCTTCCAGGCCGTCGGCGACATCCATCACCATCACGCCCGCGGCGACGTCAGCATCTCGATCCAATACATGGATCACGAGCGTCACGACGACGTCACCGTGTCGCCTTTCGAGATCCGCCCCTATGAGGTCGGCGAGGCGAAGAAGGAGACCAAGACGAGCCGCGCCGACGTGAACGCGCTCAAGGTGCTTCGGAAGGAGCTCCGCACGGGTGTCCTGTCCGCCTACCAGAAGATCGAGCCGCGCATCCGGGACGCGCTTCGGGAGCGGGCCGACATCGGTCACATCCAGGTCGTGGTGACCGTGGACCTGCGTCCCGCGGAGTAGGCCGAGCGGTTCGAGCTCGTCGGACGCGGCGGCACCCGAGCCGAAGACGATGGGGGACGGGAGGCGGGTCCTGTTCGTCTTTCTCGACGGAGTCGGCATCGGCGAGGCGGATCCGGAGAGGAATCCCTTCGCGCGCGCGGTGCTTCCCACCCTCCAGACCCTGATGGGTGGGCGCATCCCGACGCGCGACGCGCCCGTCGTCCGAGCCCCCCACGCCCACGCCATCCCGCTCGATGCGAACCTGGGCATGGAGGGGACGCCCCAGAGCGGCACGGGTCAGGCCGCGCTCCTCACGGGACGGAATGCCGCCCACTTGTTCGGACGCCACTTCGGTCCATGGACACCGGTCAAGCTCCGCCCGCTCGTCGAGGAGGAGGGGCTGCTGCGCCGCGCGCGGGACGCCGGCCACGACGTGGCCTTCGCGAACGCCTACCCTCGGGACTGGCCCGGTCCTCGGGGTGGACTTCGGGTGGCGGGCCCGCCGCTCTCCGCGCGAGGCGCCGGCGTCCTGGTCCGCCACGAAGAAGCCCTCGGCGAGCGTCGAGCGGTATCCAGCGAGATCGTGAACGATGGATGGAGAAACCACCTCGGTCACGACTGGCTGCCCGACGTCACCGAGGCGGAGGCCGGCAGGGTCCTCGCGGGCATCGCGGCGGGCGCCGACCTGACGCTCTACGCACACTACGCCACGGACACGGCCGGGCACCGCGGCTCCATGGAGGGGGCCGTGGCTGCGCTCGAGCGGGTCGACCGCTTCCTCGGCGGGGTCATGGACGCGCTTCCAGGTGACTGCACGCTTCTGATCGCCAGCGATCACGGCAATATCGAAGACGTGACGGAGCAACATACACGCAACCCTGTGCTCTGCCTCGCGGCCGGCGTCGGGGCGGAGGCGCTCACCGAGGGAATGACGTCGATCATGGACGTCACGCCGGCCATCCTGGCCCATCTGGGCTCCTGATCTCGGGCCCGCCCACCGAGACCCCTTCAGCCATCCCCGCGCCCGTCTCCGGCCGACAATGTCGAGGGGTGAAGCCGAAGAGACCGAAGATCCTGGGTCAGCTCCTCCTGGAGGCTGGCGACGTGAGTGACGGGAGCCTCGCCGCCGCGCTTGAGGAGCAGCGCGAAACGGGCGAGCGGCTCGGCGAGGCCTTGCTCCGGATGGGGGCGTGCCGCGAGGAGGCCGTCGCCCAGGCGCTGTCCGCACAGCTAGGACTTCCCTACGCGACTCCACCCCTGGTGCCCGAAAAGGAAGCCATTCGTCTGGTTCGAGGCGAGATGGCCCGCGCCCGCGCGGTCCTCCCCCTCCGCGCCACGCCCCACGGCCTCACCGTGGCGATGGCCGATCCTCTCGACATCTCCGCAGTGGACGACTTCGGGTTTCAGAGCGGACGGCGGATCGACGTGGTGGTGGCCACTCCGACGGCGGTTCGAGAAGGACTCGTGACGGGTTACGGGGGAGACGTGGAGCGATTGGTGAAAGCGCTCCCGAGCGAGCTTCGCCAGGCCAGCATCAGCCAGCACGACGATCTCGAGCGAGCGACGCGCTCCGCCCCGGTCGTCAGACTGGTGGACAGGATTCTCCACGACGCGGTCGAGGAAGGTGCGAGCGACATCCATGTGGAGGACACGGGGGGCGACGTCCGCGTCCGCTACCGGGTGGACGGCGTGCTGCGCCGCGCGATGGACCTCCCGGCCGCGTCACGCCGTGCCGTCCTCTCCAGGATCAAGGTCATGGCGGGCATGGACATCTCGGTCAGCAGGCGCGCCCAGGACGGGAGGATCGTGCTCGCGCACGGGGAACGGAAGCTGACCCTGCGGACGTCCACCCTCCCGGTGAACGGAGGAGAGAAGGCGGTCGTGCGGCTCCTGGATCCCGATGCCGCCCCCCGGAGTCTGGGGGCCCTGGGGATGGAGTCTTCGGACTTGAGGCGCCTGCGCGCGCTTCTCGGAGCAGGACAGGGAGCGATTCTCGCGGCGGGTCCGACCGGCAGCGGGAAGAGCACCACCCTGTTCGCCGCGCTCTCCGAAGTCGACCGGGAAGGTCAGAACGTGGTGACCCTCGAGGACCCGGTCGAGTACCGCCTGCCCGGAGCCAACCAGGTTCAGGTGGACCGTCGAGCCGGCCTGAGCTTCGCCGACGCCCTGCGTGCCGTGCTGCGCCAGGATCCGGACGTGGTGATGGTGGGAGAGATCCGGGATCGGGAGACCGCGGAGATCGCCATGGCGGCGGCGGTCACGGGTCATCTGGTCCTCTCCACGATCCACACCACGGACGCCCCAGGCGCGCTGACCCGTCTTCTCAACATGGGCGTGCCACCGTACCTCGTCGCGGGAGGCCTCGCGGGCGTCGTGGCCCAACGCCTGGTTCGGCGCGCGTGCTCTCGTTGCCGGGGCCGTGGCTGCCGGGAATGCGGGGACGGATATCGCGGGCGCACCGGCGTCTTCCAGGTGCTGGTGGTCTCGGACCCTCTGCGAGACGAGGTGACTCGCGAGGGCTCCACCGCGCGGCTGAGACGCCTGTCGCGGGAAGGGGGCATGGGCACGCTCGCCGAAGACGCGAGGCGGGCCCTGGCCGAGGGAATCACCTCCCCGCACGAGATCTCCCGCGTCCTCCACTCCGACCCCGGCGCGTACATACCCTGCGCCTCTTGTGGCCACGAGGTGCCGGTGGGCGCCGTGGCCTGTCCCGGCTGTGGGCAGGTGCGCGTGCGGATCTGCGGCTGCGGACAGCGCCTCGAGCGAGGCTGGAGATTTTGTCCGAGCTGCGTGCGCCCGGCTTCTTGACGCTCGAGCGCCCCCCGCGTCCCCGTTCGACGGCAGCCCGACCCGTCGCACTCCCGTCCGTGGGGCTCTACCTTCCACCTGGACGGAGTCCCACAGGCAAGGATCCCTATGGCGCGCGTGCGCATCCGAAGCTTCCAGGGACGCATCTTCATGGCGATCCTCGTGGTCGTGTTGGTCCCCGCGGGCATCGCGGTGGCCGGTGGTGTCGTCACGCTCCACGGAATCGGAAGTCGATCGGGGACCCTGGGCGCGTGGGACGCCGTCGCTCGGAGCGGCCGCGAGCTCCTCGAGACCTTGGACTCCGCGGGTGTGGACGATCCGGCCGTGCGTCAGGCCGCCGCAGAGCACCAGCAGGCGCTCTCCGAGTCCGTTCGGCTCTCCCGGCTCTACGCGTTCGTGGCGGAGCGTTTCCTCGCGGTCCTCCCCGTCGCCGCGTTGGTGACCGGAATCCTCGTCGTCGGCCTCGCGCTGCTCACGGCGCGCGTGCTCTCCCGTGGCTTCGCCGGCCCCATCGGGGAGCTGGTGGGCTGGACCCAACGCATCGCCCACCACGAGCCACTCCCGACCGAATCCGAGACGGACGGCTCGGACCTGGAGGAGTTCAGGGTGCTGCGCACCGCGCTTCGCGACATGGCCGGCGAGCTCGAGAACGCGCGGGAGCGAGAGGTCGAGGCGACCCGCATGCGCTCGTGGACCACGCTGGCGCGTCGCGTCGCCCACGAGATCAAGAACCCGCTCACGCCCATGCGCATGGCGGCCATCACGCTGACGCGAGACGTGCGCGGCCCCGGAGCGGAGGCCGGCAAGGTCCTGCTGGAGGAGATCGACCGGCTCGACGAGCTTGCGCGCACCTTCTCCCAATACGGGAAGATGCCGGAGGGCCCACGCTCGGACGTGGATCTCGAGGAGCTCCTGCGCACCCTCGCGGCGCAACACCAGACGGAGACGGCACCGGTCAGGGTACACGCCTCCGAAGCCCTGACGATCTCGGCACACTACGACGCTCTGGAGCGTGCGTTCAGGAACCTCCTGATCAACGCCATCGAGGCTCAAGAGGATCGTCCGGACGCAGCCGTCGACATTCACCTGGAGCGAGAAGGAGAAGACGCCATCGTGCGCGTTCTCGACCGCGGGCCGGGTGTGCCGGAAGAGCTTCTATCGGACGTGTGGAACCCCGACGTGACCACCAAGCGGGGAGGTACGGGGCTGGGCCTCGCCATCGTGCGCCAGACGGTCCAGATCCACGAAGGATCGGTATCTTTGGCCAACCAGCCCGGCGGAGGCGCATCCTTCACCGTGCGCCTTCCTCTCCGACCGCGTGAACCGGCTGCCTGACGGGAGATGACGATGGACGTGCTGATCGTCGACGACGAAGGCAACATCCGCCGCATGTTGCGGGCGCTTCTGGAATCCGAGGGATACGACGTCCGCGAAGCCGCTTCGGCCGAGGACGGGATCGCCGAGGCCGAAGCGTCCCCCCCGGAGGCCGTGCTCCTCGATCTCATGCTTCCGGGCATGAGCGGGCTGGACGCGCTGCCGAGGTTCGGTGACGTGATTCCCGGTGTGCCGGTCGTCATGATGAGCGGTCGGGCGACCCTCTCCGACGCGGTCCAGGCCACCCGCATGGGGGCCTTCCATTTCATCGAGAAGCCCCTCACGCCGGAGGTCGTCCTCGTGACCCTCCGGGGCGCGATGGAGGTCAGTCGCGCACGCGACCTCACGCGCGCCTTGACGGAAGAGCTGGGGCCGGACGCGGAGCTGGTCGGCTCGACGCCGGTGATGGCGAAGGTGAGGGAGCTCATCCGCAAGGTGGCCCCGACCGACGCCCGTGTGCTCCTGACCGGTGAGAGCGGTACCGGAAAGGAGCTGGCCGCGGCCGCGATCCACGCGCTCTCCCCCCGCGCCGGGGGACCGTTCATCCGGGTCAACTCGGCCGCGATCCCCCGGGATCTGGTGGAGAGCGAGATGTTCGGCCACGAGAAGGGAGCGTTCACCGGCGCCACCGAGCGTCGGCGCGGACGGTTCGAGCTCGCGGAGGGGGGAACGCTCTTCCTGGACGAGGTCGCCGATCTCGGCCCCGAGGCGCAGGCGAAGCTCCTTCGGGCGCTCGAGCGGGGCGAGATCGAGCGGGTCGGAGGAGCCGGGACTCTTCACGTGGACGTGCGCGTGGTGGCGGCCACCAACCGGGACCTTCGGGAAGCGGTGGAGAAGGGTGCGTTCCGGGAGGATCTGCTCTTCCGGCTGGAGGTCATGCCCATCTCGATGCCCCCGTTGAGGGAGCGCGTCGAGGACATCCCGCGTCTCGTGGACCACGCGCTGGACCGACTCCGGAGGCGACAGGGGATGCGTCCACCGCGCTTCTCGTCCTCGGCGCTCGGCGCGCTGTCCGGGTACTCTTGGCCGGGCAACGTGAGGGAACTGTTCAACGTGGTCGAACGTCTGAGCATTCTGTCTCCGGGACCCGAGGTCCAGCCCGCGGACGTCGGCGCCGTGCTCCCCAGAGAGGCGGCGAAGGCCGGGGCGCCCGTCGGGACGTACCGGGCGACCGACGGCCGGGGACTCCGCGAGCTTCTGGACGACTACGAGCGCAGCCTGATCACCGGCGCTCTGGAGGCTGCCGCCGGGAACGTGGCGGAGGCAGGACGGAAGCTGCAGACGGATCGGGCAAACCTCTACCGAAGGATGAAGCGGCTCGGTGTCCGGTCGTGAGGGCCTCGACGTCCCCCGGGGGTGTGTCCGTTCGCAACGTGGCGCGGCACATGCGTTGCGTGACGACGCACCCGACAGGCGGCGCCGATTACCGCAAGACATGGTCTGACAACATGTTACGAGACACGACGAACCTGGTACGGTCCCTGCGTTCTGGCAGTGCCGGATTCCTGTGGCTTCAGATGGAGGGATCGGAGCGATGAGGATGTGGTGGACGGCACTCTTGCTGCTGCTTCTGGCGGGACCGGTCTCCGCCCAGGAGCGTCGTGTCCAGGACATCGGCCTACCTCGCGATGTGGCCGATTCGGTGGTCCAGTTCTTCAATGCACGGACCACGATCCGCTTCAGGGGCCTCGCAGAAGTCCCGGCGGGACGGTCTATCCTGGGGGACGTGGCGGTGCTCGGGGGACCACTCACCGTTGCCGGCGACATCGACGGGAATGTCGTGGTGGTGAACGGGGACCTCTATATCACCGGCGAAGGCCGCGTCAGCGGGGACGTCACGGTCACGGGGGGGGCCGCACGGGCCGGGCCGGAGGCCGTCGGCGGCAAGCTGGTCGTCTACAGCGAGTCGCTGCCGTACCAGCGCAGGGGCACCGGCATCGCGATCGACGAGCGGCGGCGCGCGCTCGGACACCTGCAGTACGAGAGCGATTACACGCGCTCGCGGCTCTCGGTGCGCACGGAGGGTGCGTACAACCGGGTCGAGGGATTCCCCGTGATGTTCGGACCGGTCGTGGAGACCCGTGGCGACAACGTCCTGCGACTCGACGCGATGGCCGTGTGGCGCTCCGAGTCGGGCCTTCAGATCAACACGGACAAGCTGGGCTACATGCTGCGTGCCGAGCAGCATTTCGGGCCCGCGGGCAGATTCTCCCTCGGGGCCACCGCCCACTCCCTGGTGGAGCCCATCGAGAGCTGGGGACTCTCGAACACGGAGAACTCGCTGGCGACCTTCCTCCTTCACGAGGATTACCGGGACTACTACCAGAGACAGGGCTTCGGCGCGTTCGCGCGCATGCGCCTCCCGTTCGAGGGAATCCAGGTGACCGCCGAGTACATGGACGAGGACCACAGCTACGTCCCGGTGGGGAGCCCCTGGACGCTCAGGAACAACGACGCCCCCTGGCGCCCCCAGCCGCTCGTGGGCGAAGGTAGGCTACAGACCGTCACTGGAGAGATCGTCGCCGACGGTCGCAACGACACGTCCGACCCCACCGACGGGTGGTACATGCGGGCGCGCGGCACCATGGGCGTCGGCGGCTCTCTCACCCTTCCGGAGTACCAGGCGCCGCCGTCGGACCCAGCCACGGTCGCCGCGGGCGCCCGCCCGTTGGGCCACGAGTTCACCTACGGCTTCCTCGACCTTCGCAGATACGCACGCCTGGGACCGACTTCGGACCTCCGTCTGCGGGGCGTCCTGGCCGGTTCTCTGGACGGGGACGCCCTGCCCCCGCAGTTCCAGCACGCACTCGGCGGGGAGGGCTCGCTGCCCGGCTACTCGCTGATGTCCGTGGACTGTGGCGCACGGTCGCAGACCTACACGGTCTTCAGGTCCGGTTCGAACGGTGAGACCCGTCTTCCGACGTTCGCCGGCTACGGCTGCGACAGGGTCGCCCTCTTCCAGGCCGAATATCGCCTCAAGCTGGCGTGGAATCTCAACCTCGGACCGGGCGACGAGTGGGACCGCGGGTGGGATTGGTATCCGGTCATCGATTTCTCTCCGAGTTGGTCGGTGTTCTTCGACGCAGGTCGGGGGTGGTCGCTTTCGGGCTCCGGGAGTCCGGGATTCCTCGGCTCCGGCACGGAGACCCTCATGGACACGGGAGTCGGGTTCGCGCTGGGAGACCTCGGCCTCTACTGGGCCTGGCCCCTCAACGGGAGCAATCGCGCTGTGAACTTCTTCCTACGAATCGATCATCGCTTCTGAGGCATCCGCCCGCACGCTGAGGGCCTTCGCGGCCGTCTGGGCCTGCACGCTGGCCCTGATCGTCTTGCCTCGACCCGTTCTGGGGCAGGACCCGGCCCCCCTGTCGCTGTCGGTGGCGCCTTCGACCGGAGAGGTCTCCATCCACATCGGAGACCTCTTCGAGGAGGGAGGCCTGACCCACGCCCTGCACTCCGGACTCCCGCTGCGAATCGAGATCGTCACGGAGCTCTGGAAGGACGGCTTCTTCGACAGCCAGAAGGGACGCGCGGACTGGCGCGCGAGTGTCGTCTACGATCCGCTGGAGCAACGCTACCGGGTTACGACGGGGGAGGGAGGCTCCACCGAGGTCTCGGTCGACTCACTCCCGGCCGTACGGGACGTCCTCCAGAATGCGTTCACCGTGCCGCTGGAGCCGCATGAGAACGGTCGGTTCTACTACATGGGCACGGTCGTGGTGGAGACGCTGTCGCTTTCCGACCTGGAGGAGCTCCAGCGGTGGCTGCATGGCGACCTGGCGCCCGCCGTGGCCGGGGAGGACAAGGTCGGCAACGCGGTCGGACGCGGCGTCCGGCGGATGCTGGTGCGCATGTTGGGTCTCCCCGCGCGCCGCTTCCAGGTACGCACCAAGACGTTCGAGATTCGCAACGACGATCGGTGACCGAGGAGCCCGCGCGGGGCGGCGATCCAACCCTGTACGCAACGCCACCCCCCGACCGCGACCCGGTCCGCTCAGCCGACGGACGCCCTTCTGACGGCCGTCGCCTCGATACGATCACGGTCCGGCTCGACGCCGATTCCCGCCCCCTCCGGCACCGCCATCGTCCCGTTCGCGACCTCGAACTCGGGCCAGACGATATCGCGGTCCCAGTAGCGTCGGCTGGCGGAGATGTCACCGGGGAGGGTGAATCCCGCCAGCGAAGCGAGCGCCAGGTTGTGCGCGCGTCCGATCCCGCTCTCGAGCATGCCTCCGCACCAGACGGGCAACGACCGGCTCCGCATGAGATCGTGAATGCGCCGGGCCTCCCCGTGCCCGCCGACGCGGCCGGGCTTGATGTTCACCACGCCACAGCTCCCGAGCTCCAGCGCCAGCTCCATATCCTCCACGGAACGGATCGACTCGTCCAGGCAGATCGGGGTCTCGAGGCGCTCCTGCAGCCGCGCATGCCGGAGGTAGTCCTCGTGGCCGAGCGGCTGTTCGATCATGATGAGGGCGAGCCGGTCGAGCTCCTCGAAGAGGGGAGCGTCGGCCAGGGTGTACGCGGAGTTGGCGTCGGCCATCAGCGGTGTGTCCGGGAGGCGCTCCCGAACTCGGGTCAGCATCGCCAGATCCCGCCCCGGCTTGATTTTGACCTTGATGCGCGCGTACCCCTCGGCCACGTAGCCCGCCGCCACGTCCGCCAGTCGCTCGTCACTTTCCTGAAGGCCGATGCTCACGCCCACCGGGACCGCCGTCCGTCGTCCTCCGAGCTTGTCGGACAGGGACACGCCTTCCATGCGCGCGGCCAGGTCCCACGCCGCCATCTCCACGGCCGCCTTCGCCATCCGGTGGCCGCGCACCCACCGCACCGGACCCAACACGTCTTCGGGGTCGACCGCCTCCCTGCCCACGACGGCGGGGAGGATGAACTCCGTGAGGGCGTGCCAGGCCGTCTCGGTGGTCTCGCTCGAGTAGGCCGGGTCCTCCCCCGCGACGCACTCGCCCCATCCCTCCAACCCCTCGGCCAGGAGCCTGAGGAGGATCACGCGCCGCTCCAGCATCTCCCCGCTGCTGATGACGAAGCGCTCCTTGAGCCGCATCGGGACCTGCAGGAGCTCCGCACGCTCGATCTTCATGCCGTCGCCCTCCGAAGAGCCGCCATCAAGGCCGCTCGAGCAGATACCGAGATGCCCGCTCGTCCCTCAGTGCCTCCCGCACCTCGTATCCGCGCTCCAGGTAGTGGACGAGCGCTTCGCGCGTCGCACCTCGCCACGCGACGGCGAGGTCCATCGACTCGGCCATGATCCGGGAGATGTCCGCGGGGATCGCGACCGTGACGCGATCGTCGTCGAGTTCGAGCCGGAGCTCGCCCGGCTCGGGGAGCGGCCGGTCCAGGCGAACGTCGAGGGCCGACGTCGCTCCCGTCGCGGCCCCCGGCGTCGGACCCGGACGCCCCCCCTCCACGCGCTCGACGACCCTCTCGGAATCCAGAAGCCAGAGCGACACGAAGCGATCCGTGCCGATCCCGCTGTGGAGGGGGGAGTCGCTCTGTCCGTACATGTCGCACACATACTCCCGCACGACGATCCCGAGCCTGGAGAAGTTCAGGTGGGCGTTGCGCGCCTGGAGTGGATCCACGGTCCAGAGCATCGTGCGGATACCGAGCTCCATCACGAAGCTCCGCTGAAATCTCTTGAGGAGCAGCCCGAGGCCCCGGTCACGGAGCCCCCGGCGCACCGACAGCATGTCCGACCAGTGGACGAGCTCGCCTTCACGCACCCCGGTGAGGCCGAACACGAAGCCATCCAGGGCGCCGTCCTCGTCGAACGCTCCGGCCGCCACGCCCCCGACCATCTGGGCCACCTTGAGAATGGAGGGCGGGACGCGGTCGGAGAATCCGTGCCCCCACGTCTCCTCCTGCAGGGCCACGCACGCCTGCAGCTCCTCGATGCCGCGAAGAGGTCGGATCTCGTGAGACGAGCTGCTCATTCCGCCACGGGCTCCATGAGGAGCTCGACGAGCAGCGCCGCCCGCTCGGCCAGCGCCCGCACCACCACGTGCTCGTGGCGCGCGTGGGCGCCATCCCCCACCGGACCGAGCCCGTCCAGCGTGGGCGCGTACCGGCTCGTCGTATTGCCGTCCGAGCCGCCGCCGGACAGCGTCTGGTCGAGGGTGAGACCCAACCGTTCTCCCGCCGCGTGCGCCGCCTCCCACAGCCGCCGGTTTCCCGGCGTGCGCTCCATCGGAGGAATCCGGATCGCTCCGTCTATTTCAATCGTCGTGCCCGGCACCGTGGGCCGGATCGAGCGGATCGCCTCTTCGACGACACGCCCCTCCGTGAGAGAGGTGATCCGCACGTCCACCTGGGCGCGCGCCTCTCCGGCGATGACGTTGCCCCGCGTGCCGCCGCTCACGACGCCGACGTTCACCGTGGTGCCTCGCTCGAGGTCCGTGAGCGCGTGGAGCGCCCGGATCACGTTCGCCATCTCCAGGATGGCGGACGCCCCACCCGTGGGATCGAGCCCCGCATGGGCTTCCTTGCCCCGCACGGTGACCGTGAAGGTCCCCGCGCCCTTGCGTGCCGTCTTGAGCTTGCCCTCCGGCCCCATGGACGGCTCCAGCACGAACACCCGCTCGACACGACGCGCCAGTCTCTCGACCCACGTCCGGGATTCCCCGCTGCCCGTCTCCTCGTCCGAGTTCACGAAGACCACCGGCGTGGCCGGGGGATCCAGGCCCAGGCTCCGCACGGTGTCGAGAGCGAAGACCATCTGGGTCAGGCCGGCCTTCATGTCGAAGGTCCCCGGGCCCCGAAGGACCCCTTCGCCGAGCTCGACGGGCATGTCCCGCAGCGTGCCGAGGGGCCACACGGTATCGCAGTGGCCCAGAAGGAGCTGGGCGGGGCGGCCACGCCGCCGTTCGGCCGGGCGGGCGTAGAGCTGCCCCCCCGAGCGCAGCCCCGGGATCCGTCGCGCGGCATATCCGACGGATCCGAGCGCATCGATCAGGAGGCTCTGCACCGCCCGCTGCGCGCCGGGGGTGTCGGTGGGTGATTCGGCCGAAGCCAACTCGATCAGGAGCGTCACCATGTCCGGCTCCCTGGCGCGGAGGTGGGCCAGGACTTCCGCGGCGCGGCCTCCCCTGCCTTCCGCCCGCTCCGTCACGAGCGCCGGTCCCGTCCGGAGTAGAATCCCGCGCGACGGTAGCTCTCGTCGAGCAGCTCCACCGGATGAATCACTCCTTCGGAAGCCCCTTCCATGCGGAGGCCCGCGCCGATCTGCATCATGCAGCCCGGATTGGGCGTCGCCACGGCATCGGCCCCCGCCCTCCGGACGGCCGCGACCTTGTCGGCGCCGATCCGACCACCCAGGTCGGGATGCGTGAGACCATAAATGCCGGCACCCCCGCAACATTCGGTCGCATCGTCCACGACCCGGATCTCCGCGCCGGGCACCGCCGCGAGAACCGCGAGCGGAGCCGTCTCGATGCCTTGGGCGTGGTAGAGATGGCACGGATGGTCGTAGGCGATGGAGCACGCGACCTCGGCACCCTTCCGGGGTCCTGCCTCGGCGAGCAGCTCGTTGACGTCCCTGACACGGCCGGCCAGCTCGGCGGCGTCCGCGGCTAGCTCGTGGTCGTTCGCGAGCAGCTGCCCGTACTCCTTCATCGCGGCACCGCACCCTGCGGCGTTCACCACGACCCGGTCCACGCCGGCGGCCAGGAAGCTCCGGACGTTTCTTCTGGCCAGTCCCCGCGCCTCGGCGAGGTCGCCCCCGTGCGCGTGCAGCGCGCCGCAGCAGTCCTGCCCCGAGACCGGAACGACCTCGTACCCGTTCGCCTCGAGAACGCGCACGGTCGCGGCGTTCACTCGTGAATAGAGACCCTCTTGCACGCATCCCGTCAGGACGCCCACGCGGGCCCCCCGGGGCTCGGGAGCCGAAGCTGGGGCAAGCGGACGGTCCTGGGCCACGGCGCGGAGGCCTTTCCACGGACGAGTGGAAGCGACCATCCCGAGCGCCAGCCTGGCCCGCGCGAAGAGCCGCCCCTTCGGAAGCAGCCGCACGACGGCCCCCGCGAGGCCGGTCGCGCGGAGGGAGCGCCCCACGACGAAGAACGCCTCACGGCCGGCACGCGTCCTGAACAGGCCCAGGAGGAGGCGCGTGGCGAAGCCCGGAGGGCGATGCCGGGCGGACACGTCGCGCGCCAGCTCCAGCAGGCTCCCGTACTCCACACCGGAGGGGCATACGGGCTCGCACGCACGGCACCCGAGGCAGCGGCCGATGTGCGTGCGGAAGGCGTCCGAGCCCGGATCCAGCCGACCCTCCACGACCGCGCTCATCAGGTGCAATCGTCCTCGCGGCGAGTCCGCCTCGTCGCTCAGTCGCTTGTAGGTGGGGCACGCCGGAAGACAGAAGCCGCAATGCACGCAGGGCATCAGCTTTTCGCGCTGCTCCTCGATGGCCCTGGCGAGCTCGGTGTCCTGCCCGACGGTCCTGACCGACGTCATCGAAGCCTCATCCTCTCAGCAGACGTTTCGCGGCACGGACGGGACGGCCCGTCCGCCAATCCAGCAGCGCGCGGATGAACCGGGATCCGCGCTCCGAGTACGGGAACCACCAGAGCTCACGCTTCAGGCCGACCCGATCCGCGAGCAGCGTACGCGTGCGGGACATCTCGTCCAGCGCCTCCAATCCTCGTCGACGTCCGAAGCCGCTCTCTCCGACCCCTCCCATGGGGAGACCGGGCACGGCGTAGTGGCTCAGCACGTCGTTCACCGACACACCGCCCGCGCGGAGCCGTCGCGCGATCTCGAGCCCGCGCTTCCGGTTTCCCGTCCAGACGCTCGCGAAGAGCCCGTAGCCCAACGCGTTCACGTGACGCACGGCCTCGTCCGCATCGTCGACCGGGATCACCGGGAGCAACGGCCCGAAGGATTCCTCCCGCAGCACGGGTGAGGACGGGTCCACGTCCACCAACACGGTGGGCAGGAAGACCGAGGAGCCCGGCTCGAGCCGGCGGCCCCCCGTAAGCGCCCGTCCCCCCCCGTCGAGTGCCTCCCGCACGTGTCGCTCGACGACCGAGAGTTGGGCTTCGGTCACGATCGGTCCGACATCGGCTTCGGGTCCGGTGCCCACACGAAGCTCCTCCACGAGCTCCCTCACGCGCGAGACGAAGCGGTCGTAGACGGAGCGCACGACGTACGCACGCTCGATCGAGATGCACGTCTGGCCAGCGTTGAAGAAGGCTCCGTACACGACCCCCCGGGCGGCTCGTTCGAGATCCGCATCCTCGAGGACCAGCGCCGGGTCCTTGCCGCCGAGCTCGAGCGTCACGGGAGTGAGCGTCTCCGCGGCCGCGGCCATGACCTTCCGGCCGGTGGCCGTGCTCCCGGTGAACATGATGCGGTCCACACCGCTGCGTATCAGCGCGGCGCCCGTCGTCCCGTCGCCCGTCACGACCTCAACGAGCGAGGTTGGTAGACCCGCGTCGCGGCAGAGATCCGGAACCAGCTCCGCCGTCCCGGTCGTGTGCTCCGACGGCTTGATCACGATCGCGTTGCCGGCGAAGAGGGCGGGGCTGACGGCGTCCATGACCAGGACGAGCGGATAGTTCCACGGCGTGATCGCGCCGATGACGCCGTAGGGCTCCCGCTCCACCGTGGCCGTCTTGCCCAGAAGCCATCCCGACCCGACCCTCCTGCGCTCGAGCCGTCGAGGGGCCGCGCGCCGGTAGAATCGGATCAGGTCCGCGGATACCACGATCTCGGCCAACGCCTCTGCTTCGGGCTTTCCGGTTTCCATCCGGATACGCTGCGCGATCTCGTCGGCCCGTCGACCCAGCACTCTGCCCAGCTCGGCAAGCCGCCGGGCGCGATCGACCGCGGCGAGCGCTCCCCATGCCCGTTGGGCCGCCCGTGCGCGCGCGACGGCGGCGCGCACTTCCTCTTCTCCCTGGACGGGTGCGACCTCCCGGGTCACGCGCCCGTCGGGGTCCCGCGCCTCCAGAAGACGGCTCACGGAAAGGCGCCCTGGTGCCGAAGGGTGCCGTGGGGATCCAGCGACGCGCGCAGCCCCTCGACAAGGTCGAAGATCTCGCCCGGTGGCGCTGCCGTGGCCGAAGCCACGTCCGGCGGTGCGGACTCGATCACCAACGTGCCTCCCATCTCCTGGATGGCCGTTCGGCATTCGGTCACGGACTCGACCACGCGAGGCGGCACGGCCGGCATTCCGACGCGCATCCGCCCGGCCATCACGTCGGCGAGGAGCGCCGCGTGCGGCAGGGTACGCGCGATCGCCAGGACCTCGACGAGCCGCGAGGGCAACGCCGCGAGCCGCAGGACCATCGGATGTCCGAACGAGTGGTCTCGGAGGTGGTGGGCGAGGTTGGCGGCGGCCGGGCCCTCCAAGGCCTCGAAGACGATACCCGTGTGCTGCTGCAGCCTCGCCTGGTCGGCCTGCACGGCCCCTTCCGCACCGTGCAGCCGAACGACCAGCGCCGCCCCACCTCCCGGCTCGGGCTCTGCGAGAACGGCGGACGCGGGCATCACGGGCGCCGTGGACACCGCGGCGGCCGCCTCCGACAGATCCTCTGCCCGGGGCGCCCGAAGAACCAGGAGCCGGTCGAGGGCCGGGATCGGAAAGACCCGGACACACGCCGAGACGATCACCCCGAGCGTGCCGCGACTGCCCACCACGAGGCGCACGAGATCGAAGCCCGCCACGTTCTTCATCACCCGCCCCCCGAGCTTCAACACCCGCCCGTCCCCCGAGACGATCGTGAGGCCCAGAACGTGGTCCCGGAGCGCTCCGTAGCTCGCCCACAGCGGCGAAGCCGAACCGGTGGCCACCAGCCCGCCGAGCGTCCGCTCCGGCGCGCGCGGGGAATCGCAGGGCAGCCACTGGCGATGGGTCCCCAAGGTCTCGGACAGGGCCGAAAGCGTCGTGCCCGATCGGGCCGTGAGGGTGAGGTCCCCCGGCTCGTAGATCTCCACGCCCGTGAGGCGGCGGGTGGACAACACCACGAAGGGCTCTTCGGGGCGGACCGTGCCCACGTGCGTGCGGCTCCCGAGCGGGAGCACGTGCACGTCGCGCGCCCCACGAAGAACGGCCGACACCTCGTCGATGCTGCCAGGCGTCAGGACCGCCGCGGGCGTCGCTCCTCCGATGCGCCAACCGCCGAGCTCGTGACCAGGCGCCACCGAGCGGGCGTCCACGCGCTCCATGAGCGATCGGACGGCGTCGTCGCTCACGGAGCCTCTGCGGAATCCGGAAGCACCTTCCCCGGATTCAGTAGCCCATCGGGGTTCCATACCGCCCGGACGGCGGCCATCGCGGCGAGCTCTTCCGGCCCGTAGACCAGCGACATGTAGCGGCGCTTGTCCACCCCCACGCCGTGCTCCCCCGTGATCGTCCCGCCCGCCTCGACACACACGGCCATGATCTCCTTGGAGGCCGCCTCGACCTTCTTCACGGTCTCCACGTCGCGCCGGTCGAAGAGAAGCTTGGGGTGCAGGTTTCCGTCCCCGGCATGGAAGACGTTGCCCACGTGCAGGCCGTAACGCTCGCCGATCTCCATGATGCAATGGAGGACCTCGGGCAGCCGCGTTCGCGGGACCGTCGCGTCCTGCACGAGCAGGTCCGGGGCGATTCGGCCCATCACTCCGAAGGCCTTCTTCCTTCCCTGCCAGAGCTTGGTGCGCTCCATCTCGTTCGTCGCGCGGCGAACGTCCCTCGCTCCCGCCTCCCGGCAGCACGCCTCGGCGCGGGCCGCATCGTCGTCCAGGCTCGCGTCCGTCCCGTCGAACTCGACCACCAGGGCCGCTCCCGCGTCGGTGGGATAGCCTGCGGCGTAGGCGCTCGCTTCCACGGCCTTGATGCTCGCACCGTCGATGATCTCGAGCGCCGCCGGCAGGAGTCCCTCCCCCACGATGGAGGTCACGGCCTGGGCCGCATCCTCGAGCGTCTCGAAGATCCCGAGGAGCGTTCGCACACCCTCGGGCAGAGGCAGGAGCCGCACTTCGATCTCCGTCGCAATGCCGAAGCACCCCTCCGAGCCCACGAAGAGACCCACGAGATCGTAGCCCGCCTCCGGATCGTGTGCCGCACCTCCCAGCTCCACTACCCGCCCGGTGGAGAGGACCACCTTCAAGCCCGTCACGTATCTCGTAGTGACGCCGTACTTGAGGCAGTGGGGCCCCCCCGAGTTCTCGGCCACGTTGCCGCCGATCGTACAGGTCGTCTGGGAGGACGGATCGGGCGCGTAGTAGAGCCCGTGCGGACGAGCGGCGTCTCCGAGCTGGGTGTTGATCACGCCCGGCTCGACTCGCGCGAGGCGGTTCGCAGGATCCAACGAGATGATCCGCCTCATGCGTGCCGTTCCGACGATCACGGCGTCATGGGTCGCCAAGGCCCCTCCGGACAGCCCCGTGCCCGAGCCCCGGGGCACGACGGGGATACGTCCCTCGTGGAGGGCCCTCACGACACCCACGGTCTCTTCGTGGCTACCCGGCAGCACGACCGCGCGGGGCGGGATCTTGTAGGCCGTGAGCCCGTCGGACTCGTAGACGACGAGTCGATCGGGATCGGTGATCACGTGATCGGCGCCCACCAGACTCCTGAGCCGGCGTGTGACGTGGGGTGGAAGTGGTTCGGACACGGTCCTCCGAGAGATCGTAAGGCTCCGGCGTGCTTGGGGACGACGCGTGCGGCGACGCACGACCGCACGCGCGTCGACCTCCGCGGCTCACCGACGATACCCAGAGGCCGAGTCCGGCGGCAACTCCCGGTCCCGCCGCGGACCGGGCGACCTCAATCCGGGTGGGGACCTCGTACGTGATCAACCAGCGCTTCCAGGCTCCGCAGGGCCGCCGCCTCCACGCGTGGAGGCAGGGTCTCGCCGTAGATGGCGCCGAGAAGCGCGCGTGCGGACGCCTCCGGGTTTCGGCCGAGCGCCTCCTCGACCTCGCGGATCCGTTCCCGGCGATGCCGCTCGAACCGATCGAGCGCGGCGCTCGGGTCTTCGATCGGAGGCCCGTGGGCCGGATAGATCACGTCGAGATCGAGCTCACGCAGCCGTTCCAGCGAGGCGAGATAGTCGGCCACGCACCCGGGATATTCCGCCACCCACGTGGTGTCGCCCCGGCCGAGCAGAAGGTCGCCCGCGAACAGCGCGCGGCGGTTCGGCCAGAGGTAGCAGAAGTGCGCCCGTGAATGTCCGGGCGTGCTCACTGCTACGAGACGACCTTCGTCGGTCTCGATCGAAGCTCCTTCTTCGATCGGCCGATCCACTCCGTCCACGCCCGGAGGGCCATGGACCGGGGCCCCGGTGGCGCGCGCCAGGGCGCGCGCCGCTCCGGTATGGTCCCGGTGACCGTGAGTGACGAGTATCCGGAGGCTCGTCGCATCCGAGACCCAGGCGACGAGGGCCCGGACGTGGGTTTCCACGTCCGGGCCCGGATCGATGAGAGCCACATCCCGCCGCCCCACCCGATAGGTGCGCGTCCCGTCGAGCGTGAAGGGGCCGGCGTTGCCCGCGTTGCGGAAAGAGGGATGCGTCAGCGCCGCTCCGCCATGAGCTGCTCGGCCAACTTGTCGGCCACGAACTCGAGCGCCGTCACGTCCTCGTCGGTGAACGCGCCGCCCTCCTCGGAGTCGATATCGATCTCTCCGAAAAGGTCGTCCCCGGCTCGAATCAAGACGACCAGCTCGGACTGCACGTCGGGGGAGCATGCGAGGTACTCCTCCTCCTGGCTGACGTCGGCGACGTTCAGGTTCTCCTTCTCGGCTACCGCGCGGCCGCACACCCCGGCACCGACCGGGATCTTGGAGTGCTCCGTCGAAGATCCGACGTAGTTGTGCAGCCAAAGCTCCGTGCCCTCCTCGTTGAGGAGGTAGACGCCCACCCAATCGTAGCGGTCGTCCGACGTGGCGATGTTCCGCACCGCGTAGCGCAGCAGCGCGTCCGAGAGATGACCCTCGTCGCGCATGGTCTGCAGCTCCTTCACCAGCTTCCCTGCCTCGATCATGCGTGTGATTCCATCAGCGCTGTTCCACCCGCTCCGGCGCGGACCCGTGCGAGCTCCCCTCGTCCCCGGCGGCGCGGCGCCTCCCCGCGTGGGAGGTATCCCGCGGTCCCGTGGCCACCGGAGGCACGAACGCTAGAGCAGAGGCAGGGGCGCGTCAACGCTGCGGCCCGAACGGATCGGTCGGGGACAGAGGTTTCCGTCTTCCGTCCACGATGCTCCACGGCGATCTTTCGATGGGGCCTCTACGGGAGGGTCGTATGAGAGGTGGAACCGCGATCTACTGCCCCATGTGCAAGAGCCGCCAGACGGTGGGACAGCACGGCGAGAAGTTCGAGCTGCCGACGCAGGTGATCTGTGACAAGTGCGGTGCGCCGTTGACGCTCGAGAAGAGTGAGAGCGGGGGCATCCACGTGACGGCCGGAAGCGCCGTCGCTCGGTAGCGGCTCGCCGGAGCCGCGCAAGATCGCCGGACAGCGGTGGGCGCTCGCTGCGGACCCGTGAGCGCCGGGGACTGGTTCGTGCCCTGGACTACCTGGGCGTGAAGTCCGTCTTCGCGTCGAGGCGCCGTACGAAGGCTGCGATGAGCCGCGCGGCATTCCGCAGGTCCTCGAGGCTCACGACCTCGTTGGGGGAGTGCATGTAGCGGTTGGGCACCGAGACGAGGCCTGTCGGCACCCCCGCGCGCGTCAGGTAGATCGCGTCGGCATCGGTCCGCGTCGAGCGCGGGGAGGCCTGGATCGTGTGGGGGATTCCCTCCTCCTCCGCGACCTGCGCGAGGAGCTCGAATACCTCGCTGTGCGACGCCGAGCCGCGACTGAGGACCGGGCCGCCCCCGATCTTGTGCTCACCCAGCTCCTTCTTGTCGATGTCGGGCACATCCGTGGAGAAGGTCACATCCACGACGATGGCCACGTCGGGCTCGACCGTATAGGCGCTTGTCCGAGCGCCGCCGCCCGAATGGCCGATCTCCTCCTGGGTCGTGGCCACGGCGGTCACCGCGGCCTCGGGAGGATCCTCGGCCAGAAGCCGGGCCGCCTCCAGGACGACGTACGCGCCGATGCGATCGTCGATGGCGCGGCTGGCGATCCGGTCCCCCGCCAGGCGTACCATCTTCTGCGCGAGCACCATCGGGTCCCCGACACGGATCCCGAGCTCCGCGACCTCGTCACGCGACGACGCGCCCACGTCGACCCAGAGGTCCTTGGTCTTCGACGCCTTCGTTCGATCCTCCGGCGTCATCAGGTGAATCGCCTTCTTGCCGATGACGCCCGGCACGTCGCCGTCACGAGTCATGATGCTCACGCGCTGCCCCACCAACACCTGCGGGTCCCAGCCTCCGATCTCGTCGATGAACAGATAGCCCTTCTCGTCCACGTACGTGATCTGGAGGCCGATCTCGTCGATGTGGCCGGCCAGCATGACCCGCGGCCGTCCGGAGGAGTTCACGGTCGCCAGGGAGTTGCCGCTCACGTCGACGTGGACCTCGTCGGCGAAGGCGCCGGCGTGCTCCCTCCAGACTCGGCCCGGGCGGACCTCGAAGCCGGAGGGGCCCTGGGCGTCCAACAGGCGCTCGAGAAAGGTGATATCGTCTGTCATGGATCCGTTGGCGTGGGGGTGGCCGAGGAGGAGGGCCGCGAAGAAGCTACTCCGGATCCACGTCGATGCCCAGGGTCGGGTCCAGCTCGTCGTCGCCGGACCGCTCCGGCGAGGCTCGTCTCCCCCACTCCCCGGGGCCCATCACCACGACGTTGAGGGCACCCTCGCGGATCCGTCGCTCGAGGCGGGCCCGAACGCGCCGTTGGATCCATCGTCGGCTGGGGGGAAGCAGCAGGAGGAGCCCGGCGATGTCGGTGAGAATCCCCGGCGTGAGAAGGAACGCGCCACCCACCAGCACCGAGATCCCGTCGAGGAGCGCCTGGCCGGGAATCCTACCCTGGGCGAGCTCCTGCTGAAACTGGAAAAAGACGCGCGTGCCCTCGGCACGAGCGAGTGCGGCACCCGCCGCGCCCGTGGCCAACACCAGAGCGAGCGTCGGCCACAGCCCCACGATCTCCCCGATCCGAACGAGGAGCATCAGCTCCAGGATCGGGACCACGACGAAGAAGAACGTCAGGCGACCGAGCAAGCGCATGGATCGCTGTACCCGGACCGGCGTCTGAGAGGTCCGGTCGCGGACCTCGGCCGGAGCTGGGGGGTAGGCCCGCACTCGACTTCGCACCCGCGCCGCGACCTGGCGCGTCACCCCCGGCACCGACCCGTCGAATCATGGAGCAGACGTACTTCCGGAAGGGGTTCGGGCTCAAGAAGGAGCTCAAGCCACTGATCGACGCCGAGTACCACTCGGCCATCGTCGAGCGTATCCGGAGCCGAGGCTACGCGGACACTTTCGGCGATGTCACGGTGCGTCTCGCCCAGGAGTTCGGATTCTGCTACGGCGTGGACCGGGCCGTCGACTATGCGTACGAGACCGTCCACAAGTTCCCGGGCAGGAAGATCTGGCTGGTCGGGGAGATCATCCACAATCCCCACGTGAACCAGCGGATGACGGACATGGGGATCTCGTTCGTCTATCCGGATGGCGACGGGGTCTTCGACTTCGGCGCGGTCTCACCCGAGGACGTGGTCATCATGCCGGCGTTCGGCGTGACCCTGCACGATTTCGAGAAGCTTCGGAAGATCGGGTGCATTCTGGTGGACACGACGTGCGGCTCGGTCCTGCACGTCTGGAAGCGTGTGGAGAGCTATGCGCGCGACGGATTCACGGCTCTGATCCACGGGAAGTACACGCACGAGGAATCCCGCGCCACCGCGTCGCAGGTCAACAAGCACGAGGGCGGCAAATACCTGATCGTGCGGGACATGGACGAAGCCATGCTGGTGTGCGACTACATCGCACGCCGTCCCGGCGCCTTGAGCCGCGACGCGTTCCTCGACCACTTCCGAGCCAAAGCCTCCCGCGGCTTCGATCCGGAGGTGGATCTGGGGCGAATCGGGGTGGCCAACCAGACGACCATGCTCGCCAAGGAGTCGATGGCCATCGGCATCAAGGTCCACGAGGCCATCCGCGAGCGGCACGGCGAGGAATACGCGAAGGAGAACTACCGCTCGTTCGGGACGATCTGCTCGGCGACCCAGGAGCGGCAAGACGCCGTGGCGGACATGATGAAGGAGCCGCCGACCATCATGGTCGTCATCGGAGGATACAACTCCTCCAACACCAACCATCTGGCCCATCTGTGCAGGCAGCACACCCGCACGTTCCACATTCAGGACGCGGCGTGCATCGACATCGAGACCGGCTCCATCCGGCACAAGCCCCAGCTGGATCCGCAAGCCGCGGAGGTCGAGGAGACGGAGTGGCTTCCGGAAGGATCGTTCGACCTGGGGATCACCGCGGGGGCGTCGACGCCGAACAACAAGATCGGCGAGGCGCTGATGAGGATTCTGGCCATCCGAGGCGTGGAGGTCGATCCGGGCGCGACGGCGGTCGGCTGATCGGCGCCGACCGCTCTCGAAGACGCCCGTGTGGAGCTCGTCCGAGCCCCGCGACGAAGCGTCCTCTGTAGCGGTGGCCGGGCCGGGCCAGCGCCTCGGTCTTCCCTAGCGATCCGCCAGGTCCGCTTCCTGCACGGCGTGGCCGAGCTTCTTGAGGAGGTCGCGCAACGCGTCCTGCTCGCCCGGGTCCAGGTGGCCGGAGAGATGCTCGACGTACTCCACGTGGCCGGGGAACACGTTCGAGATCAAGGCCTTCCCCTCCGGTGAGAGCTTCGCCTGGATCACCCGACGGTCGTCCACCGAGCGCTCTCGATAGACCAGGCCCATCTCCTCGAGCCGATCCATCACGTAGGTGACGTTGCCCCCGGTCACGAGGAGTTTGTCCGCGAGCTCTCCCAACGACAGCGGCCCGAGGTGGTGGAGCGCCTCCAGGATCCCGAACTGGGGCGTCGTCAGCCCGTACTCCTGAATCTTTCCCGAGATGGCTCGCGAGTATGTCGAGTAGCAGCGCGCCAACGCGATCCAGAGGCGCAGTGCGCGCTCCTGATCTGCGGTCCATTCCCGGGCCGCAGGTTCGTCGATCCTCTCCACCAGCCCGGCCTCCCGTTCCGTGATGACAGTGGCCATGAATAGGTTCGCCAAGTTCGCCTAGA
>CAZVYM010000001.1:0-23231 GCA_964630935.1 uncultured Gemmatimonadaceae bacterium | reverse complement strand
GCCTCCCGTTCCGTGATGACAGTGGCCATGAATAGGTTCGCCAAGTTCGCCTAGATGTGAATGGGGCGCCCGAGCGCCGCGAGCGCGCCTTCGGACACGCCCTCCGAGAGGGTCGGGTGGGGGTGGATCGCCACTTCCATCTCCTCCACTGTGGATTCGAGATGGCGTCCGACCACGAACTCCGCGATGAGCTCCGTGGCGCTCGGACCGACGATGTGGGCCCCCAGGATCTCCGAGTACTTCTTGTCACGAATGATCTTCACGAACCCGTCGGTGTGACCGGCCGCGACCGCGCGGCCGATGCCCACCCACGGGAACTTACCGACTTCGATGTCGAATCCCTTCTCCCGCGCCTGCTCTTCGGTCAGGCCGACCGAAGCGACCTCGGGGTGGCAATACGTGCAGTTGGGCACGTTCTCGTAGTCGACCGTGTGGTGCCCCTGGCCGGCGATGTGCTCGACGCACACGATCCCTTCGTGGCTGGCCTTGTGCGCCAGGAGCTGATGCCCGGCGACATCACCGATCGCGTAAACGCCGGGCACGTTCGTGCGGAGTTGCTCATCCACGACGACGAAGCCACGCTCATCGGTCTTCACACCCGCTTCGGACAGCCCGAGGTTCTCGGAGTTGGGCATCCTTCCGACCGCCGACAGCACGTAGTCGACCTTCTGCTCGTGGGCTTCACCCTTGGCGTCCTTGAAGGTGACCTGGACGCCGTCTTCCTGGATGTCGGCCTTCTCGAAGCGAGCGCTCGTGTAGATCTCCATCCCGCGCTTCTTGAGAAGGCGCTGCATGAGCTGCGACACCTCCGCGTCCTCGAGCGGGAGAATCCGGTCCAGCGCCTCGACGATCGTCACCTTCGTGCCGAACGAGGCGTAGACGTCGGCGAACTCCATGCCGATCGCGCCCGCCCCCACGACGAGCAGGGTCTCCGGCGCCTTTTCCTGGCGCAGGGCTCCCGTCGACGACCAGACGCGGTCTTCGTCGATCTGCAGCATGGGCAGGCTTTTCGGGCGCGAGCCGGTGGCGATGATCACGTGCGCGGCCTCGTATGTGCTCTTCTTCCCTTCCGCGTCCTCGACCTCGACCTTGCCTTTTCCCTTCAGGCGGCCGAAGCCCTGGATGTGCGTGACCTTGTTCTTCTTGAACAGGAAGCCCACACCCTTGCTGAGCTGGTCCGCCACGGCGAGGCTCCGCTTCTGCGCGGGCCCGAGGTCGAACGTGACGTCCTTGGCGATGATGCCGTGCTTCTCGCCCTCTTTCATCTCGTTGACGAGGAGCGCGCTCGTGAGGAGCGATTTCGTGGGAATGCAGCCGATGTTCAGGCAGACTCCCCCGAGCTTGTCGGTCTCGACGCAGGCCACGCTCATGCCGAGCTGGGCCGCGCGGATCGCCGCGACGTAGCCTCCTGGGCCGCTTCCGATGATGATCAGATCGAACGGTCCGTTGCCGCTGGATTTCCCTGCCACGCTGTCCTCGCTCTGCAATCCGTTGACGGGGCGCCGCACGCCCCGAATCGTTTCATCTATTGAAGCTTGCGGAAGTTAGATCTTGCGTCTGGGCAGGTAAAGCCGATCCGGGAGGGGGACCGGGAGGAGGGCCGTACACATGGGACCCTCGATGACGGCAGTCGTTCCGAGCGGCTGAAGGCGGTGGTCCGGAAGGCCGTACTCCTTTGCAGCAAGCGGCCCAGGCAGCGTAGGTTGGCCTGGCGTCAGAGCCTACCCACCCCCGGTACGGAGTACGAGCCATGTGGGAACTCCTCATCGTCGTCGTGGTGGTCGTGGTGGCGGTCTCCATGTACAACGGACTGGTCAAGCTTCGCGAGCAAGCGGACGCCGCCTGGGCGGACATCGACGTCCAGCTCAAGCGCCGCTACGACCTGATTCCCAACCTGGTCGAGACGGTCAAAGGGTACGCGAGCCACGAGAAGGAAACGCTGGAGCGGGTCGTGCAGGCGCGCTCGTCCGCCATGTCCGCGCAGGGTCCCGCCGCGAAGGCCGAGGCCGAGAACGTCCTCAGCGGAGCGCTCAAGTCGCTGTTCGCGTTGTCCGAGGCCTACCCCCAGCTCCAAGCGGCGGGAGGCTTCCGCGACCTCCAGGCCACACTGTCGCAGATCGAGGAGAGCCTCTCGCAGGCTCGACGGTACTACAACGCCGTGGTGCGGGACTTCAACACCAAGACCCAGACCTTCCCCAGCGTCCTGATCGCCCGCTCGTTCGGATTCAGCGAGCGGGAGTTCTTCGAGGTGGAGGAAGCGGAGAAGGCGGTACCGAAGGTCGACTTCGGCACGGCCTGAGCAGGGAGCCGAGCCATGGGCATGATCTCACGCAGGGGGGCCCGCGCGAGGTGTAGGGCCTTCGGCCCGGCCGCGGCCCTGGCCTTGACGGCCACCGTTCTGGGCATGACGACGCGGCCCGTCGCCGCCCAGCGCTCCCTCTCGATCGAGCATTTCGACGCGACGGTCCGGGTCGAGAAGAGCGGATGGATCGACGTGCGCGAGCAGATCCAGGTGCACTTCACCGGCTCGTGGAACGGGATCTTCCGGCTCATTCCGGTCGAATACCGTACGCCGCAAGGGTTCTCCTACCATCTCTGGCTCGATGACGTCACGGTCACGGGTCCGGACGGCCAGCCGCTCGAAACCACGAGCAGCCGTCAGGGGACCTACCGGAAGCTCCAGATCCGGGTGCCGGGCGCCGACAACGCGACCCGCAAGGTCGTGATCCACTACCGGGTGCCGAACGGTCTCAAGTTCTGGGACACCTACGACGAGCTCTACTGGAACGTCACGGGTGACTCATGGGACATGCCGATCCAGTCCGCCTCGGCGATGGTGATTCTCCCGTCCGGGGTGTCCAACGTCCGCACGTCGTCGTGGACCGGAGGCTACGGATCCAAGGAGGACGCGGCATCGGTTCAGAAAATAGAGGATGGATTCTATTTCGAGACCCGACAGCCGCTCAATTATCACGAGGGACTTACGGTCGCGTTGGCGTGGGATCCCGGGGTCGTGGCGCGGCCCTCGGCCCTCGCGAAGCTCTGGCGCTTCCTGGCCGCCAACTGGCTCCTCTTCCTTCCGCTCCTGAGCCTCGCGATCATGTGGCGGATCTGGTTGGCCAAGGGTCGGGATCCCATCAAGCTCTCCATCTCGCCCCAGTACGAGCCACCCGAGAAGCTGAGCCCCTCGGAGGCCGGGACGCTCATGGACCACCGGCCCGACATGCGGGACATCACGGCCGCGATCGTCGATCTGGCCGTGCGTGGGTACCTGCGCATCGAGGAGATCGAGCCCTCGGGCATGCTGGGGAAGCTCGTCGGCAAGGACGACTACCGGTTCGTGTCGTTGCGGGACAGGGAATCCTGGAGCGAGCTCCGGGAGCACGAGCGCGAGATGCTCGAGGGCCTCTTCGGCAGTGTCGGGGCAGGGACGAACGAGTCCGTGACGCTCAGCTCGCTCAAGAACGAGTTCTACAGGGAGCTGCCAGGCGTGAAGGATGCCATCTTCCGGGAGCTGATGGCACAGGGTTACTACGACCGCCGGCCCGACAAGGTATTCCAGAAGTGGATCGTGGTGGCCGGCGTCATCGTGGCCGCAGGGCTGACGGCTCTCGGTCCCTTGATGAAGATGTTCATGGTGCCCCATCTGACGGCCGTCCTGGCCGTGTTCGGGACCGCGATTCCGGTCGCCGTGTTCGGGTTCTTCATGCCGGCCCGGACGATCAAGGGCGCACGCGTCCGGGAGATGATCCTCGGGTTCGAGGAGTTCCTCGAGAGGGTCGAGTCCGACCGCTATCGGCGCATGATCACCTCTCCGGAGATGTTCGAGCGATTCCTCCCCTACGCGATGGCGTTCGGGGTGGCGGACAAATGGGCCAGAGCGTTCGAGAGCCTGTGCAAGGAGCCTCCCACGTGGTACGTGGGCACCTGGCAGGGTGGCTTCAGCGCCACGCATTTCGCGCACACCATGGGACACATGTCCTCGGTGGCGACCACGAACCTCGCGTCTTCTCCACGAAGCAGCGGCGGCTCGGGGTTCAGCGGCGGCGGCGGATTCAGCGGTGGAGGGTTCGGCGGGGGCGGAGGTGGAGGTTGGTAGGCCCTTGACGAAGGTCGCCATCCAGGGCGAGCTGGGCGCCTTCAGCCATGCCGCGGCCCTGCGGGTGTTCGGCTCGGAGATCGGGGTCCTCGCGAAGCGGAGCTTCGAAGAGCTGTTCGAGGCCGTGGCGTCGGGTGAGGCCGACCACGGCATGGTCCCGGTGGAGAACACGCTCGCCGGCTCCGTGCAACGCAACCTGGACCTGCTCGTCCAGCACACGTTGCACGCGATCGCCGAGACCCGCGTCCCGATCCGCCTCTGTCTCGTCGCCGAGCGAGGTCGGACGCTCGATACGGTACGCTCGGCGGCATCCCATCCGGTGGCGCTCCAGCAGTGCCACCGCTTCTTCGCGAGCCACCCGGGCATCGAGGCACGTGTGGCGTACGATACCGCGGGAAGCGTGAAGGACCTGCTCGCGGGTGGCGCCGACTACGACGCGGCGATCGGGTCCGCGCTGGCCGCGGAGCTGTACGGCGGAGAGGTGCTCCAGGAGGGCCTGGAAGACGATCCGGGCAATTTCACTCGCTTCTTCGCGGTGGCTCGGGAGGCCGCACGGCCTCCCGAGAACGGCTCGAAGACCTCGATCGCCTTCACCCTGGCCCACGAGCCCGGCTCGCTCCACCACGCGCTCGGCGCGGTCGCGGCGCGCGTCGTGGACCTGACCCGACTCGAGTCCCGCCCGATTCCCGGTCGGCCTTGGGAGTACCGGTTCTATGCCGACCTGCGCGGCGCTCCGCTCTCCGTGCAGGACGAGTGCGTAGCGGCGATCAGTGAAGTGGCCGGCGAGCTGAGGGTGCTGGGGCAGTATCCCGAGGAGCCTGTCTAGCGGGCCGGACGGAGCGCAGGCGCCGGCCCCCCTGCAAACGGCCGAAACCGGCACGTCCTTCCGTTTCCACGTCCGCTACATGACGATCGCCGTCGGCTCCTCGAGCATCGCCTTGAGGGTGGCGAGGAACCTGGCGCCCTGGGCTCCGTCGATCACCCGGTGGTCGCAGCTCATCGTCATGCGCATCCGCGGCCTCACCACCACCTCGCCGTCCATCACGACCGGCGTGTCCTCGATGCCGCCGACGGCCAGGATGCCGGCCTCCGGCGGGTTGATGATCGCGGTGAACTCGTGGATGCCGAACATCCCCAGGTTCGAGACCGAGAAGGTCGAGCCCGTGTACTCCTCGGGGGTGAGCTTCTTGTCACGGGCGCGCGTGGCCAGCTCCTTCACCTCGCGGGCGATCTGCGCGATTCCCTTCACGTGGGCGTTGCGCACCACCGGGGTGATGAGTCCCTCGTCGATGGCGACGGCCACGCCCAGGTGGACGGCGTTGAAGCGCCTCACACGGTCTTCCTGCCACTGCGCGTTGCACTCCGGGTGCCGCCGCAACGCGGCCGCGATGGCCTTCAGGAGGATGTCGTTCAGCGACACCTTCTCGCCGGTCGAGGCGAGCATGGCGTTGATGCTCGTCCGGGCCTCCTGGACCCGCGCCATGTCCACGTCGATCGTGAGGAAGAAGTGCGGTACGGGCCCGATCGACTGGACCAGCCGCTTGGCGATGGTCTTGCGCAGCTGCGAGAGCGGGATGTCCTCGTACTCCGCTTCGTCCGGACTCCACCCCACCGGGGCAGGTGCGGCGGTCAGCCCGGCCTGCTTGGCGGCCTCCACGTCGCGCTTGACGATCCGGCCCGCCGGTCCGGACCCCTCCACCCGCCCCAGGTCCACGCCGAGGTCGTCGGCCAGGCGGCGCGCCAGGGGCGAGGCCTTGACCCGCCCGCCCGCCGCAGGAGCGGCCGGAGCCGCGCTTTCGCCCCCGGGCTGCGCGGTCGGCTGCGGAGCCGGAGTCTCGGGGGCCTTCACGTCCGGGGCGGCCTCGGCCTCCTGCCGCTCCTTCGGCGGCGCGGCCGCAGCCGAGGCCCCCGCCCCGTCGCCCGCGACGTCGGAGATGTCCTCGTCCGCCCCACCGATGACCGCGATGACGGCGCCCACCTGGGCGGTGCCACCCTCCGGCAGGAGGATCTTGCGGAGGAGTCCGTCACCCCGGGCCACCAACTCCATGGTGGCCTTGTCGGTCTCGATCTCCGCGAGGACCTCGCCGCTGGACACCTCGTCGCCTTCCGACTTGTGCCAGCGCACGAGCTGGCCTTCCTCCATCGTCGGAGAGAGCGCTTCCATGTGGACTTTCGTTGCCATCGGATCTATCTCGGCTTGTCTCTCGTCAGCTCGCCCGCGGCGGGAACGCCGGATGCGTCCGGGCCGCGGGTCCCGACTCCGGTCGTCAGCGGTAGAGGACCCGGTTGCAGGCCTCCACCACCCTCTCGGCGCTTGGCTTCGCCGCCTTCTCCAGGTTCTTCGCGTACGGCATCGGCACGTCCGCTTGCGTGACGCGGAGGAGCGGAGCGTCCAGCCAGTCGAAGGCCTCTTCCTGGATGGTCGTGACGATCTGGCTCCCCACGCCCGCGTACGGCCATCCTTCCTCGACGTAGACGGCCCGATTGGTCTTCCGGATCGTCTCGAGGATCGCGTCGACGTCGAGGGGGCGCAGCGACCTCAGGTCCAGCACGTCGGCCTCGATCCCGTCCCTCGCGAGCTGTCCGGCCGCCTGCAGCGCCACGTGCACCATCTTGCCGTGCGTGATGATCGAAACGTCCGTCCCCTCGCGCTTCAGATCCGCCATCCCGAGCGGGATGACGAAATCGTCGTCGTCGGGAACCTCGCCCTTGAAGTTGTAGAGCAGCTCACCCTCCATGAACGCCACCGGATCCTCGTCCCGGATCGAAGCCTTGAGCAACCCCTTGGCGTCGGCCGGCGTCGCCGGCGTCACGAGCTTGAGCCCGGGCGAGTGCACGTAGAACGTCTCCAGCGCCTGGGAGTGCTGCGCAGAGAGCTGGAGCGCTGCGCCCGTGGGACCGCGGAAGACGATCGGCACCGGGAACTGCCCGGCCGACATGTAGAGCAGCTTCGCCGCGTGGTTGAGGACCTGATCGAGCGCCAGGTACGAGAAGTTGAAGGTCATGAACTCGACCACCGGACGGAGCCCCGCCATGGCCGCGCCGACTCCGAGCCCCGCGAAGCCGAGCTCGCTGATGGGCGAGTCGACCACGCGCCCGGCGCCGAACCGCTCCAGGAGTCCCTTGGACACCTTGTAGGCGCCGTCGTACTCGGCCACCTCCTCGCCGATGAGAAACACGCTCTCATCGCGCTCCATCTCTTCCGCGAGGGCCTGGTTGAGCGCTTCGCGGTAAGTGATGACCGCCATCAGCCGCCACTCCTCTCGTCGAAGAAGAGCCGGCCATGCTCGTTGATCTGGGCGTAGACGTGCTCGTGCAGCTCGTCCTCGGAGGGCGGCGGTGACGCGTCGGCGAAATCCGCCGCCGCGTCCACGATCTCGTGGATCTCGGCGTCCAGCGCCTCCATTCCGCTCCGATCCAGGTGGCCCGCGTGGATGAGCCGATCGCGCAGGATGCCGATCGGATCGTCCTCCTTCGTGTGCTGCTCGACCTCTTCCTTCGTCCGGTACGTGCCCGAGACCGGATCGGACATGGAATGGCCCCGGAAGCGATAGGTCTGGGCATCGACGAAGCGGGGCCCCCCTCCGTCGCGCACCTCGGCAACCAGATCGCGGAAGTGCGCATACGTGGCCAGCACGTCCTGTCCATTCACCGAGCTCGCCGGGATGCCGTAGGGTGACGACTTGCTGACCATCTCGGTGATCGAGACACGGCGGAACGCGGTGCCCATCCCGTACGCGTTGTTCTCCACGACGTAAATCACCGGCAGGTGCCAGACCGCGGCCATGTTGAGCGACTCGTGGAAGGCGCCCTGATTCACCGCCGCGTCGCCCATGAAGCAGACGGCGACCCGATCCTCGCTACGGTACTTGATGCTCCAGCCGAACCCCGTGGCGAGGGGCACCTGGCCGCCCACGATGCCGTCGCCTCCCATGAAGCTCACGGCCTTGTCGAAGAGGTGCATGGAGCCGCCGCGGCCGCCCGAGCAGCCGTCCTTGCGCCCGTACAACTCCGCCAGAACGGCGCCGGGTGCCACACCCTTGGCCAACGCCATGGTGTGCTCGCGATATCCGCTGATGACGTAGTCGTCCCGGCGCAGCGGCTTCACCGCACCGGCGGCCACGCCCTCCTGACCGATGTGGAGGTGGCAGAATCCGCCGATCTTCCCGATGGCGTAGCCTTCCTCGGCCTTCTCCTCGAAGCGGCGGTACAAGAGCATGTCACGGAGCAGCTCCAGCGCCAGCTCCGGGCTTACTCCGTACTCCTCGAAGGGATCGAGGGCCACGTTCTTCTTCGTCTGGGTCTTCGTCTGGGCCATTGCGTTGATCAGCCTTCCCTCCCCGGCCGTCCGAGCTCGAGCTGGACGAGGTCCAGCCGCATCTCGGCAGGGGCCGGGACGTCCGCTTCCATGACGCTCTGGATCGAGCCGGGGCCGCCCGCCACGACCTCGCGCGCCTGTTCTTTGGCGTGGTAGCTCGAGCGCACGAGAGGTCCGGATTCGACGTGCCTGAATCCGAGCTCCTGTTCCCCGACCTGCTTCCACTCCTGGAACTCCTCCGGCGTGACCCACCGAGCGACCGGAATGTGCATCGGGGAGGGTCGCAGATACTGGCCCAGCGTGAGGATGTCCACCGAGGCCTCGCGGAGGTCGACCATCGCCTGGCGGACCTCGTCCGCTTCCTCGCCCATTCCCAGGATGATTCCCGTCTTGGTGAGCATGCCGGCATCCAGCCGCTTCACGGCACCCAGGAACGAGATGGACCGCCAGTAGCGGCCTCCGGGCCTCACGTCCGGATGCAGCCGCTCCACCGTCTCCAGGTTGTGGCCCAGGATCGCCGGTCCCGCTTCCACGACGACCGCCAGTGCGTCCTCGTCGCCCTTGAAGTCGGGAATCAGCACCTCGACGGAGCACCCCGGGACCGCCTCGCCGATGCGGCGAATGGTCTCCGCGTAGATGCCCGCGCCACCGTCGGGGAGCTCGTCGCGGTTCACGCTGGTGATGACGACGTGCTCGAGCCCCATCCGGGCCACGGTCTCGGCGACGCGGCGTGGCTCGTCGGTGTCCAGCTCGGTGGGCATCCCATGCGCCACCCCGCAGTACTTGCACGCCCGGGTGCACACGTCGCCCAGGATCATGAACGTGGCAGTGCCGTCCTCCCAGCACTCGCCGATGTTCGGGCAGCCCGCCTCCTCGCACACCGTGTGAAGAGACTCTGAGCGCATCATGCGCTTGAGGCTCAGGTAGTTGTGGCCCCCCGGGGACCGGACCTTCAACCATCCCGGCTTGCGCGCTTTGATGGAGACGGTGTCCAGGCCGTCGTGGGCCCGGATCCGCGACGTCCCCTTCGGCTTGACCACGCCGGTGTCCTTTCCGGCGGGTGCGTAGCCCTTGCGATCCTCCGTTGCCGTGTTGCTCAGACCTCTATCCTCCAACGGTTCCACCTTCTCGAGGAACACGTGAGAGAGTCACGGAAACGCCTCGGGGCGAGGGCCCCGCAGACGGAAAAGGCCGCCCGGCACGGGATCCTGCCGTACGGCTCAGCCTTGGATCATAGCCCGATTCCGAAGGCACGAACAAGATCCGCGACTCCGATGCCGAGGTAGTTCCCGACCGCGTACCCGAGCAGTCCCACGATGATCCCCGGCAGCACCAGTCCCGGCCACTCCCTCGAGACGGCGACGGCGAGCGCCGTGGACGGTCCACCCACCGCCGCTTGGGACGCCACCGAGAGGGATCCGACATCCATCCGAGCCAGGCGTCCGACGCCATAGACCACGAGCCCCTGGATGCCGACCACCGTGCACGTATAGACGAACACGGCGATGCCGACCGCAGCGATGTCGGCGACACGGGACCAGATCCCGATCACGACGAAGAAGAAGTGCAGGGCGAGGTTGCCGAGCTGGAGCGCGCCTTCCGGTCGGTGGAACGGCCTCGTGTGTCCGAGCAGGAGAGCGAAGGTCGTGAGCCAGAGAACGGCCGGCACCTGGGGAATCCACCCGGCCACGAGCTGCGATGCGCCCAGAAGGAGGAGCCCCGCCGCCATCAGCACGGCCAGATCGAGCGTGGACACCGACGCGGGCGCGAAGAACGGGTGGTGCTCCTCGAGGACCGAAGCCCCGCCCGCCGTTCCCGGTGCCAGCTCCAGAGCGGTATCGGGCACGGGCGGATAGAAGCGCGCCAGCCAGATCGGCAGGACCAGGGTCACGACCATCCAGAGGCCGGTCGTCAGGGCGTCGGCAGCAGTCCCGCCGGTGAAGAGCCTCGGAGGCAGCCCCACGCTCGTCCCTACGGCCACGAAGTTGAGGGATCCCCCCGAATAGGTGCCGGTGAGCGTCCCGGCGAGCTTCCACGTCTGCGGACCGAACGCGCCGGCCAGCATGACGGCGCCCACGAAGGCGCCGATCACCGTGCCGACGAGGGCGAGGCCGAACGCACCCAGCATGCGCGGGCCCGCGCGCTTGAGGTCGCTCAGGTTGACCGACAGGAGCAGCCACGCGATCGCCAGATTGGTCACGGGGCCGGAGATCGAATCGTAGACGGGTGACTTGCTCGGCACCACACCCAAGTTCGACAGGAGCGCGCCGAGGATGAGCGCGAGGAGCGAGGCGCCCAACTTGCCCAAGGCGGGCACCTTTCGGTCCAGAATGAACGCCAGCGCGGTCGTGACGGCGATGAGCGCCGTCAGGGGCAGTGCCCCCTGGATCACAGGGGGCTCCCCCAGCCCTGCGGGAGCTTCTGTTTGAGCGCCGACTTCCGGTGCTCGAAGCGCTGCACGATGTGATCGCGAACTTCCTCCGGGTCGTCGGTCAGGAACATGAGGTCGAGATCCTGCCGGGCGATCTTGCCTTCCGCCGCCATCCGGTCGCGCATCCAGTCGAGCAGGCCACCCCAGTAGTCCCGGCCGACGAGCACCAGCGGGAAGTGTCGCACCTTCCCGGTCTGGATCAGCGTGAGCGACTCGAAGAGCTCGTCCATCGTCCCGTATCCTCCCGGGAAGATCACGAATCCCTGGGCGTATTTCACGAACATCGTCTTCCGCACGAAGAAGTAGCGGAAGTCGATGCTGACGTCGGCGAACCTGTTCGCGGATTGCTCGAACGGGAGCTCGATGTTGCAGCCCACCGAGCGCGCGCCCGCTTCACGCGCGCCCTTGTTGGCCGCCTCCATGATCCCCGGCCCGCCGCCCGTGATCACGCTGAAGCCGGCCTCCCCCAGCAGCTTGGCGGTCTTCACGCACGTCTCGTACATCGGGTCGTCGGAGCTCACCCGGGCGGACCCGAAGATCGAGACGGACGGTCCCACCTTCGACATCGCCTCGAACCCTTCGACGAACTCGCCCATAATCCGGAAGATGCGCCATGCGTCCTTCCCGATCGTCTCGAGCTCCTCGACGCTCTCCAGGAGCCGCTCGTCCTCCGTCTCACGCTCGTAGGGAAACGGCTCGGCCCAGCGGGCCCCCGAGTCATGCTCGATCATTTGGGATCTCCGAATGGGGTGTTCGAGATGGGTGACGGGAAAGGTGGTTGGTACCACAAATACGGGAGAAGGATCGAGGACATCGAGCGCACCGCGAGCGCGGTTGGCGCACGCGACACCCGGCCAATGCGGGAGCGGCGGGCGCTCACGGGTGCTCCTTCACCCACCGGCCCGTCCGCACGAGGGCCTCTTCGTGCCGGTGCGGCGGGTCCCACCCGAGCTCACGCCGGGCCCGTACGGAGCGATAGGGATTCTCGCCCAGGGCGATCCGCACGGCCTTGGAGAGTGGAAGGTCGCTCGCGCCCGGCGCGGCCACGCCCAGTCGCCCCAGCAGCGCGGCGCCCGCCCGAACCAGCGGAGCGGGGATCGGCACCAAGATGGGCACCCGCCCCATCCCTCTCGCGATGCCTTCGAGCAGCTGTCTCTGCGTGATCGGATGATCCATCGCCAGGTCGTAGGTGGCGCCGCCTCGCCCCGCCTCCAGGGCGAGGAGCAGGGCGGCCGCCACGTTCCCCGCGTAAACGACCGGCAGAGTGTTGCATCCCCTCCCGAGCATCGCGGCCACGGGGCGGCGGACGATCCGCGCGACGGCCGGCGCCATCAGGCGGTCGCGCTCGCCGTACACGGCCGCGGGCCGCACGATCGTGACCTTCAGGCCCCGTGCGGACTCGACCTCGCGGGCCTCCGCCTCGGCCTCCCGCTTCGATCTGCCGTAGAGGTCACTGGGCTCCAGCTCCGTGTCGAACGACGTCGTCTCGTCCAGGGATCCCTCTCTCTTGCCGTAGACCGCGACGGAGGACACGTGGACCGCGTGTGCCACACCGGCGGCGGCCGCGGCCTCCAGCACGTGGCGCGTCCCTTCGACGTTGACCGCCCGGACCTTCGGCCAGGAGCCCCCGGAGTAGACCAACGCGGCGGCATGCACGAGGTGGGTACACCCCCTCATCCCGGCGGCCAGGTCGTCCGCGCTGTCGCGCACGTCTCCCTCGAAGGGCCCACAACCGAGCTTCCGGAGCCAGGACGTGTCGGAGGAGCGGCGCCGCAACGCCACCACGTCGTGGCCTTTCGCCCGGAGAAGCTCCACGACGTGGGATCCGACCAGTCCGGTGGCGCCGGTGACGAAGACCCGCATGGAGCACGCCTCGCTACTTCTTGGCCAGGTACGCCTCCGCTTCCGCCTTCATCTCGCTGAGAAGGCTTTTGTGCGCCTCGTACGCGGGTAGGTCGAGCTTCGACTGAGCGTCGTAGACGTCCAGCAGGTGCTTGTAGTACTTGGTGGCGAGCTCGGGCTGTCCGGCCTGCGCCGCCGCTTCCGCCGCTGCGCCCAGACCGAGAATGTGGTCCGGATTCGAGTCCAGGATACGCTGTGCCGTCGCCAGAGCCGCGGCCGGATCCGTGAGACGTTGCAGAAGGGACATGTGGAAGAGCCCGTCGAGGTCCAAGGGCTCCGCCCGTTCGTAGGCCTCGACGGCCATCGGCTGGAAGGCGACGGCATCCGCGGTGTCACCCTGCGAGATGTCCGTCATGACGTGGTTGAACAGTCGGTCCGCCGCCTCCCTCGGGCTCATGGTGGAGAGGTCGATGTTCGACGCCCCCGCCGCCGGGTTGCCGCCCGGCGCGCCCGGCTGGCCCCCCATCGGCGATGGCGAGGACGCCGACCCCCCACCGCGCACGGCACTCCAGCCCACGACCAAAATCAGCGTGAACATCGCGAAGCCCGCGATCCACCAGGGAAGGTTGCTCCCGCCGAAGGTGGCCGCGGCGGCCGCACGGTGCTGCCCGGGGGCGTGGGCAGGCGACGCGGGGCCCGCCGGGGCCGCGGGTGCCGCCGGTGCCGCCGGTGCCGGCGCCGGACGCGCGCCGACCGGCTTGCCGCACTGGTTGCAGAAGCGTGAGCCCGGTGACAGCTCCGCGCCGCACTGGTTGCAGAACCGTCCTCCCATCGATGCCCCGCAGTGCTGGCAGAAGTTGCCGGACGCCGGCTTGCCGCACTCCGGGCAGGGCCGCTTCGCCGGTCCTCCCTCACTGCCGCTCATCGGGCCATCGCATTGAAGAGGAGCGGCCAGGTCGCGACGCTCTGACCGCGGTAGTTGGGCTGAAACCCGAACAGCACCACGGAGCCTTTACCCACATCTGCCTCCAGAATCGCTGGTTTACCCGCCACATGCCGAGACCCGAGCGCCCAACCGGACAGAAGCGGATCTCCCGTTCCATACCGGGCAGCCACCCGGATCTGGGGATCCGTTACCCCGAAGGCACGACTCTGGTTGTCGAACCAGGCGATGGACTCCGGGTCGAGTCCTCGGCTCAAGTCCGACGAAGGAGCGAGCACTAAACGGAGAATCGAACCAGGAATGTAGAACTCTTGGGGCGGGAGACCATCCACTTGGTTGGTCACCCCCAATCCGAACGTCTCGATCGCGAAGTCGGCGGCCTCCTCGATGGCCACCAGCCGCCCACCCGAACGAACGAAGTCCCGCAAGGCGGCGACGCCGCTTTCTCCGAGCCCGCCCACGTACTCGGGAGGCTCCGAGCCGGGCGGGTATCCGTTCTCGATCGACTGCGGCGACTGTGATTGCATGACCAGCACGTCGTAGCGGCTCGCCAGCCCGCCCCTCTGGATATCCGCGCTGTGCAGGGTGTCGTACTTCAGGTGGTACTGATCGAAGACCCATCGGGTCCAGCCTGCGGCGATCGGCTCCTGACGGGACTTGTAGACGGCGATCCGGGGAGCCGACTCACCGGACAGCGCCTCGGGAAGCTCGAAGTCCCATTTCGGCACCGGGATCGGATCCGAGAGCGGCACCTTCAACGGCTCGTCGACGGCAACCGCGTCCACGTCCATCAGGTACGGCAGCGTCTGGGCCGTGACGTCGTACGGCCGCTTCGGGGGACCACCCGGGTACTGCCTGAGGTCGGGGTAGTGCTGGACCTCGAGCAGGGTCTCGGCGAACGAGGCGTAGGGCTGGCGCATCGGCACGACGAAGCTCCCCGCAGGGAAGTCGATACCATCGGCACTGAAGGCCTCCTTGGCCTCGTGCACCTCCACGTCGCCCATCGTGAGGATCCTCAGCACGTAGGAGAGCCCGGCGCGGTTGGCCTGACCGGCGGGAATGACCCACGCCTCGGGCCAGGCGTCCCACTTGTGTACCGCGCGCACGTTGACGGCCCAGAAATTCCGGAGCCAGTAGGTTCGGTTCCGCGCCGCGTTGGTGAGCAGCGCCACGGCGCCCGCCTGCATGTAGTCGACGATGTCCGACAGGCTCCAGCGGCCGCCGGTCCACGGCATCGGGTAGTTCCACGAGGCCCGCGACGCGTCGTAGCCGCGGCCTCCCTGAATCTGATCCTTCGGTACCTCGATCGGCGTCGCGATGTCGGCCGAAGCGGTTTCGCTCAGGATGCGCACGCCACCGTGGTAGTGCTGGTAGGCCCGGGCGGGGGTATAGGCGTCGTACACCGCGCCGATGACGACACCCGGCTTGTCTTCCTCGGTGAGCTTCGCCGCCATGTACGAGCCGAGCTGGTTCACTCCGGCGATCAAGCCCGGATCGACGTTCGGCTCCCACGGATCGATGTAGGGCGGGAAGAAGATTCGAGCCTGATCCCTACCCATCTGGTGGATGTCGTGCACGATTTCGGGATGCCACGCGTTGTGGGCCTTCGTCACGGTGAATTGGGTCTCCTTCTGCGTGAACGCGTACCAGTCCCGGTTGTTGTCGTGGCCCACGTAGAACTGGTACAACCACGGCAGCGGGTCGCCTTCGTACTCGGTGCCCACGTACTTCCTGTAGTAGTCGACCACCCACTGCAGCCCGTCCGGGTTGAGCGAGGGGATGTCGAGCAGGATGACGTTGTCCAGGATCTCGAGGACCTTCGGATCGTTCGAGGAAGCGAGCATCCAAAGCAGGCGCGCCGCCATCTGGGAGCCCCCCACCTCGCTCGCGTGGATGCCGTGCGTCATGAGGACCACGGTCTTGCCCCGGGCGATCAGGCTGTCCAGCTCCGCCGGACCGGAGACGTGCCTCGGGTCGGAGAGCTTCATCTGGATCCGGTGGAGCTCGTCGATGTGGGCCTGATTGGCGGCGCTCGTCACCGTGAGCATCACGAACGGCCGCCCCATGGTGGTCGTGCCGAGCGTGTCGATGGTCACACGTTGACTCGTTTCCGCCAGTTTCTCGTAGTAGGAGGTGAGCTGTCCCCAGTCGGCGAGCTTCCGGTCGGCCCCGATCTCGAACCCGAAATGCTGCAGAGGCGTAGGAATCGCCTGAGCGCCGGCCGTGGAGGCCGTCGCGAGAACTGCGAGCGTCGCGGCGATGGACCTTCGGGTCATTCGTTCTCCTCGGCCCGGGCCGTCCGACCGGGCCTCGCACGGGAGCGTGCACTCGGATGCGTTGACGATGGTATCCAGACCCTCGTACACCGGCAACGGATCATGAATCCCAAGGGGTGGATCCGTCTCGTCCTCTGTAGCCTGGCGCTCTTCCACGTGCTCGGGCCTGCGCCGGTGCGTGCGCAGCAGGATTCCCTGCCGGACGACACCTTCGGAGACCCGAACGTAGCGGCGCTGATCGGACGAGCCATCGCGGCCCGCGGACGGGACGTTTCCGGGATCCGTAGCTACGAAGGTCTCATGAGGGAGCACCTCTACGTCGGCCTCACCGCGCGCGGGTTCCGACGCGAGCGAGGGCTGTTCGAGCAGGAGCGTGTCGCCCGTCTACGCTGGAGCGCGGACGGGGAGCGAGCCATCCAATGGATCGGCGCGCGGCAGGCGATCCCGGTCTTCGGTGCCGACACGAGGCGGCGTGCGGCCGCGGCCGCGGGAAAGGCGAAGGAGACGGGAGAGCAGATGCAGCGCGAGCTGCGGGACCAGCTCCCCGACGAGCTCCTGAACGACGCCGAGCTTCCGGCGTTCGCGTTCGACCCCGGCGGAGATCGGCTCGTGTTCGGGGGGGATTGGGCGCTTCATCCCTTGGCCGACAGCGCCCTCGCCGACTATCGGTATTTCTCGGGAGACACCCTGAGGATCAGCCTCCCCTCGGAGAACCGGCAGGTGGTGCTCTACGAAGTGAAGGTCGAGCCCAGGCGAGCCGACTTTCACCTGGTGGCCGGCTCCTTGTGGTTCGACGCCGAGACCGCGTCTCTCGTGCGTGCCACGTATCGCCCCGCGCGTCCCTTCGACCTGAGCCTGGACGAGCCCGAGGACGCCAAGGACGTGCCGGGGATCTTGAAGCCGGTCCAGGCCGAGATCTCCTACGTGACCGTCGAGTACAGTCTCCAGGAGTTCAAGTACTGGCTCCCTCGACGCTTCGCGCTCGCGGGGGAGGTGCGCCTCGGCGGGTTCGTTCGCATGCCCCTGACCGTGGACTGGACCGTCCGGGACTACAGGGTGAACGAGGCCCGCAGCGAGATTCCGGCGCTGACCGGGCCGCTCCCCCGGGGGTGGTCGCGCCGCGAGCGGCGCATCGAGGGGGACGACGGGAAGCCACGATACGTGACGGTGATCGTGCCCCGGGGCGACTCGCTCGTCGAATCACCCGCGCTTTCCGAAGATTTCGGCGAGCGCGCGCCGACCGCGTTCACCGATGCGGAGATCCGTCAGCTCAGGGGCGAGCTCGAGTCGCTCCTGCCCACGTACCGCCGGTTCCGGCCCCGCTTCGCCTGGGGCCTCCAGCGGGGAATGCTCCGATACAACCGCGTCGAGGGGCTGAGCGTGGGTGCCACGGCGACGGTGCCGTTCAGCCCGGCGACGTCGATGACGCTGGAAGCCCGTGTGGGCACCGCGTCCCGCACGCTCGACGGCACGGCCGAGCTGGCGCGCGGCACGGAGGACAGGCGGTGGAGCCTCGAGGGCTATCGGCGCCTGGAGTCGATGGCGGATTGGTCCAATCCCTTCAGCTTCGGCAGCTCTCTCGACGCGCTCCTCCTCGGGGAGGACCGAGGACAATACTACCGGGCCACGGGTGCCGGACTCGGCTATCACCGAACGGGCAGGAGCGTTCGGAGCGACGTGGAGGTCTTCCACGAGAGACAGCAACCCGTCGGCCTCGGCACGGACTTCTTCCTCCTGCAGGGCGTACGTGACTTCGCGCCGCCGGAGGTCTTGTCGGCCCGCGACGTGACGCTCACCGGGGGCCGGGTCTCCCTGGGGTGGTTTTCGGGCATCGACCCGGACGGTCTCGTCGCCACCGGGCGGGTTCTCGCGGAGGCGGCCGGAGGCGACGCGTCCTACGAGCGGCTCGCCCTCACGGCCTCGGTGAGCCACCCGCTCCCCTTCGGCCTCGCCGGCGCGCTCGAGCTCGGCGGGGGCACCACGTGGGGCGACGACCTCCTCCAGCGTCAGTTCTTCCTGGGAGGCTCCGCGACATTGCGCGGCTTCTGGGCCAACTCGATCCACGGCCCGACGTTCTGGCGTGCTCGCGCCGAAATGGCGAACCGGTTCGCAGGCGCTCGTGTGGGCCTTTTCGCGGACGCCGGATGGGCGGGAACCCGCGACGCGATCCGGCTCGACGACGCACGGTTGTCCGCCGGCGTGGGAGCCTCTTTCCTGGATGGTCTGATCCGCTTCGACATCGCACGGGCGCTTCGGGGTGGCTCGACCTGGAGAGCCTATCTGTACCTGGACGGACTTCTGTAGAACGAGACCCCACCCCGGCCGTGCGCCCGTCGCCTACAGCCCCGTGGGTTGGTCGATGAACTCCCAGGTCAGCTCGAACCGATCCGCCACGTGCTCCGCGAGCGCACGCACGCCGAACGTCTCGGTGGCGTAGTGCCCGCCGAAGAGCACCGTCACCCCGAGCTCCATGGCGTCGAAGTGCGCGTGGTGCGACCCCTCGCCCGTGACCAGCGCGTCGATGCCACGTTCCGCGGCTTCCGCGATCGCCGAGGCCCCCATTCCCGTGACCACCGCCACGCTCTCGATGCGCTCTGGACCTCCCGGGATCAGGTGCACCCCGCCCTCGAGAACGGACTCCAACCGCTCGCGTAGCTCCTGTCCCGTGACCGATGCGGGGAGGTCTCCCCACCAGCCGATCTCGGCCCCCTTGTGCATTCCGAACCTGCCCCTGAGATCCAGATCGAGCGCACGAGCGAGCAGGGCGCAGTTCCCCACCTCCGAGTGGGCGTCCAGGGGTATGTGCACGCTGTAGAGCGCGATCCGGTGTGCGAGGAGAGGGGCGAGCTTTCGAAGGTGTCGACCCGTGACGGGCCGGAGTCCCTCCCAGAAGAGGCCGTGATGAACGATCAGGAGGTCCGCTCCCTTCTCCACGGCCTCGTCGATCGTGGCCTCCGACGCGTCGACGGCGGCCACCACGTGATGGACGTCCTCGGGCCCTCCGACCTGCAAACCGTTCAGGGCGTGCTCCGAATCCGCGTACTCGGACACGGCGAGATACGTGTCCATGTATTGGAGGAGAGATTCTAATTTCATGCGCCGCTCCGCACGGCGAGGAGGAACGGAGGTCTTTCCGGCCGTCCCCGTCGGACGCGTGGAAAGGATGTGGAAAAGCGCCCGGATTCGGCCTGTGGCGATGTGGAATAGCGAGGGACAAACACCACAAAGCCTTTTACAACAATCATTTACGGAACTGAGATCTCGTGAGCGTCTGGCAGGGTGGGACGTTGTCGGACCTGAGGATAACTCCGACCCCGCGGGCGGGGAAACCTAGGCCACGCTGGGCGATTCTTCGGCCTGCACACCCTGGGTGTCGCCGGGCGCCGAAGCGGCCGGGGAGCCCTTTACCTCGTCGCCCATCTCCACCGTCCCATTGAGGATCGCGCCCTCCTCGAGGTGGAGGCGACGGGCGCGAACGCTCCCTTCGACGTGGCAGCTCGACTGGAGCTCGAGTCGGGACTCCGCCACCAAGGCACCCATGACCTTGCCCGAGATCACGGCGTCTTGCGTATAGATGTCGCCCTCCACGATCCCGTCCTTCCCGACGACGACAGCCTTGCCCGCTCGCACGGTGCCCTCGATCGCGCCCTCGATCCGGACGGTGCCGTCGGTATGACAGTCCCCGACGATCTTCATGCCGGGGCCCACGATGGACATGACCGTCTCGGGTGAGGTGCCGCTCGATTCTCTTTCACGCGCCATGGTCTGGGCTCCGGTTCGGTTCAGGGCTGGGTCACCATCGTGAGGGGGTCCACGGGCTCCCCGTTGTGGAGAATTTCGAAATGCAAGTGCGGTGCCGTGGATCGCCCCGTGGAACCGCTCAACGCGATGACCTCGTCCTGTCGCACATGCTGGCCTCGCGACACGAAGAGCATCGATGCGTGCCCATACACGGACGTGTAGCCATCACCGTGGTCGATGACGACGTACCGACCATACACGGAGTCTTGTCCTTCGTCCACCACGGTGCCCCCGCCGGCGGCACGCACGTAGGAATCGGTCGGGATCGCGATGTCCAATCCGGGGTGATCCTCGGTGTTCACCCCTTCCAGGAGTCCCTGCGTCACGAATCCGCGCTCGGTGAGCGGCCAACTGGTCGGCTTCGACGCTTCGTCCGGAGGCGTGCGTGAAGGGGAGCGGGGACGTGCGTCCGTCGCCGGGGGAAGCCAGAGGTCCGAGGGGGCATCTGGAGTTTTACCGAACAAACCCCGAATGTCCCCATACTGTTGCTCGATGAGCTGCATCTGCCGAGCCAGGGCTTCCACGCGGGACGAATCGGCCTGTGCCCGGGCAAGCTGCGTCTCGAGGGTGCGCACCTTGGAAGCGCGTGCGGCGAGGTACCACCAGCTGCCGGCCATCAACGTCAAGGAAAAGGCTACGACCGTGCCCAGAAGGCCCACCAGCCTCAGGCGTCGGTAGCTTATCCGGAAGTTGCGGTGCTCCCCTCCTCCGTCCGGCACCAGCATGATCGTCAGGTAACGGCGGGGCTTCTCGGTGTCCTTCATCCGACGACCTCCTCGGCTTCCTTACCCGCAATCAACTCGAACAGGCGCTCGAAGTCCTCCGCGCTGAGGAAGGTGATCTCGATGACCCCCTGTCCCCGACGACCTTGCCGGATCGAGACCCTGGTGGCGAGCGATTCCTGGAGCGCTTCCTGCAGAGCGTTCACGACCGGGTCGACTTTCGCCGGGCGCGACGTCCGACGGCCCTTCTTCGTCGACGCCCCGTCGGAGGAGCGACGCTCGAGCTCGCGAACGGACCACCCGTCCTTGACGGCCGTCCGCGCGAGATCGGCCGCTCGAACGGGATCCTCCACCGAGAGGAGCGCCCTCGCGTGGCCCATGGACAAGGAACCACCCTCGACCAGCTTGCGGATCGATGGCGGCAGACGAAGGAGTCTGAGGATGTTCGCCACCGTAGAGCGGTCCTTGCCGACCGAGTCCGCGATCTCGGCCTGGGTCATCCCGAAGCGATCCACGAGCATCTGGTATCCCTCAGCCTCTTCCATCGGATTGAGGGCCTCCCGTTGGAGGTTCTCGACCATGGCGAGAACCAGCAGCGTCTCGTCGGAGGCTTCGCGCACCAGGACGGGTACGTCGTCCCAGCCGAGACGAGAGATCGCACGGAATCGGCGCTCCCCGGCCACGAGCTCGTATCGGTCCGCGGTGCCGGGCGAGGGTCGCACTACGAGAGGCTGGAGAAGCCCGTTCGCCTGGATGGAACCCGCGAGCTCGGCGAGCTCCGCCTCGGTGAAGGACCTCCGTGGTTGCAGGGGGTTCGGGACGATGGCCTTCATCTTGATACGCCGGATCTCGGCTTCTTCGGCTTCCGGATCCAGGTATTCACCCAGGAGCGCTCCGAGCCCCTTGCCCAGGCGGTCGCGACGGCTCATCGAGACCCTCTCGGTGGTGAGCCCTTCCCGATGACCTCTCTGGCCAAGGCGAGATAGGCCTGAGCGCCGGCTGAGAGCACGTCGTAGACGACGATCGGCTTGCCGAAGCTCGGAGCCTCCGCGAGGCGCACGTTTCGCGGGATGGCCGTCCGATACACCCGGCCCCCGAAGTAGTCCCTGGCTTCGGCCGCGACCTGCTTGGACAGATTGAGGCGCCGGTCGTACATGGTCAGGAGAACCCCTTCAATGTCGAGCGAGGGGTTCAAGCCCCGCTGGACGAGGCGCACCGTGTTCAGGAGCTGGCTGAGACCCTCCAGAGCGTAGAACTCGCACTGGATCGGAATCAGGACCGAATCGGCCGCAGTCAGCGTATTGAGTGTAAGCAGCCCGAGCGAGGGGGGACAGTCCACGAGGACGAAGTCGTACTCGTCTCGCAACGGCTCCAGGGCCCGGCGCAAGACAGTCTCCCGCTGGGGTACCTGCACGAGCTCGATCTCGGCGCCCACCAGGTCACGGTTGGAGGGAACCAGATCGAGCGAGTCGAAGTGGACGCCCCGTACCACACACTCTTGGACGGGACGCCCTTCGACGAGCGCTTCGTATACGGTCGCGACCTGACCTCGATGCTCGAGACCGAGCCCGCTCGTCGCGTTGCCCTGCGGATCGATGTCCACCACGAGGGTGCGCTTCTCGGCGACCGCGAGGGAAGCGCCGAGGTTGATGGCGGTCGTCGTCTTTCCGACGCCGCCCTTCTGATTCGCGATGGCGATGACTCGGGACATGGAGTCTAGCGGCCCGTGGCAGAAATGCGTTCGGACGCGTTACGCGTGCTCGAGTAGTGTTGTTCCATTCGGCTTCGGGCGCATGGGCGGCTGCACTCCCACGCGTCCTTGCCCTCCTCGTCGCGGCCTGGGCCACGACCGGTGCTCTTCTCGTACGAAAGCCCTGGTGCGCCCTCTGCGACGGGGGGGATCAGCAACGCAGGCTACTTCGAGGACGTTCGAGAAAGGGCGACGAATATACCCATGCGCGTGATCGAGGGAAAGCGATCGCGCACTTGACGATGATGCTCGTTCGGCGAAAGTTCGGCGACACGGCGGGACGCCGCCATGGCGAGTCCCGCACCTGAACGGCGGCGAAGGGGAGTGACGATGAGGTGGCACGGCGTTTGGCGCAGGCGGGCCTGGGCAGCTTGGACGATCGCACTGATGGTGTCGACTCAGCAGGCATGCACCAGTGACAGTGTCTCCCCCGATCCTTCGGTTCAAGACCTCGTCGGCGATTGGGAGGCGACGGCACTCGTTCTGACGAGCGTGGCCAATCCAGCGGTCTCGACGGACCTCATCGCCCGGGGCGGCACGTTCACGCTCAACGTACAGCCGTCGGGTCACTACACGGCGATCCTCCTCTCCGGCGGCGCCGGGGCCGCCGAGCTCGGCCTCCTTTCCGTCTCTGGGAGCGCCATCTCGCTGAGGACGACCTACCCCCCACCTCCCGACACGGCCACCGGCACGTTCAGCCTGAGCGGAAACACCCTCACGATCGACGCCGAGACCGAATACGCGTTCTTGAACGGGCTGAAGGAGCTGGCGAAGGAGCACGTGCAGCTCGTCAAGAAGTAGGACGTGCCCCGGGGGGAGACCTCACCCCCCGCCCGAGTGTTCCACGTGAAACACTCCGCTCCTGGCGCTCGCGGACCCCTGGAGGCTCGTGCTCTCCAATAGGCTCTCGTGACGACACCGCCGCGTCGACTCTTCGGGGTGGCCCGACCCAAGCGTGAACAACCGCCCAAGGCCAACTCGGGTGCCGAGCCTATCCTCGCACCTTCCGTACACCCGGTCGGCTCCCGAGGCGAGCCACCCGGCGACTC